>DATCVB010000023.1:0-100335 GCA_036567185.1 Methylotenera sp.
AAGATGTTTTGTTTATCCAATTGAGTGCCTGACGCAGTAGATGATTATTAACACTTGATTTGGTGTTAAGGTCAATAAAAGTTAAAATAGCATTTTATCAGTTCTTTAAGAAAATCTAGT
Source organism: Methylotenera sp. (assembly GCA_036567185.1). Lineage (GTDB taxonomy): Bacteria > Pseudomonadota > Gammaproteobacteria > Burkholderiales > Methylophilaceae > Methylotenera. Next base: position 121 of record DATCVB010000023.1, read on the forward strand.
CATGCATCCAATGCTAATCATCGCAGTTAAAGCCGCCCGTGAAGCTGGCCGTATTATCAACCGTGCATCTCAGGATGTTGGCTCAATCACAGTTCAATCCAAAACCTATAACGACTTTGTAAGTGATGTGGACCGCGCCGCTGAGCAGGCGATTATCGATATCCTCAAAGATGCTTACCCTGACCATGGTTTTTTAGGTGAAGAAAGTGGCGAGAGCAATCAGGATGCTGAAAATATCTGGATTATTGATCCGCTGGATGGCACGACCAATTTCCTGCATAGCTTTCCACAATACTGTATTTCAATTGCATTGCAGCAAAAAGGCGTACTGACGCAGGCTGTGATTTATGACCCGGTGCGCAATGATCTGTTTACCGCAACTAAAGGCCGCGGTGCATTTCTCAATGACAAGCGTATCCGTGTAACTAATCGTAGTAAATTGCAGGATTCACTGATTTCTACCGGTTTCCCATTCCGTGATTTCACGCATCTGGATACTTATCTTGATATGTTGAAAGATATGATCAAGAAAACTACCGGTATTCGCCGTCCTGGTTCAGCAGCGCTCGACTTGGCTTATGTGGCTGCTGGCTGGGTAGATGGTTTCTTTGAAATCAATTTATCAACCTGGGATATTGCAGCCGGTGGTTTGCTGGTGCAGGAAGCTGGCGGAATTGTCGGTGACTTTGAAGGCAATGAAAGCTGGTTGAAAACCGGTAATATCGTTGCGGGTAACCCTAAAGTATTTTCGCAGATGCTGCAGACACTGAATCCGCATTTGACTGAAAGTCTTAAAACGCCTAAGTAATTAAGTACATACTTAAATATCGTCATTGCCGCGCTTTGCTCGCAATGACGGCTTTACGAAAATTTTAGTGTTTACCCTCGTTAGTAATTGATTCAATAAATCTTTAAGTTATATTCAAATCAGCATCTGCACATCAGTGGCAGATGCTACTTCTTACAGTTAAACTTGCAGCCTTGCTACCGTTTTGGTTTGCGAGGCATTGCATTAAACTTTTTTTCTTCTTTGAACATCTGATTAAATCAGATTTAATAAACAGCCTGATCAGGTATCACCATCACACAGCAACAGATTTTGGAAACATACTTAAGAATATGAAAAAAAACGCGAGTCAGAATTTGAATGGTATGGAACAGGTGTTTGAGCAATGCGCTCAGCAGCAACATTATGCGCAGCAGCTAATTACTGATCTTGTTGCTGAAATCAGGCCGGCTAAACCAGATCAAACCGAGCTTGCGGTAAAAGCTATTCAGGCGCTCTGTTACTTACTTACGACAGATCCGCAAAAAGCGCAATTGCTGCGTGAAACAGTTTTGCAATTATTAAGTGAGAGTAAACCAATTACTTTATTTTTAATCTCACGCCACTCTGTATTTACCAGCTTCTTTTCTGAAATGCGCAGGCGCATCTCGCACAAGCTGTTGCCTGATGCTATCAACAGAGATTATCTGATTGACTTGTTCACTTTGTTCTTCACTAAAACAAGTGACGAGCAGTGGGTGAGTGCAGTGCCGGACGAAGTATGGGTGCAATTGATTCAAGCTATGCGTTTCGATTTAGCCGATAAAACGCTTGCTGATACTTGTCAGCAAAATTTATTTGCAGCTTCGCAAGTACTGTCTTACCGTATCGCCGCGCTTGGTCTTGAGCCGGAGTTGTTGCGTAATTATCCTGAGCTTGAGCAGCATAGTTCGCCTTTTGTGATGCAGCAAAGTGAGTTAGCACAAGTTTTGAGCGAGCAGGCTGATCAAGCCGGTCAGATTGATATCAAGCATATCCTGGTGATGCTTGATCAATGCAAGGCAATCATAGCGAAAATCAGGCGCAACAGTGCGCAAACCGGAACCAGTATCAATCTTACCCAGCTTCTGCAACGCATGTTGCAGCAGGTGTCGCGTTTGGAAGAGTTGCTGACTATTCTGCATAACTTTCAGCATGGTGAGTCTGCCGATATTGAAATAGTCAGATTGTTTAAGGCGCTGGTCTATAGCGAGTGTCATAAGAACGATTTGTATGAGCACTGGCGTGAAAGCATGGAGCTGATGGCGGTGCGCGTGACTGAAAATGCGAGCCGCACCGGTGAACACTATATCACTGGAAACCGCAGCGAATATTATGCCTTGATGCGATCAGCAATGGGCGCGGGTGTGATCATTGCCATGATGGCGATGCTGAAGATTGTTTTTGCAAAACAGCATCTGGCACCGTTGACTGAAGCGATTGTGTTCAGCCTGAATTACGGACTTGGCTTTATTCTGATCCACATCTTGCATTTTACCGTTGCTACTAAACAGCCGGCAATGACGGCAGCGGCGATTGCGGCAACTATTGATAATGCCTCTGATACTAAATCCAAAGAGATGGATAATCTGGTGGCCATGATTGCAAATACCATGCGCAGTCAGCTTGTCGCTATTTTTGGTAATGTGGTGATTGCCATTCCAATGGCTATGCTGCTTGCATGGGGGGTGCTGCATTTCACCGGGCAGTCATTTATTGATGCTAATAAAGCAAATCATTTATTGGCAGATATTGATCCAATGCGTAGCGGGGCGCTGTTTTATGCTGCAGTTGCTGGTGTATGTCTGTTTTTATCGGGGCTGATCGCGGGTTATCACGACAATTTAGCGGTATATAACAAAATACCACAGCGCTTGCGCGCTGTTAAATGGATGCAGAAGTTGATGGGGGCGCAGCGTTTGGAGCGGGTCGCCAATTATGTTGAGAATAATCTGGGTGCGCTGGCCGGTAATTTTTATTTTGGCTGCTTGCTTGGCGGTATGAGCGGGCTTGGTATATTGCTTGGCTTGCCAATTGATATCCGTCATATTGCCTTCTCATCGGCGTTTGTTGGTTTTGCAAGTTTCAGTCTGGATTTTATGCTGAGTTGGCAATCGGCTGCTTATATCGGCTTATGCTTGGCTTTGATCGGATTAGTGAATCTCACAGTGAGTTTTGGCTTGGCATTATATGTAGCGATGAAGTCGCGTAAAGTGCGCTTTAATCAGTGGCGTGCACTGATTAAGAGTTTGGCTACTCGGCTTAATCAGCATCCAGGAGAATTTATTTTACCTCCCAAAAAAATCAAGAATCCAGAAATTCCAAGTGAGTAGAAATTCAAAGTATTTGGCATCGCCGCCTAATTACTTTTTATGCTTAATAAATAGCTAATAGTTATTATTTGACTACTGACATTTTTGATAGAGTATTATTTTCTGTATAGTCAAATTATGCATTGTGATTAAGCAAACGTATGTAAAAGGAATGTTCATGTCAAACTGGTTTCAAGATAATGCTCAATCTATTGGCAACACGCCGCTAGTTAAATTAAACCGTATTACTGATGGCGCTCAGGCTACTGTGCTGGCCAAGATAGAAGGCCGTAATCCTGCTTACTCGGTCAAGTGCCGTATCGGCGCAGCCATGATCTGGGACGCCGAGCAGCGCGGTTTGTTAGGGCGGGGCAAAGAAATCGTCGAGCCTACCAGCGGTAATACAGGCATCGCTCTGGCTTTTGTTGCTGCCGCGCACGGCATCCCACTCACACTGACGATGCCGGAAACCATGAGTATCGAGCGCCGCAAGCTGCTGGTAGCTTATGGCGCAAAGCTGGTGCTGACTGAAGGCGCCAAAGGTATGAGCGGTGCGATTGCCAAAGCTGAAGAAATTGCAGCTTCTGATCCTGATCGTTATGTGCTGCTGCAGCAATTCAAAAACCCGGCCAACCCGGCGATTCACGAAAAAACCACCGGCCCTGAAATCTGGGATGCGACCGATGGTAATGTCGATATTTTTGTTGCCGGTGTAGGCACTGGCGGCACGATTACCGGTGTTTCACGCTATCTTAAAAACACCAAAAGCAAGCAAGTGTTAACTGTTGCGGTAGAGCCTGCTGCCAGTCCGGTGTTAAGCCAGAAGCGCGCGGGTGAGGAGTTGAAGCCTGCACCGCATAAAATACAGGGCATTGGTGCAGGTTTTGTGCCAGATACGCTGGACTTATCTGTTGTCGATGACATTGCTCAGGTGAGTAATGAAGAGGCCATTCTTTATGCACAGAGGCTGGCGCGCGAGGAGGGGATACTTTCCGGTATTTCCTGCGGCGCAGCTGTGGCGGTTGCCGTGCGCTATGCCAAGCGTCCTGAGAATGCCGGTAAAACCATTGTCGTGATCCTACCGGATTCTGGCGAGCGCTATTTGAGCTCGATATTGTTTGAAGGCTTGTTTGACGCGCAGGGCATTGCTGTTTAATTTAATAAGGATAACCCCGGCTTTGCCAGAGGGCTCACAAGGTTTGACCTATACGTCGGTCATATAGTAATGAAAATTAAAAATTAGCAATATTATCCCCCCCCTTTGCAAGGGGAGGGTTAGGGTGGAGGTGGAATTTAACTAACGTGAATTTGTCATTCGCACCCCCATCCCAACCTTCCCCTTAATTGGGAAAGGAGTAGAGCTCGCTGTCTTGGGCAGTTCAAGGGGTTAGTACCTTTTTGAGGACTTACTTAATAAGCCTCCAGCTTTGCTGGAATTTTAGAGTCTGCTTTTGCGAATCCTAACCACGCAGCTTGGTGTAAGCTGGCGTGGTTTTGTATTTTAAATGACAGGATATTGTGATGAGCGTTGAATTGGTTCTTGTATTTCTGACCTTAGGCACATTCGTAGGCTTGATGGCGGGCCTGCTCGGTATTGGCGGCGGCGGCATACTGGTGCCGGTGCTGACCACGGTATTCATCTATCAGGGTTTTGCTATGGATAATGTGGTGCATATTGCACTGGGGACTTCCATGGCTTGTATCATGGTGACATCTTTTTCGAGTCTGCGGGCGCATCATGCCAATGGCGCGGTGATGTGGCAGCTGGTAAAAACGATGACACCTGCAATCATTGCCGGTACTTTTCTGGCTACGTTTGTTGCCGCACAAATCAGCTCCAAAGGTCTGGCCATATTCTTTTCAGTATTTATGGCGTATGTTGCAGCACAAATGTTTCGCAGCAAAAAAATTCATGCATCCGGTACTCACGCCGGTAAAGTCGAGTTGAGCCTAGTTGCATTTGGTATTGGCGCCATATCTGCATTGGTATCTATCGGTGGCGGTTCACTTACGGTGCCTTATCTGACCTGGCGTAATATTGATATTCGTAAGGCGATTGGTACATCTGCGGCACTTGGTTTTCCAATCGCTGTTGCCGGTACGCTCGGTTATCTGATTAACGGGTTTGCGGCTGGTGGCGTTAGCCCTGAATACACACTAGGCTTTGTTTATTTGCCGGCGGTGCTGCTGGTGACTATCCCAAGTTTTTTTACTGCGCCGATAGGGGCTAAACTCACTCAGACCTTGCCGGTACAGACTTTGAAGAAGATTTTTGGGGTGTTGTTACTGCTGTTGAGCGTGAAGATGCTGGTTTCTTTACTGTAACAGTGATCCGTCTTAGCCCGTTTTAAGTTTTTTTTCTATTAACTGCAGATTTTGTGGTTGCAGTTTGTTTGCTTCAATAAACATCATTTTGATGTCATCTTCCGCAATCATGCGTTTTGCAATCTGGCCACAAACCAGCTCGCAAAGTTCATATATGCTCGGATCCGCAATGCTGTAGAACACGCAGTTGCCGCGCGATTCGCGCTTGACCAGATCATACTGGCTTAGTAGCGATAGATGTTTTGAAACATTGGCTTGCGTGCAGCCTGATATTTCGGTCAGCTGACCTACATTTTTTTCTCCGTCACGCAGCGCGTTCAATACTTTGAGTCGCATTGGCTCAGCCAGTGCTTTAAAGTATTTTGCTACATACTCGAGTGAGCGGTCATTCAATGCACTCATTTTTAATTCCATAGTAAATTTTTTAGTTAAGTCTCATTATACATAAATATTACATGTTGACTATATAACTATATAGTTATATATTGCAAGTAAATATTAATAAACAACAATATTTTCTTAGAGGAAGAATTGTTTTGATCCAATTATTCAAAATCACGTTATTAAAGTTCAAGCCATTCAAGTTCGTGCTGGTTTCATTCTATTTAGCAGGCTTCGGCATGAATGCATTAGCTGAGCCTTTGCAAACCGTCACTGTTGCAAGGTCAAACGCAGAGCAGTTCATTACGGTAGAAGGCGCGATAGAAGCGGTAAAGGGCAGCTTGCTGGCGCCACAGGTCTCCGGAAGCATTACCGTTTTAAATGTAAAAGCCGGTGACCAGGTGAAAGCCGGCCAGGTATTGGCACGCATAGATACACGTATCGCTAATCAGCAGGCTGCCGCCAGCCAGGCGCAGGTAGGGGCAGCGCGCGCGCAGCTAAGTGCTGCACGTCAGGAATATGAACGTAAAAAACGCCTGCATGAAAAACAATATATCAGTCAGGCAGCGCTGGAGCGCGCAGAGTCAGACTACAAAACAGCCGAAGCGCAGACCAAGGCAGAGCTGGCGCAAACTGGCATGGCAAATGTACAAAGCGGCTTGCACACGGTAACGGCGCCTTATGCAGGAATCGTGGCAGAAGTCATGACCGAGCAAGGTGATATGGCGATGCCGGGTAAACCATTACTTGCACTGTATGACCCCAAAGAAATGCGTGCGGTGGTGAATGTGCCGCAAAGCCAGATAGCGAGTATTAAAGCTGGTGGCAATATCAAGGTGGTCATCCCAGCTGCAGCAGAAGCCGAGCGTAGTGTGACTGTGTCTAAAGTTACTGTGCTGCCGACTGCCGATGCAGTAACTAACAGTGTGAAAGTACGCTTGTTGTTGCCGCAAAACTTAAGCAGCGTGAGCCCGGGCATGTTTGCGCGTGCGCAACTGCCAACAACTTCTGGCAAGTTGCAAAACCAGATTTATATTCCGTCACAGGCCGTTATTAAACGCAGTGAGTTAATGGCAGTATATGTGGTGGATGCGCAGGGTGATCCGCAGTTACGTCAGGTAAGAGTTGGGCGCAAACAGGGTGATAACGTGGAGATTTTGGCTGGATTGCTAGCCGGCGAAAAGCTTGCACTTGACCCGATTGCAGCAGCGAACTTTAAAACGAAAAAGCTCCTGAAAAAATAATAGTATAAGCGACAGAGCCTATAAATATGCACGATAACAATACACAAAATTCAGCTGACTTAAGCGCAAAAAGATTGGGCGTTTCAGGCCGTATCGCCAGATACTTCCAGAGCGCACAGATCACGCCGCTGATTGCGCTGGTGGCAATGCTGCTTGGTCTGTTTGCAGTGCTGGTAACGCCACGCGAAGAAGAGCCGCAGATCAATGTCACGATGGCAAATGTGCTGATTCCGTTTCCAGGTGCTTCGGCGAAAAATGTCGAGCAGATGGTGTCAGTGCCTGCAGAACAGGTGCTATCGCAGATAGCCGATGTTGAGCACGTTACTTCGGTATCGCGCCCCGGTATGGCGATCATCACGGTGCAGTTTGAGGTGGGTGTGCCACGCACCGAGGCACTGGTACGCCTATATAACACCATTCAATCTAATCAGGACTGGCTGCCGAAAAATCTGGGCGTGGGTGAACCTATCGTCAAGCCTAAAGGCATCGATGATGTGCCTATTCTCACTGCCACCTTATATACCAAAAATCAGCAGCAGGGCGCGTATGAACTGGAGCGTGTAGCCCATGCACTGGAAGCTGAAATTAAACATGTAAAAGGTACGCGTGAGGCAGTCACGCATGGCGGGCCTGGCCGTGCTGTCAATATCATGCTCGATCCGGCAAAAATGGCAGCGGCCAATATTACGGTTGAAGCCATGCGCAGGTCGTTGCAGTCAGCAAATATGGGCGCGCCGCTGGGTGAAGTTATCAGCAATAATCAGGCAATTGCGGTGGAAGTCGGTAAATATCTGGCAGATGCACAAGATGTAGCCGAGTTAGTCGTCGGCCTGCATGCCGGCCAGCCGGTTTACATGGGTGAAGTTGCAGAAGTGACCGATGGCCCGCCGCCAGCTGAACGCTATGTGTGGTACGGCGAAGCCGGCAGTAAAGATGAGCATCCGGCGGTTACGATCAGTGTAACCAAGAAACCCGGCCAGAATGCAGTAGAAGTGGCTGATGCCGTCATCAGCCAGATTGATAGCCTGAAAAATGTGCTGATACCTGCAGATGTTGAAGTCAAAGTCACTAGAAACTACGGTGAAACCGCCAATGAAAAAGCGCAGAAGCTGATACAGAAACTGATATTTGCAACTTCTGCGGTGGTGTTTCTCGTGTTTGTCGCGCTCGGCAGACGTGAGGCTATGATCGTCGGCACAGCGGTAATACTTACCTTGACGGCTACTCTGTTTGCCTCCTGGGCTTGGGGGTTTACACTGAATCGCGTGTCATTGTTTGCGTTGATTTTCTCTATCGGCATTCTGGTGGATGATGCGATTGTCGTGGTGGAGAATATTCATCGCCACATGAAGCTTAGTCCTGATGCCAGTTTGAAGGAAATTATCCCCGTTGCCGTAGATGAAGTCGGCGGCCCGACCATATTGGCGACACTGACAGTAATTGCCGCCTTGCTGCCAATGGCATTTGTGAGTGGTTTGATGGGGCCGTATATGAGCCCGATTCCTATCAATGCCAGCATGGGCATGCTGATTTCACTGGCAGTGGCTTTTGTGGTCACGCCTTGGTTGTCTAACCTGTGGCTGCGTCATGCGCAGCACGAAGATGCGTTGACTAAACGTATCGCACCTTTATTTGTAAGGTTGTTTAGCCCGTTTCTGGATGAGCAATCCGGCAAAAAGAATCGACGCAAACTGAGTTTTGCCGTGCTCGGACTGATTGTAATTTCACTGGTGCTGCCAGTGGCGCAACTGGTGGTGATGAAAATGCTGCCGTTTGATAATAAATCCGAGTTTCAAGTAGTGGTGGATATGCCAGCGGGAACACCGCCGGAAAGAACGGCAAGCGTACTGCATGCCATGACCGCTTATTTATCTACCTTGCCTGAAGTGACCAATTATCAGGCTTATGTTGGCCTTGCGGCACCAATCAATTTCAATGGCCTCGTGCGTCAGTACTATTTGCGCAGCGGTGGTGAATTGGGCGACATACAGGTGAATCTGGTAGATAAACATGACCGTGACGAGCAGAGCCATGCCATCGCTGGCAGAGTCAGGCCGCATTTGCAGAAAATTGCTAAAGCCTTGGGTGCTAATGTGAAAGTGGTAGAAGTGCCGCCGGGGCCACCAGTGATTTCACCCATCGTGGCAGAAATTTATGGGCCGGATGATGCTGATAGATTAAAACTGGCAAGGCAAGTGCGTAAAGTGTTTGAAGGTACACAAGGAATAGTTGATGTAGATGACAGCGGCATTGCCGATGCCAAAAAAATCGAATTGATCGTAGACCGTAAAAAAGCTGCGCTGCTAGGTGTGCCACAAGCTGCGGTGGTGGCTGCTTTACGTGCCGGTTTGGCGGGTGATGATGTGACTCACTTGCATGATGCCAGCAAATATCCGACTGCAACGCGGCTGCGTTTACCAGTCGCAGCACAAAGCGATATTGACGAGTTACTCAAACTTTCCGTAGCTACTGCTGGCGGTAAACTGGTGCCGATACGTGAACTGGTGACGGTTGAAAATACCCTGCGTGAGCAGCCTATTTATCATAAGGATCTGCTGCCGGTAAATTACGTCATGGCAGACATGGCCGGCAAGCTGGATAGCCCGTTGTATGGTCTGTTCAGCATGCGTAAAGCTGTGGGCGAAATAGCCGCGCCGGGTGACAGCAAATTAGATGAGTATTTTATCAAGCAGCCATCTGATAACCAGCGTGGTTATGCCATCAAATGGGATGGCGAATGGCAGGTGACTTACGAAACTTTCCGTGACATGGGCGCGGCCTATGCGGTTGGCCTCATATTGATTTATCTGCTGGTCGTAGCGCAGTTCGGTTCGTATCTGACGCCGCTGATTATCATGGCACCGATCCCGCTCACGATTATCGGCGTGATGCCGGGCCATGCCCTGTTAGGCGCACAATTTACCGCAACTTCAATGATAGGCATGATTGCGCTCGCCGGTATTATCGTCAGAAACTCGATTTTGCTGGTGGATTTTATCAATCTGGAAGTCGCAGCCGGCAAGCCGTTTAAGGAAGCCGTCGTTAGCTCTGCCATTACACGTGCGCAGCCGATTATGCTCACGGCATTCTCGGCAATGCTGGGCGCTTTCTTTATTCTGGATGACCCGATATTTAACGGGCTGGCGATTTCATTGATATTCGGTATTTTTGTATCAACACTACTGACGTTAATGGTGATCCCGCTGCTGTATTTTGTGGCCTACCGCCACAAGTTTGCTTAATAGAATTTTATTAATAGGAGAATTAAATATGACTTCATGGAAACTTGTTCGAGTAATTGCCGGGTTGCTGATATTGCTGTCATTGGCATTAGGCGTGCAGGAAAGCCCGCTGTTTGTGAGCCAATACTGGCTGTACTTTACTGCTTTTATCGGCATTAATCTTTTGCAAAGCGGTTTTACCGGCTGGTGCCTGATGGAAAACATCATGCGCAAGCTTGGGGCTACCTCAGGTTGCTAATTATGCTAATACGTCGCTCCATTCAGCTTTCATTTTTAGTGCTAGCCTTAGGCAGTAGTCAGGCACATGCGTTTGATCTGCTCGAAGCCTGGCAGGCTGCCAGCACGCAAGATCCTGCGTTTGCTGCAGCGCGCGCAGCCGCGAATGCCGGACGCACCAAGAGCCTGCAAGCTGATGCGCTAACAAGCCCTCAGTTGACATTGAATGCCGGCGCGACGGGTGTCAGTAACGATAACAAAATCACTGATGCGCGATTTTCAAATGCGCAGTTTGCAGGTGGCGCCAGCAGTAATAAAGGCACAACCGATTTCCGCACCAAAACGGATGCTGGCCTTGATCTAAACTTGAATCTGCGTGCGGAATACCCGTTATATGACGCGCTGCGTGCCGGCTCAGTAAAACAGTTGAACAAACAGGCCGCATTGGCTGAAGTGCAGTTGGCCGCGGAATCTCAGCAGCTGATGCTGCGAGTGGCGCAAGCTTATTTTGATGTGCTGCGAGCTAAAGATACGCTTGCTACGCTCAAAGCGCAGCAACTGGCAGTAGCTGAAGCGTTGGCAAGTGCCAAAGCCCGCTTTGCCGAAGGCGATGTGGCGATTATTGATACCCATGAAACACAGGCACGATTTGATCTGCTCACTTCTCAGGTACTAGAGGCGGAAAGCAGCTTGCAACTCATGCGTGAAGCGCTGGGTGACGTTACCGGTAACCGTGATGCACCTTTAGCTGTATTGACGAACAAAACGGATTTTCAGCGCTATGCCAGCGGCGATATGCAAAGCTGGATAAGCCGCGCGCAAAGCAATCATCCTCAAGTGTATATACAGCAGTTGCAGCAGGAAATTGCTCAAGCCGAAACTGGTAAATTTAAAGACAGATATGCGCCGGTACTGAATCTGGTGGCTCAGGCCGGTGGTGAACGCTTGCAAGGTTTAGGCAACGGTGATGCCGACCTCACCAATCGTCAGATAAGTCTCGGTGTGCAGCTGACAGTTCCGCTGTATACCGGCGGTATGCGTGATGCGCGTTACCAGGAAGCAATTGCTCTGGAACAGCAGGCACTTAGCCAGACCGATGTTGCGCGCCAGAGTGCGGTACGTGATGCAAGATCTGCCTGGATGGCGGTGACGGTCGGGCAAGGGCAAGTGAAGGCGCTGGAGCAGGCGCTGCGCTCTGCCGAAATCAAGCTTGATTCGACAAAGCTGGGGCGCGATGTAGGCGACCGTACCACGCTCGATGTGCTGAACTCCGAGCAGGAATTGCACAATACCCGCCTTGCTCTTTCGCGTAGCCGCTATCAGGTATTGCAGGCGTTGCTTAACCTGTCAGCTGCAGCGGGTGAGCTTGATGAAGTGCGCCTGCAGGAAATTAACGAAGCACTTGCCAAGTAATGAGCAAAGGACAACAGATGTTTACAAAACTTAAACTGGGTTTATATCTCGCTGTGATTGCAATGCTGGCTGCTTGCAACTCTGAACTGGCTTCGGTGGCACCAAAGCAGGCAGCTGCCATGTTTGCAGAGAAAAAAGCCATTATCTTAGATGTGCGTGAGCTTCATGAGTGGCAGGAGCAGCATATTGCAGGCGCTATTCATATTCCACTTGCGCAGGTGGAAGCGCGGCTCAGTGAGCTCACACAATATAAGGATAGCCCGGTGATTGTGCAGTGCCGCAGCGGCAAACGCTCGGCAAAGGCTGCCAGCACATTGCAATCTGCGGGTTTTACTCAGGTGTATAACTTGACTGGCGGCATTATTGCCTGGACTGATGATGGCCTTAAAACGGCTCAGTCAAAACTTTAGGAGCGTAAAAATGAATAGGAACCTGTCCGGTATTTTATCCAAACTGATAGCTGGTACTTCATTGCTGGCAGCAAGCACTGTTTTTGCTGCTGGCAATACATCTGCAGAGCAGTCGCAATATCTGGAAGAAAGCAGAAAAGTTGCGCAGGAATTTATGCAGATATTAGGCGGTACGTTAAAGAAACAGTTGGCACTCGGAGGTGCTGAGAGCGCCATAGGCGTTTGCAAGGAAATTGCACCAGCGCTGGCAAATGAGTATTCAAAAAATGGCAGAGTGGTAAAGCGTGTTTCCCTGAAAAATCGTAATCCGGTGCAAGGTGTTCCGGATGCTTGGGAGCAAAATGTTTTAGCAGGATTTGACCTTGCTCAGCAGCAGGGAAAGCCTCTTAGCGGAATGGAAGTAGCCACCGTACGTGATGAGGCAGATGGTCGTTGGTTCAGATACATGAAAGCGATTCCGACCCAGGCCATGTGCTTGCAGTGCCATGGGCAGCCATCTGATATCTCAGAGGGAGTGCGTGCATTGCTATTAAAAGAATATCCGCAAGATAAAGCCGTGGGATATGGCGAAGGACAGGTGCGCGGAGCAATTTCTATCAAGCGTTCGTTAGAGGTAATACCAGTAACAAATTAATTACTATAAATCAAAAAAAGACGTAACAAAGGAGATCGGTAATGGCACATATCGTAATCATGGGAGCGGGTATTGGCGGCATGCCAACTGCTTATGAACTTAAAGCCAAACTTGGCAATAATCACCAGATCACCGTGGTGAATTCGGTAGATTATTTCCAGTTTGTGCCTTCTAACCCGTGGCTGGCTGTGGGCTGGAGCAAACGTGAAAAAATAACCTTCCCGATACGGTCTTACCTTGAGAAAAAAGGTATTAATTTTATTGCACAGCCGGTCAGTAACATAAATGCGGAGCAAAATAGCCTGCAACTGGCAGATGGCCAAACACTGAATTACGACTATCTGGTCATCGCTACCGGGCCTAAGTTATCTTTTGATGAAGTTGAGGGTGCAGGCCCCAACGGTGGGCACACGCATTCTATCTGTTCTGTAGACCATGCTGAAGAATCCTGGGACGCCTATCAGGAGTTTATTAAAGACCCGGGCCCGGTGATTATCGGCGCCATGCCCGGTGCGAGTTGTTTTGGCCCGGCTTATGAGTACACGTTTATTGTGAATAAGGATCTGCGCAAGAGAAAGCTGCGCAAAAAAGTACCCATCACCTATGTCACTAGTGAGCCTTACATCGGCCATTTAGGTCTAGGCGGTGTGGGTGATTCCAAAGGCATGCTGGAATCTGAATGTCGTAACAATGACATTAAATGGATCACCAATGCCAAGGTTACCAAGGTTGAAGCGGGTAAAATGTTTGTGACTGAACTTGATATGAATGGCAATGTAGTGAAAGAGCATGAGTTGCCGTTCAAATACTCAATGATGTTACCTGCATTCAAGGGAGTTGAACCAGTAGCCGCTGTTGAAGGCTTATGTAACCCCAGAGGTTTTGTGTTGATAGATGAGCACCAGCGTAGCAAGAAATATCGCAATATTTTCGCTGCCGGCGTTTGTGTAGCAATTCCTCCGGTGGAAGTGACGCCGGTACCTACCGGTGCGCCGAAAACCGGTTATATGATTGAGTCCATGGTCACGGCTATCGCGCATAACATTGCAGCTGATTTAAATGGTCAAGCCGCAGATGCGAAGGGTACCTGGAATGCGATCTGTCTGGCTGATATGGGTGATACCGGTGCTGCATTTGTTGCAATACCGCAAATCCCACCGCGCAATGCAAGCTGGATGAAGAAGGGCAAGTGGGTGCACTACGCGAAAATCGCCTTTGAGAAATACTTTATCTACAAGATGAAAAAAGGTACTTCTGAGCCGATATATGAAAAATATGTGCTTAAGGCCATGGGCATAGAAAAACTGGATTAACGCAGTTTCAATTCGCGGTTGATTGGCATCAAGTGGGTTAGAATACGCAGACTTTAGGCTATCTATGACCACTTGAATGACCAAGATACAAAATGACAATGGCGCGGCTGACATAGCTGCGGACATTGAGAATCACACACCCATGATGCGCCAGTATCTGGGGTTAAAAGCACAGCATCCTGACATGTTGCTGTTTTACCGCATGGGTGATTTCTACGAGCTGTTTTTTGAGGATGCGGAAAAAGCTTCCAGATTGCTCGGCATTACGCTCACGCAGCGTGGTAGCAGTAATGGTCAGCCTATTAAAATGGCAGGCGTGCCCTATCATGCGGCAGAGCAGTATCTGGCTAAACTTGCCAAACTCGGCGAAGCGGTTGCAATATGTGAGCAGGTAGGTGACCCGGCAACCAGCAAGGGGCCGGTGGCACGTGAAGTGGCGCGCATTCTAACGCCAGGTACGCTGACTGATACGGCTTTGCTTGATGAATCACGCGATAATCAATTACTCAGTATTTTTCAATCTGATGGTGTATTGGGGCTGGCACGCCTTAACTTAGCTTCCGGTAGTTTTGTGCTGAGCGAAATCGCAGTGGGTTTGCTAGCGCAGGAAGTTGAACGCATCGCGCCCAGCGAAATATTGTTCTCTGATGATTTTCAGCATACAGCGCTCAGTTTGGCCAAGGTCGCGAAAAAACGTTTAAGTCCGTGGCAGTTCGATTTTGACAGCGCGTTCAGCACGCTTACCAAGCAATTCAATACTTACGACCTCAACGGTTTTGGCTGTGCCGATTTGAAACCTGCTATCTGTGCTGCCGGCGCATTGCTGGATTATGTGAAGCATACGCAACGCACAACACTGCCGCATATCAATGCCATCAGTGTAGAAACTACCAGCGCTTATATTCAGCTGGATGCTGCCACGCGTCGCAACCTTGAGATTGACTTCACGCTGCGCGGCGAACTATCTCCAACCCTGTATTCACTTTTGAACACGACGCAAACTGCCATGGGCGCACGTTTGCTGCGGCAATGGCTGCATCATCCGCTACGTGATAGAAACCTGAGCATGAAACGGCATGAGGCAATTGCCGATTTGATAGCAAGCGGGCGCTATGCGGAGTTAAGGCAGGCGTTGCGGCCAATAGGCGATATTGAGCGTATTACGGCGCGCGTTGCATTAAAAACAGCGCGACCGCGTGATTTATCTGGGCTGGCTGCCAGCCTTCAGCAATTACCGTTGTTGCAAACGCTGCTAAAAAATCATACATCCAGCCTGTTGCAAACGCTCAGTGATAATTTATCTGCGCCGCATGCTGTCGTTAACTTACTGACCACTGCAATCAAGGCAGAGCCAAGCGTAGTGCTGCGCGAAGGTGGCGTAATTGCAGATGGTTACGATGTCGAACTGGATGAATTGCGTGCGATTCAAACCGACCACGGTGATTTTCTGCTGCAATTTGAAGCCGCAGAAAAAGAGCGCACTGGTATTACCAATTTAAAAGTTGAATACAACAGTGTGCATGGCTTTTATATTGAGATGAGTCGCACACAGGCGGAAAGTGCGCCTGCAGAATACCGCCGCCGCCAGACTCTGAAAAACGTAGAGCGCTTCATTACACCGGAGCTTAAAGCATTTGAAGACAAGGTGCTGAGTGCTAATGACCGCGCGCTGGCGCGTGAAAAAATGCTGTATGAGCAGGTGATGACGGAGCTTGGTCAGTATATTCCTGCGCTGCAAACCAATGCCGGCGTAGTAGCAAGCCTGGATGTGCTGTGCTGTTTTGCCGAGCGTGCAATCAGCCTGAATTACGTTGCGCCGCAGTTTACCACCGATGCCGGTATTGAAATCATCAATGGCCGTCATCCGGTTGTAGAGCAGATTTCGGTGCAGTCTTCCGGTCAGCCTTTTATTGCCAATGATGTTTTATTGAGCCCGTACCGTCAGCTGTTGCTGATCACCGGCCCCAATATGGGTGGTAAATCGACCTTTATGCGGCAAACGGCGCTGATTGTTCTGCTGGCAAACTGCGGCTGCTATGTGCCAGCAACGTCGGCAAAAATCGGTGGAATTGATCGCATCATGACGCGTATTGGCGCATCAGATGATTTGGCTGGCGGCCGTTCGACCTTTATGGTGGAGATGACCGAAACCGCGAATATTCTGCATAACGCAACCGATAAAACGCTGGTGTTGCTGGATGAAATTGGCCGTGGCACTTCTACGTTTGATGGTTTGAGCCTGGCTTGGGCCGTGGCTAAACAACTGCTGGAAAAGAATCGGTCTTATACCTTGTTCGCAACGCATTATTTTGAGCTGACACGTATCGTGGATGAGTTTAAGTACGCCGCTAATGTGCATCTGGATGCGGTAGAACACGGCAGCAATATTGTGTTTATGCACAAGGTGGAAGAGGGTGCTGCCAACCAGAGTTATGGTTTGCAGGTGGCGCAGCTGGCTGGAATCCCTAGAAGTGTCGTGAATGCTGCAAAACGTAAACTGACGCAATTGGAGAATAATCAGGTTGCAACCAGTTCAGCACAGCCGGATATGTTTGTTGTAGATGCCCTGCCAAAAGAGGTTGCGATGCACCCGGTAGTTTCCGAGCTGGAAATTATTCAGCCGGATGATTTAACGCCAAGACAGGCATTAGAAATATTGTATAAGCTAAAAAATATAGCTGCCAGTTCTACCTGAATGTAAACCCAGGTGTAACGTAGCAGCTATATTGAATTAGTTGCGACCAGATTTGCTTTAATGGCAAACGGCCTGCGCTAATTAGTGGTGGTGACCACCAGCGCCATGAACGTGCTGATGTGTAACTTCTTCCTTGTTTGCTGCGCGCACTTCAGTGATGGTTGCAGTGAAAATCACACGTTCACCAGCCCAAGGGTGGTTGCCGTCAACGATTACTTTGCCGTCCGCGATTTCTGAAACTGTGTATAAAATCACTTCGCCGGTTTCGTCTTCACCTTCAAACTGCATGCCCACTTTCAAATCGGCAGCAGGGAAGGCGCTAACTGGCTCGATTTGCACTAACTCTTCGTCGTATTCACCGAAAGCATCAGCTGGTTGTAAATCTACAATCACAACATCACCTACTTTTTTGCCGTGCATCGCTTCTTCCACTTTAGGGAAAATATTGTCATAGCCGCCATGCAGGTAAGCCACTGGATCGCTACTTGATTCAAGCACGTTGCCATCGGCATCTTTTAATTCATAAGTCATTGATACTACGGTGTTCATTGCGATTTGCATGGTGGGGTCCTCAAGCTGGCTTTGTTAATAATAAGCTGTGTAAAAAATTAAGTGTAAGATTTTAAACTATATTTTAAATATTCCTAAATGAAATATTCCGGTATTACGCGTGTGTTAAATTTTGTGGTGTTTGCTGATCAGGCGATCAAGCGCCGCCGCAAAGGCCTGTCTATCGCTCTGGTTAAACGTAGCGGGGCCGCTGATATCGACACCATTGCTGCGTAATTCTTCCATCAGGTTGCGCATCGCCAGACGTTCTTTAATATTGGCAATGGTATAAAGTTCGCCGCGCGGATTGAGCGCATAGCCACCTTTTTCTACCACTTGTGCAGCAAGCGGAATGTCGGCAGTAATCACGAGGTCGCCGATCTCCATCTCTACAACAATCCGGTTGTCTGCCACATCAAAACCACTTGGTACTTGCATGGTTTTGATAAAAGCTGATGGCGGCGTGCGTAGAAACTGATTGGCTACCAATGTGGTAGTGATTTGTGCTCTGATTGCAGCCCTGAATAAAATTTCTTTAATCACGACCGGGCAGGCATCGGCATCAACCCAGATTTTCATTATTTACAAAAATTAAATGTTAGATGAGACTGCGCGAATTGAACCAGATTATGATTAGTGATCGCGCATATTTTTAGCGACCTCTGCCGCCGCTTCTATGTTGACTGCCTGGACTGCCGGACGGTTTGTTTGTACCGCCTTTAAAACCACCGCCATTCGGACGACTTGGATTGGCGCCTGTATTACTGCGCGGCCTGTTGCCGTGGCTTGGTACTGCAGGTGAAAACAGCGCCGGTTGTGGCATAGCCTGATGTCTTGCTGCCTCTGACATCGGTTTGCTTTGTGACGTAGTTGGTTTGTTTTGCGGCGCTGGCTTGCTTTGTGTTCTTGGCGCGCTATTTACAGCTTGACTGTTATTCTGCGGTTTACGCTTCTGGCCATGCTGCGGACGCGGTGCGCGTGGTGCTTCTGGCTCCGGGTTGGCGTTTGGTGTAAAGCCTTCAACCTGTACTCTTGGAATCTCGCGCTTGATCAGTTTTTCAATATCTTTAAGCAGCTTGAGTTCTTCACGGTCTACCAGTGACACAGCGGCACCGCTGCTACCGGCGCGCCCAGTACGGCCAATACGGTGCACGTAGTCTTCCGGCACGTTAGGTAACTCAAAGTTAACTACTTGCGGTAATTGGTCAATATCCAAGCCACGCGCGGCGATGTCAGTAGCTACCAGTACGCGTACGCTACCATCTTTAAAGTTGGCAAGTGCCTTGGTTCGCGCGCCTTGGCTTTTGTTGCCGTGAATGGCTGCTGCTTCAATGCCGTCTTTTACCAGTTTTTCTGCCAGGCGGTTGGCGCCGTGCTTGGTACGCGTAAATATCAGTACCTGTTTCCAGTCGTTAGCAGTCACCAGGTGACTTACCAAATCACGTTTATGAGCTTGCGGCACCATGTGTACAGTTTGCTCTACCAACTCAGATGCCGTGTTGCGGCGCGCTACTTCAACAAAGCCCGGGTTGCGTAACAAGCCATCTGCTAATGTCTTGATTTCATCTGAGAACGTCGCAGAGAACAGCAGGTTCTGGCGTTGTTTAGGCAGCATTGCCAGAATTTTTTTAATGTCGCGGATAAAGCCCATATCCAGCATGCGGTCGGCTTCATCCAGCACCAGAATTTCTACGCCGGATAAATCAATGGTTTTTTGTCCGGCGTGATCCAGCAGTCGACCCGGTGTTGCCACCAGAATATCCAGCGGTTTTTTCAAACGGCTGATTTGCGGGTTGATATTAACACCACCAAAGATTACGGTAGAAGTAAGCGGCAGATGTTTGCCGTAGACTTTTACTGATTCTTCAATCTGTGCAGCTAACTCGCGTGTCGGCGTCAGCATCAGGCAGCGTGGGCGGCCTTTGGCAATATCTGCAAGCGGTTTTTGGCTTAACAGGTGCAGAATAGGTAAAGTAAAACCTGCGGTTTTACCAGTGCCTGTCTGCGCGCCTGCCAGAAGGTCGCCGCCGTTAAGCACCAGCGGAATTGCTTTGGCCTGTATCGGTGTCGGGTTAGTATAGCCGGTGTCTGCGATAGCACGCAGAATCGGCTCACATAAGCCTAGCTCGTTAAAGTTAAGTGAGCTTTTTTCAATAGTCAGGTCGGCTTTGATGGCCTCAGGTTGAAAGCCGTCAATAGGCGAGTTTATGTCAGTTGTGTTAGTTGTTTGTGCTGTCAAGGTAATGCTCCAGTTTAGGTATTAGGCCGACCTATTACTTAAAAATGAAGCAACACCAATCGAGGTCTAGGCATGTGTGGTTATTTTCGGTATTTTGAGATACGGAAGATAATCAGGGTAAGAGACCGCTACGCTGATTGGTTGGCGTAGGGTAATGAATTGCTGAGGATTATACGTAAGATTGTGATTAAAGCTAGCAATACTTTTTAATTATGATTTAACTTGAGTGAGGTTATTTCCACATACATTTTTTAATTTGCTGAAGCACATAGGAAGTTGTAGTGCATTTGTGATGCTCGGGTGGAAATCTGGGGAACATTTAACTAAATTAAAGCCGCCATTGTGAGGAGCAACGCGACGCGGCAATCCAGAGTCTTATTATTAATAATTGAATACTGGATTGCCACGCTTCGCTAGCAATGACGATTGAATCAGTGTGCATTTAGATTTTTGCCTGCGCTAAATGACGAAAAATTTAAATAAGTTTTAGTTTTAGTAGAAAATTCGGATATTTTTATACAACTTAGAGCAGCAGGTTACTTGGCAGACTGATATGCATTGCCATACAAACGTCGCCAAACCCACGGGGGTAATGGTTTGTCTGCACTCCAAAGTCCGATTCCATCTCTGCGAGCTGTAGCGGCAGCATACTTAACAGCGAGATTGTCTGAATATTTTTCGTTATACCAGGCATAACCCTGTGCAGCCATGTATACGCTGGCATCGGTCTGGTTGCATTGCAGTTTGCCTAGGTGTCGATTGTATTTGTCCTTACCTGCCAGCTCGACGTTAATGCTAATGTCGCTGCCTTTACAGAGCTGGATTAAGGCGCGCCGTGCTTTTTGACCGTACTCCTGATTGCGCTCGGGAGCATCAATATCGGTCAGGCGTAATTTTAATTTGCCATTGGCATTCTTTAACTCAACGGTATCACCATCATAGACACGGCTAACCGTGAAAGTGTCTTCAGCCTGACTGGACGTGCTTGATAAAAGCAGCAGGCATACAAAAACCAAGCGCAATAATGGCATGATGAGCAGTTTAAATACGTTTAATGCTGATGATTGTGTTCAAGGTCATGGTGACCATGTTCACGATCGAGCAAGCTGTAATAGTTGGAAGGTTCCAGCACGGTAGGAATAGGGTCTGCATCGGTGTCAGGATGATCTTTGCTGTAATGCAGGCCGCGGCTTTCCTTGCGTTCCATCGCGCTTCTTACAATGAGTTCTGCCACCTGCAGCAAGTTACGCAGTTCAATCAGATCGTTGCTGATTTTAAAGTTGCTATAAAACTCGTGCACTTCATTACGCAGCATGTGTATGCGGTGCAAGGCGCGGCTTAAGCGTTTGTCTGTGCGCACAATGCCGACATAGTTCCACATGGAGCGGCGCAGTTCATCCCAGGTATGGGTAATCAGCACTTCTTCATCGGCATCGGTGACGCGGCTTTCATCCCAGTATGGCAGTGTTGGTACTGGTTTTTCTGGCTGGCTTAAGATGTCTTCAGCTGCAGACTGGCTGAATACCAGGCACTCAAGAAGCGAATTACTGGCCAGGCGGTTGGCGCCATGCAGGCCGGTACAGGCAGTTTCGCCAATCGCGTACAGGTTGTTGATATCGGTGCGGCCGATATCATCGGTCATGACGCCGCCGCACATAAAGTGTACGGCCGGTACCACCGGAATCGGTGTTTTGCTGATATCGATACCGAGTTCCAGACAGCGGCGGTAAATGTTAGGAAAGTGCTCTTGAATAAACGTCAGTGATCTATGGGAAATATCCAGATACACGCAATCAATGCCGCGTTTTTTCATTTCAAAGTCAATGGCGCGCGCAACAATGTCGCGTGGTGCCAGTTCGGCCCGCGGGTCATATTCAGGCATAAATCTGGTGCCGTCGGGCAGTTTTAAAATGCCACCCTCACCACGCACAACTTCTGAAATCAGGAAGGATTTTGCATGCGGATGAAACAGGCAGGTCGGGTGGAATTGAATAAACTCCATATTTGCAACACGACAACCCGCACGCCATGCCATCGCCATGCCATCACCGGTGCTGACATCAGGATTGGTCGTGTAGAGGTAAACCTTGCCGGCGCCGCCAGTGGCTAATATCGTATTCTGCGCACCGATGGTGATGACTTTTCCGGTAGTGTTGTCGAGCACGTAGGCACCCAGGCAGGCATTGCTGTTGAGAAGCTCAGGGTCTTTTACTTTTACTTTGTGTGTGGTGATTAAGTCCACTGCAATGTGATTCTCAAGCAGGGTAATGTTGGGGTGCTGACTCACTTTCTGTGCCAGTGTGGTCTGTACCGCATGGCCGGTTGCATCGGCAGCATGAATGACACGACGATGGCTGTGGCCGCCTTCGCGGGTTAAATGGTAGCCGCTGTCATCTTGCTCGCGTGTAAAACTAACGCCTTGCTCAATGAGCCATTCAACGGTCTCTTTGCCATGTTCAACTACTTTTCTGGTAACGGCCGCATCGCATAAACCAGCCCCGGCTGTCAGAGTATCCTGAATATGCGCTTCAATAGAATCTTCGTCATTTAATACTGCAGCAATACCACCTTGCGCCCAGTTGCTTGCAGAGTCGTTTATGGTGCGTTTGCTAACCAGGCATATCTTCTTGTGCTCTGCCGTGCGCAGTGCCAGTGATAAGCCCGCAAGGCCGCTGCCGATAATTAAAACGTCGAATTGCTGCATAAGTTGTTGATCTGTAGGTATGAGGTAATTTGAACACTGAGGAACTAACGAGAGTGTATCGCGGTCATTGTAAAAGGCAACAGAAATAGTGTGACAGCAGCTAAAAAGTAAGTGTTTAACTGATTAATGAGTAAAGGGTGTCTTTATTAATTCAAGTTGCAAAGCCAGGCAAGGCGCGAATAAAAAATTGTGACGCAGCATATGTATGATATGTAAGGAACAGTTTTTTGTGAGCAACGCAGTATGGCCACGGAAGTTGAATTAATAGAGATATCCTAATGATAGCGAGGGAATTTAGTAATGATACAGCCCGGTAAAATACAAGAATTTACGCAATTAAACTTTATGCAAGCTTCGTCGCAAGGGTATACTGGCGAAGTAAGCAAATATGATAATAAAATTGAACACAATAAGACTGAAACTACAGGAAATCTTACAGTAGTGGCCATTACTCCAACTCCAGGTAATCGTGAGATAGACCATGAGCTTGTGTTGCGTGCGCAACGCGGAGACAAGCGCGCCTTTGGTCTGCTGGTAGATAAATATCAGCGTAAATTGGCCCGTTTACTGTCCCGCATGATCCGTGATCAATCTGAAATAGAAGATGTGGTTCAGGAGTCCTTCATTAAAGCTTATCGTGCCTTGCCTAACTTCCGTGGCGACAGTGCTTTTTATACCTGGCTTTATCGTATCGGTATCAATACAGCTAAAAACTATCTGGTTTCAGTAGGTCGCAGACCCACTGTCAGTACTGATATTGAAATTGAAGATGCTGAGAATTTTGATAGCGGCGACGAGTTGCGTACCACTGAAACGCCGGAATCAACCATGATGACCAAGCAGATTGCGCAGACGGTAAACGACACGGTTGAGGGTTTGCCTGAAGAGTTGCGTACAGCAATTACCCTGCGTGAGATTGAAGGTCTCAGCTATGAAGAAATTGCCACAATTATGGGTTGCCCGATAGGTACCGTACGCTCACGTATTTTCAGGGCACGTGAAACCATCGCGCTAAAATTAAGGCCGCTGCTGGATACGCCTGATAATAAGCGTTGGTAAAATAGAATATGTGGGAGGTTGTTTAAGTGTTAGGAGTAGATAATGAGTGAACAAATATCCGCCTTGATGGATGAGGAGATTGCAGTTGAAGATGCTGCACATCTGATTTCTTCAATGCAATCAAGCAAGCAGTCAGCAGATGCCTGGATCCAATATAATTTGATTGGTGATGTCATGCGTGGCAATCAATTGCTTAGTAAAGATTTTAAACAAAATTTGATGCATAAGCTGGATCAAGAACCTACGGTGCTTGCACCTAAATCAGCGCAGAGCAATGCTGAGAAAGTAGCAGGGTTTAAAGATAAGCTGCCTGCGAAGTGGTCTATTGCAGCTTCTGTTGCTGCAGTGATGGTAGTAGGCTGGATGGCGATGCATCAAGTACAGTCGGGTAATGAAGTGCCTGCTATTGAAATGGCGCAAGCAGATGTTGTTGAACAGGCAATTCCAAACGAATATATGGCAGCTCATCAGTCGTCTGCGCCATCAGCAACTTCATATTACATTCAATCAGTGAGCTACGCGGAGTGATGTTAATGAAACATTTTGTTCTGGCCGGAAGTTTTGCCAGTGCATCACTAATCGCAGCTTTGCTCACAAGTTTTAATGTATGGTCTTCTGAGGAAAATTCATGGCAGGTGCTGCAAAAAGCAGCAATTGCAGCACGCGCTTTAAGTTATAAGGGTGTTTTTGTCTGCCAGAGTGCAAAACAGATTAAATCGGTAGAAATTACCCACCTTTACGATGGCCAGCATGAGTTTGCACGGAATGTTGTTCTGGATGGCGCCCCGCGCGAAGTTCTCAATCAGAGTGGTAATGTCGTTATCTACAACCCGCGTAATGGAAAAATTGTTATTGAAAAGCGCCGTGCGCAGAATATGTTCCCGGCAATTTTGCCGACGGATCTAAATTCTATTAAGGCTAGCTATTCATTGCGTAGCGGTGAAACTGAGCGCATTGCGGGTCGTCCTGCGCAGGTGTTAGTGTTAGAGCCGAAAGATAATTTACGCTACAGTTATCGGTTCTGGGTTGATACTGAGTATGGATTGCTGCTCAAATCAGTCATGTTCAATAATCGCAATGAAACTTTGGAAAGCATAGGTTTTAATCAGCTGGCACTGATGAATACAGTTGAGCTGGATTGGTTTAAGCCCAAAATAGATCACAATAAAAGTTATGTGATGGAGCAAGAGCAGGAACTGGTTGCTGATGCAGGTTCACCGATTGATTGGGAAATTAAAGCATTGCCGGCAGGTTATCGCAAGGTAGATCAGATGATGCGTAAGGTGCAGGGTAAGTCTGGCCCAGTCACTCATGTGATATTCTCAGATGGTCTGGCCTTTGTTTCATTGTTTATAGAGCATGTGGCTAAGCCGACTAAAGAAAAACCGACACCTAAGAACGTGTTGACAACCACTGGCAATACAAGCTTTTATGCAAATGTAAACAGTGGGCATCTGGTCACCGTGATGGGGGACGTGCCTGAAGCAACTGTTGTTCAGATCGCGAATGCAGTTGTATTTAAGAAATAATTGTAAGAAATTACAGATAGTGTAGTTAGCAGCCATGATTGAAGAATTTGCAGTAGTTACCAAACGTTTTGATGACCATGTCATGTTAGAGATCGAAAGGCGTACAGCCTGCGGTCTTTGTGGCCAGAAACGCGGCTGCGGTAACGCCACCTGGGGCAAGCTGCTCCGTCATGACAGTCACGAATTTCCGGCCGATAATGCTATCAACGCGAATGTGGGTGATAGCGTAGTCGTCGGTATAGATGAGCGCATCGTGCTAAGTTCTGCTTTTTATCTTTATGTGGTACCGCTTTTTACTCTGCTGGTTGGTGCAGTGCTGGCCGATACATTCTTTAATAACGAATTTTACGTCATCCTAGCTGCTGCTTTCGGACTGCTGCTTGGCTTCGTCTGGGTAAAAGGCCATCTGATTGGTTATGGCCGTACAAAAAAACCTTATGGTAAAAAATTTCGTGCTGTAGTCCTGCGTCATGCAGATGCAACAGTATCATGTAATAATTCAAATCAAAACATCACAGGTAATGATTAAATACAGGTGATGTTCAAACATTGGTGTAATTTCAAACTAGATGAGGTGAGTAGATGAAACGAAGTTGGATTGCCGCAGTTGTTTTCAGTTTGATTTCTGTGGTTCAGTCAAATACCTATGCAAAAGATTTGCCTGACTTTACTGTGCTGGCGGAGACGCAAGGGCCAGCCGTAGTCAATATCAGTATTACGCAAAATATGAAGGCAGAAAATGCAGCGCCATTTCCAGGTATGCCCGGTGATGAGCAAATGCAGGAGTTTTTTAAGCGTTTTGGTATTCCTATGCCAGGACAAGTGCCAGGGCAGAATGGTGCGCCTATGCCTGAATATAAATCGCAGTCACTAGGTTCCGGATTTATTATCAGCAGTGACGGTTACATTTTAACCAATGCCCATGTGGTGGCCGAGGCTGATGAAGTTATTGTCAAGTTGTCAGATAAGCGTGAGTTCAAAGCCAAGATCATCGGTGCCGATAAGCGTACAGATGTGGCTTTGGTGAAAATCGAGGCAACTGGTTTGCCCAAGGTGACTACAGGCGACCCTAATAAATTAAAAGTGGGTGAATGGGTAGCTGCAATTGGTTCACCTTTTGGTCTGGAAAACACGATGACCGCCGGTATTGTCAGTGCAAAAGGCCGCGCGTTGCCGCAAGAGAATTTTGTACCTTTTATTCAGACTGATGTTGCGATTAATCCGGGTAACTCCGGCGGGCCATTGTTTAATCTGGCTGGTGAAGTGGTTGGCATCAACTCCCAGATTTACAGCCGTAGCGGCGGCTCTATGGGCCTTTCTTTCAGTATTCCGATTGATGTGGCACTCGAAGTTTCAAATCAGCTTAAAGTTAGCGGCAAGGTTAATCGTGGCTGGTTAGGTATCGTGATTCAAGAATTGAGTAAGGAGCTGGCGGAATCCTTTGGTATGAAGAATACCAATGGTGCGCTGGTTGCTGCAGTCGAGAAAAATGGACCGGCAGATAAAGGCGGCTTGGAGGCCGGTGATGTGATTGTTAAGTTTGATGGCAAGCCGATTATGGCGTCTTCTGATTTGCCGCGTGCCGTTGCTGCAGCAAAACCTGGCAAGAGCGTATTGGTTGAAGTTTTGCGCAAGGGCAACCAGAAAATATTGAATGTCGCCATTGGTGAAATGCCGACAGAAGGCACCGAGGTTGCACAGACAAGTAAGCCTGCAGCGAAGCCGGAAGTTAATCGAGTCGGTTTGGTACTCAAAGAAGCAACAGCACAGCAGCGCAAAAAACTCAACGGTAAAAATGGCCTGATCGTTTTAGATGCGCAGGGTGCAGCCGCGCAGGCGGGTGTGCGCCGTGGTGATGTGATTCTGGGGCTTAATAATACTGAAGTGCAGAGTCTGGAGCAGTTTAATAAGCAGCTGTCAGGTTTTGCTGCGGGTAAGTCTGTAGCACTGTTGGTATTGCGCGGAGAGAATACGCTATATGTACCGGTAAAAATACCGGCAATCAAATAAGCGTTGCATCATGCCAGCGGTAATCAGTAGATGTTAATACTTTGAATTTGCTGTAAAATCCGAGCAGTTCGGTTTAATAACAAGGGCGCCTAGAGCGCCCTTGTTATTAAACCCGTATGTAAGTTAGATTAGAATCAAACGTACCATACGCCAGTTAGCGTCAAGTTTTAAACATTAGTCAGTTATTGAAATAGTCACATTTAAAAAATAAACCATGAAAAATATTCGTAATTTCTCCATCATTGCCCACATTGACCACGGTAAGTCTACGCTGGCTGACCGCATTATCCATATGTGCGGCGGCTTGGCTGATCGCGAGATGGAAGCGCAAGTGCTTGATTCCATGGATATTGAGCGTGAGCGTGGTATTACGATCAAGGCGCAGACTGCGGCTTTGCAGTACAAGGCAGATGACGGCCAGATTTATCAGCTGAATCTGATTGATACCCCGGGGCATGTGGACTTCAGCTATGAAGTGTCGCGTTCACTCTCTGCCTGTGAAGGCGCGTTACTGGTAGTAGATGCCAGTCAGGGTGTGGAAGCACAAAGCGTTGCTAACTGTTATACCGCGCTGGATTTGGGCGTTGAAGTGACGGCCGTGCTGAACAAGATCGATTTGCCTTCAGCTGACCCGGAGCGTGTGATTCAGGAAATTGAAGATGTCATCGGTATTGATGCCAGTGATGCTGTGCGTTGCTCAGCTAAGACCGGTGAGGGTGTGCATGATGTGCTGGAGGCTGTAATTGCTAAAGTGCCGCCGCCTAGAGGTGATGTAAGCAAACCGCTGAAAGCTCTGGTAATTGATGCCTGGTTTGATAACTACGTCGGCGTGGTGATGCTGGTACGCGTCATAGACGGTGCATTAAAACCAAAAGAAAAAATCCGTTTGATGGCGACGGGTGCAGAATATTTGTGTGAGCAGGTTGGTGTATTTACACCTAAATCATTGCAAAAAACTTCTCTCTCTGCGGGCGAAGTGGGTTTTGTGATTGCCGGTATTAAAGAGCTGGCTGCTGCTAAAGTGGGTGATACCGTGACGCTTGCAGGTAAGCCTGCCGCCGAGGCGTTGCCGGGTTTTAAGGAAGTAAAACCACAGGTTTTTGCTGGGCTGTATCCGGTTGAATCTAACCAGTTTGAGGCATTGCGTACTGCACTGGAAAAACTGAGCCTGAATGATGCGAGCCTGTTATTTGAACCGGAAAATTCGACGGCATTGGGTTTTGGTTTCCGTTGCGGTTTTCTGGGTTTGCTGCACATGGAGATTGTGCAGGAGCGCCTAGAGCGTGAGTACGACATGGACTTGATCACGACAGCGCCAACTGTGGTGTACGAATTGCTGCTTAAAAATGGTGATGTAGTGCAGATTGAAAATCCATCGCGACTGCCTGAACTTTCACGTATTGAAGAAACGCGCGAACCTGTCATCACCGTGAATCTGTTGATGCCGCAAGACTATGTTGGCCCAGTGATGACGCTATGTAACAACAAGCGTGGCATCCAGAAAAATATGCAGTATATGGGTCGTCAGGTCATGCTCAGCTATGAAATGCCGCTGAATGAAGTGGTGCTGGATTTCTTTGATAAACTGAAATCCGTGTCACGCGGCTATGCAAGTATGGATTATGAGTTCCTTGAATTCAGAGCCGCAGACCTGGTTAAATTGGATATTATGGTCAACGGCGAGCGTGTGGACGCGCTCAGCATGATTGTGCATAGATCAACCAGCGTTCATCGTGGACGTGAAGTGGCTGCAAAAATGCGCGAATTGATTCCACGCCAGATGTTTGATGTGGCGATTCAGGCGTCTATCGGCGCTAATATCATTGCACGTGAAACCGTTAAAGCCATGCGCAAAAACGTGATTGCCAAGTGTTACGGCGGTGACGTATCACGTAAGCGCAAGCTGCTGGATAAGCAAAAAGAAGGTAAAAAACGCATGAAACAAGTGGGTAACGTTGAGATTCCACAAGAGGCGTTTTTAGCCATTTTACGCGTTGAAGATAAGTAATCTTATAAGATAAAAGTTAGGGTAAAACGCCATGATGTTTGCATTGTTCATGATTGTCATCTTAGTAGTAACAGGCTTCATATGGCTGTTAGATATTCTAGTGCTAAGGAAAAAACGTCCGGCAGGGGTCGATGAGCCCATTCTGGTTGAATATGCTAAAAGCTTTTTCCCGGTGATTCTGGTAGTGTTTTTTGTACGTTCGTTTATCGTAGAGCCATTTAAAATCCCATCAGGCTCAATGATGCCGACTTTATTAGCCGGTGATTTTATTCTGGTGAATAAATTCACTTACGGTCTGCGTGTGCCTATCTTGAACAATACCTTTTTTGAAGTTAATCAGCCTAAACGCGGCGATGTGGTTGTATTCCACTATCCGCCGGCACCATCAGTCGATTATATCAAGCGTGTGATCGGACTACCTGGCGATAGAATCAAATATCAGGATAAGCAGCTTACTATAAACGGCGAACCGGTGAAGCTTGAATTTACCGGTGATTATGAATATGTAATGGCAGGGCTTAATGTCATAGCAGCAAAACAATATCGTGAACAGTTAGGCAGTGTGCAGCATGATATTTTGATTCATGATGTTATCGGCAGTTATGATGAAGATAGTTTGGGCGGAAAATTTTTAAAAGATGAAGAGATTATTGTGCCGTCAGGGCATTACCTGGCAATGGGCGATAATCGTGATAACAGCTCAGATAGTCGTGTATGGGGATTTGTGCCAGAAAGAAATCTGGTAGGTAAGGCATTTTTTATCTGGATGAATTTTGATCAGGGTTCTAGAATAGGCAATTCGATTAATTAACATTAATATAAATTAGCATCTTAGTCTCAATCTAATCTCAATCAATCAGGGGAGTAATATGACAAATAACTTAAAGAATTATCGTGCTGACCATAAAACACAAAACGGTGTTACGTTGATGGGATTGGTTGTTGTATCCGCTTTACTAATAGTTGTTGCATTGGTTGGTATGAAAGTTGTACCGGCTTACATGGAGTTTTTGTCAGTTAAAAAAGTGTTGACTGCTATGAAGCAGGAGCCTTTGGATACGATGAGTGCCAGTGACATCAAAAAATCTTTCGATAAACGCGCCAATATTGCTTACATTTCAGTGGTTAAGGGATCAGATTTGACGATTGAGAAAACCAGTTCCGGTACAGCCGTAAATGTTGAGTATCAGGTTATTAAACCGATTGCCGGCAATCTCAGTGTGTTAATTGATTTTTCTACGACTAGCAATGCTAAGTAAGTTTTGGCATTTAAAAAGTAAATAATGATTCAGCAGGAACTGGCCAGACGCCTGACGCATAGTTTTACTGACGTTAATTTATTAACGCAGGCGCTGACGCACCGTAGTTTTAGCGCTCACAATAATGAGCGCTTGGAATTTTTAGGTGATGGTGCATTAAATTTTATTATTGCCAATCAGCTTTACCAACGCTTTCCCAAGCTGGCGGAGGGCGATTTAAGCCGCTTGCGTGCACAACTGGTAAAAGAAGCAACATTGAGTGAATTGGCTGCTTCACTTAATCTGGGCGATGCGCTTAAACTGGGTGAAGGTGAGCTGAAAAGCGCAGGCTGGCGCAGGCCTTCTATTTTGGCAGATGCATTGGAAGCCATCATCGGTGCAACTTATCTGGATGGCGGCTTTGCCGCCGCAGAAGCATTTGTACTCGGGCTATATGCCAGAAAACTGGATACTATTGATCCTAAAGTGATTGATAAAGACCCAAAATCATTACTGCAGGAATTACTGCAAAGCAGAAAAATTGCCGTGCCAGAATATACCGTTACACTTACCAGCGGCGAAGCGCATGCGCAGAAGTTTGTGGTGGAGTGTTTTATCGAGAAGCACAATATACGCACCGTAGGCGAAGGCAGCAGTCGTCGCATCGCGGAGCAGCAGGCAGCGCAACTTGCGCTGCTGGAGTTTAAAAAAATACACATTGGAAAGACTAAAAAATGACAGATCACGAAACCGAAGCAGATATTGCTGAACCATCAGTGTTTAAATGCGGAACGGTGGCGATTGTCGGCCGTCCGAACGTGGGTAAATCAACCCTGTTAAACCACATTCTAGGCACCAAGTTGGCGATCACTTCGCGTAAAGCGCAGACTACCCGTCATCGTTTGCTTGGTATTCATACTACTGAAGATACGCAGTATCTGTTTGTGGATACGCCAGGCTTTCAGCAAAAGCATCTCAACGCGCTGAATAAAGGCTTGAATAAAACCGTTACGCAAGTGCTGACAGAAGTCGATGTAGTGCTGTTTGTGATTGAGCCGATGAAGCTTGGCGATGCTGACCGTATGGTGCTTAAATTGCTGTCAGAAAAAACGCCAACTATTCTGGTAGTCAATAAACTGGATCTGATGGGTGATAAAGGTAATTTGTTGCCGCTGATCCAAGACTTTGATCTTGAATTCCCGTTTGCGGATATCGTGCCGGTAAGTGCTAAAAAGACTCTGAATATTGAAGAGTTACTGAAGACTATCCGTAAATACCTGCCGGAACAGCCGGCAATGTACTCCGAAGATGAACTGACCGACAAGAACGAACGCTTTCTGGCGGCTGAACTGGTGCGTGAGAAAGTATTCAGATTTTCCGGTGACGAGATTCCTTATTCAGTCGCTGTTGAAATTGAAAAGTTTGAACAAATCGGTAAATTACGCCGTATTTTCTGTGCGGTGATTGTCGATAAGGAAAGCCAGAAACCAATGCTGATCGGCAAGGGCGGTGAAAAGCTCAAGCAGATATCCACTGAAGCGCGACTGGACATGGAAAAGCTATTCGGCGGCAAGGTGTATCTTGAAGTTTGGGTGAAAGTAAAAGGCGGCTGGGCAGATGACGAGCGCGCATTGAAGTCACTCGGTTATTAATCAATATCAAGTGAATAACAGCCATCACCAAAATGATGGTTAAACGTGAATTCCATGGCTTCAGTCACTACGCACCGTCAGGACAATCAGGCAGTTTACGTGCTGCACACCTATCCGTTTAAGGAAACCAGCCTGGTGGTAGAGCTGTTTGCACGTGATTTCGGTCGAGTAGCAACTACAGCAAAAGGTGCAAGGCGACCACGTTCAGCGATGCGCGGCTTGTTGCAGGCGTTTCAGCCCATGTCGGCGACCTGGTCCGGCAAGCAGGAATTGAAAACATTGCATGGTCTGGATTGGAACGGCAGCCTGCTGCTGTTGCAGGGCGAGGCGCTCATGTGCGGCTTTTACCTGAATGAGCTGCTATTGCGACTGTTGCCGCGGGAAGATCCGCATGAAACATTGTTTGAATACTATGCTGATACGTTAAAGACATTGGCTAGCGGGCAGGATCTGGGTACAACCTTGCGCAGGTTCGAACTGAAATTTCTGCAGGAACTGGGTTATGCCATTCCGCTGGAGTTGGATGTAAACGCAGAGCCGATATCAGAATTGCAAGGTTATCGCTATGAAGCCGAGTACGGCGCATTTAAATTGCAGGGGTCGCTGGGCCGCTATGATAATGGCGTACAATTGTCAGGCAAGACTTTGATTGATATGGAAAATGACGATTATACCGATGCGCAGACCAAGCAACAGAGCAAGCAGTTGATGCGCTATCTGCTAGCGCATTATCTGGGTGATAAGCCATTGCATACAAGACAATTATTGATAGATTTGCAAGATTTTTAGTTTTATTTAGCCGCAGATAACCAAAAGTAGGCGCCTAGGCGACGCAGATACACACAGATAAAACAAAACCTGATTCCGTCATTGCGAACCCGAAGGGTGTGGCAATCCAGAGGTTTAAATATGAATAGTAGCTATGCTGCTTTTTTAGTTCAGCTGGACTGCCACGTCGTTACACTCCTCGCAGTGACGGTGTTAGGAATTTACTGGCGTCGCTTAGAGGCGCCTACTTTTGGTTATTGGCGGTTAAGCCAAGTATTTAGAAAGTCATAAATGATTAAATTAGGTGTAAACATTGATCACGTTGCGACTATCCGTCAGGCACGTGGTACCAAATACCCAAGCGTAGTGCAGGCAGCTTTGCGCGCAGAGCAGTCCGGCGCGGACAGTATCACCCTGCATCTGCGAGAAGACCGCCGTCATATGCAGGATGCGGATATTTTTGCGCTACGCCCCTTATTGCAGACCAAGATGAATCTTGAGTGCGCAGTCACTGATGAAATGATTGATATTGCCTTGCAGGTCGCGCCCCAGGATGTATGCCTGGTGCCGGAGCGCCGTGAAGAGCGTACGACAGAAGGTGGTCTAGATGTTGCCGGTAATTTCAGTAATGTGCAAAAAGCGGTGCAAAGACTCGGTGACGCTGGCATTCGCGTATCACTGTTCATAGGCCCGGATATTACACAGATTGATGCGGCCAAAAAAACCGGCGCGCCCGTGATCGAGCTGCATACCGGCACCTTTGCCGATGCCGAGCATGAAACGGTAAAAGCAGCAGAATTGGCACGTATCAAAACCGCCGTGATGCATGCGCTGGATTTAGGATTAGTTGTGAATGCAGGACATGGCTTGCATTATCACAATGTGCATGAGATCGCTGCGATCAGAGGGTTAGAAGAACTTAACATCGGCCATGCGATTGTGGCGCATGCGCTGTTTGTGGGCTGGGATAATGCAGTGCGCGAAATGAAGGCACTGATTAAAGAGTTCGCACCGCAGTAAATCGCGGCAAACACTGCATATGATATTCGGCATTGGCACAGACATCGTTGAAGTTGCGCGCATCAAGGCATCCCTTGAAGAGTTCGGCGATGCATTTGCGCAGCGCATTCTGGCTGAAAGTGAGTTGGCCAGTTATCTGGCATCTGGCATTAAGCCACGTTTTCTGGCGAAACGCTTCGCAGCAAAAGAAGCTTTTTCTAAAGCGCTGGGTACCGGTTTGCGCGCACCGGCAACTTTGCAGAATATAGCAGTCTCTCATGATGTATTAGGTAAACCGGTGCTAATTCTGGCGCCGGAGTTGCAGGCATTGCTGCAAAGTAAAAATATCAGCCAAACACACATCAGTATCAGTGATGAAAAGAATCTGGCCGCAGCATTCGTGGTGCTGGAAACATGACCGTCAGTCATTCCACCATATCTGATGATGTAGATTTTGCGCGCCGCTTTGGCGGTGTGTCGCGGCTTTACGGTGCAGATGGGTTGAAAAAGCTGCAATCATCACATATCTGCGTCATTGGTATCGGCGGCGTTGGCAGCTGGGCGGCCGAAGCTTTGGCGCGCAATGCAGTCGGTACGATTACGCTGATCGACCTGGATAACATTGCTGAGTCTAATGTGAATCGACAACTGCACGCAGTAGACGGCGCATTTGGTAAAGCAAAAGTCACGGCGATGCGGGAACGTATCCATAGTATTAATCCGCTGGCAACCGTACATGAAATCGAAGATTTCGTGACGCTGGAAAATGCGAATGCAATGTTGAATCGCAATTACGATGGTATCGTTGATTGCATTGATGATGCCAAGGCTAAGATGGCAATCGTGGCTTTCTGTAAATCCAACAATATCCCGATGGTGACCACTGGCGGTGCCGGCGGCCGTCTTGACCCGACCAGAATCAGGCAGGCTGATTTATCGCTAGTGACTGGCGACCGTTTGCTGGCAAAAGTCAGAAACGGTCTGCGCCGCGATTATGCCTTCCCTAAAGGCGATGATTCAAAAAACAAAACTTCCAAACGCAAAGCTTCACTATTTGGCATCACCGCTGTTTATTCTGATGAGAACGTCATTCAGCCGAACCGTACCTGTGAGACCGATGCAGAGTCTGCTGTAACTGGATTGAATTGTGCCGGTTACGGCTCCAGTGTCTGTGTAACAGCGCCATTTGGTTTTGCTGCCGCAGCGGCGCTGTTATCGAAGGTGCTTGCTGTATAAATCTAATTTATTTTATGAACGATTATGATTTTGCGGCGTAGTTGTTAAGTACATCAAGTGCCGAGTTATGAATCTGTTAAACAACTAGGCTGCAATATGATTGCTGTATGTGTTACGCTATATTTCATATTCATCATAACTTCATTAAATTGTCATAATTGACGCATAGTATGTTTGAAACTATATTATTGTTAATAACATGCGGATCATAAACTCCCCAATAAAACTCCTCAATCGCGATATCAGTATTCTTGCGTTTAACGAACGCGTCATGAGCCTGGCACAGAATGCTGAATATCCACTGCTGGAGCGCTTGCGTTTTCTCTCGATTGTTTCATCAAATCTGGACGAATTTTTTGAGGTGCGTGCCGCGCCACACGTAGATGCGATGCGTGAGGGCGAGCAGCAAAGCGATGTGAATGTCGAGAGCTATCAGGCTATATCTAGAGTTGCACATGCGCTGGTCGATAAACAATACGAAATTTTCAATAATGAGCTGGTACCGGCGCTTGAAGCACAGGGCATTCGTTTAGTATCGCACGGTGACCGTACACCGGAGCAGAAGCGTTGGGTGTCGCGCTATTTTGAGACTAATGTACGCCCTTTACTGGTGCCGGTCGCGCTTGATCCTTCCCACCCATTTCCGCAGGTGGCGAATAAATCGCTCAATTTTATTGTGTCGCTAGGCGGCACTGATGCCTTTGGCCGGCAAAATAATATTGCCATTGTAAGAGTACCCAGAGCATTGCCGCGGCTGGTTAAACTTCCTAAAAACTTAAGCGGCAAACAGCAGGTATTTGTTTCACTATCCAGCATGATCCGAGCACATCTTGCTACGCTGTTTACCGGACGTGAAATGCTAAGCTTTTCGCAATTCCGCGTTACGCGCCATTCAGACCTGGCGGTAGATGAAGAGGATGTGAAGAACTTGCGTACAGCGCTGCGCCAGGGCTTGGTGCAGCGCAACTTTGGCGATGCGGTGCGTCTGGAGGTTTCTAACAGCTGTGATGAAAAGCTGGCTAAATTTTTATTAAAGCAATTTGATCTGCCTAAAGAGTCATTGTATCGCGTGCATGGACCGGTCAATCTGGCGCGACTCATGATGTGGGCCAATTTGGCCGAGGGCAGCCATCTTAACTTTAAGCCGTTTGAACCTAAAATCAGCCAGCAGCTGTTGCCTAACCAATCTTTCTTTTCACAGCTCAAACAGCAGGATATTCTCATTCACCAGCCGTATGAAAGTTTTGAGTCGGTAATAGATTTTTTGCGCGAGGCTGTCAATGACCCTGATGTGCTGTCAATTCAGCAGACGATATACCGTACCGGTTCCGATCCGCGTATGCTTAAATTATTGCAGGAAGCGGTCAGGCGTGGCAAAGAAGTCATGGCGGTAGTTGAACTTAAAGCGCGCTTTGATGAAGAAGCTAACATCAATTGGGCAGAGGATCTGGAGTCAGTCGGCGCGCAAGTGGTGTATGGCATAGTTGGGCTTAAAACGCATGCCAAAATGCTACTCGTGATGCGGCGTGAAGGCACTGGGCTCAAATACTATGGACATATTTCTACCGGTAATTACAACCCGAGAACGGCGCGACTTTATACGGATGTAAGCATGCTCACCGCCGACCCGCAGATTACACGCGATATGGAGCACTTGTTCAGGCATATCGCCAGTCAGGTAAAGCTGCCGCGTATGCAAAAGCTTCTGGTTGCGCCGTTTAACTTGCATAAACACATGCTCGCAAAAATCAGGGCGGCTGAGCTGGCAGCTAGATCCGGCAAGCCTGCGCGTATTATATTGAAAATGAATGCATTAACCGATGAAATGCTGGTCAAGGCATTAGTTAAGGCAGGGCGTGCCGGTGTGGAAATCGACCTGATACTGCGAGGCGCTTGTATATTGCCAGTAGATGCCAAGGGACTGGATGGACGCATCCGCGTGCGTTCAATTATTGGTCGCCTACTGGAGCATTCGCGCGTATTTTATTTTAAAATTGATAACGTAGAGTGCATGTGGTTATCCAGTGCCGATTGGATGAACCGCAATATGATGCGGCGCGTAGAAATTGCATGGCCGATTACCGATGCCAAAAACCGCGCCAGAATTCTGCAGGAATGCTGCCAGGTCTATCTGGATGATAACCATGATGCCTGGCTTTTGCAGAATGATGGCACATACAAGCTGACTGCAAATACGACTGCTGTCGCCAAGTTGCCCGCATTCAGTGCGCAGCAGTATTTAATTGAGAAATATGCTGATTAAAAGAGTGGTCTACATATGGCAGATATAATATTTTGGCGGCATGCTGAAGCTGAAGATGTCAGCGCCAGCGGAAAAGATATAGACCGAGCCTTGACCAAGCGGGGCCGTAAAGATGCTGCAAGAATGGCAAAGTGGCTCAGCCAACATTTACCTGCTGTTACGCTCGTATTATGTAGCCCAGCACAACGTTGCTTGGAGACGGCAGCTGCTCTTTCTGCATTGAATCAGGTGCAAATAAAAATCGAAGATTTTTTAAGTGTAGATAGCAATGTAGAGCACATTGCTAAAGAGCTGGCCCGCAAATATAGTGGGAAAACGGTGTTGATTGTCGGGCACCAGCCGAATCTTGGATTGTTAATTGTGAGGTTATTAGGCATGCATCAAAGTGCCGGTGTAGTGAAAAAAGGCTCAGTGTGGTGGGTGCGCCAGCGCACAGACGGCGAAGCCAAAAGCTATTATATTTATGGTGTGCAGCAGCCAGGTAACTGAGGCGTCATTTATTGAATTTCGAGCCGCTGGCAATGTTTATTTAAATGTATGCACAACGTTTTATGTATGATATCTTGGACTCAGTAGTATGCATTAGATTATTTTAACAAATGGTGTTTTCTAGAAACACCTTCCTTTTAGCAAATAGCTCTGAGGTGGGTTTGTAATTAAATTCTTGTGGATATTTGAGAAGTTTTATTAATTAAGGAGTATTTAATATGAATTTTGTTAAACGTTTATTCAGTGCATTTTTAGCAGCATCTATTTTATTCACAGGATCAATTCAAACTGTACAGGCAGCGATGATCAGTGCCGAGCAGGTTGCGGAGAGCTCTATCACTAGCCAAGGTAATCAAGATCGCACACTTATTGTCGCTGCGTTGTCACGTGAAGATGTGCAAGCGGCTTTAGTTGCTCGTGGTATTGACCCAGCTCAGGCACAGGATCGCGTGGCTGCATTGACTGATGAAGAAGCAAGTGTAGTTGCATCACAGTTAGACACAGCTCCGGCTGGTGGTATTATCGGTGCGATTGTGCTGATATTCCTGGTGCTGTTGCTTACCGACATCCTTGGCTTCACTAAGATTTTCCCTTTCACAAGGTCTGTGCGTTAATTTCAAATCATTGTAATTGACAGCGTTGTACACAAAATCAGCCAGTATGATACTTAAAAGTTTCATACTGGCTTTTGCTTTTTTGCTCAGCGCGTGCGCAGCAAGCGGGGTTCGTGAAGTAACACAAAACCCGCAGTTTCCGAGGCAGCACGAGCTGGCTGAAACTCCATTTTTCCCGCAAGAGTTATATCATTGTGGCCCGGCAGCACTAGCAACAGCATTGAATGCTATTGATGTTAAGGTCAGCCCGGATCAGCTTGTTTCTGAAGTCTATATTCCCAGCCGTAAAGGCAGCCTGCAAATCGAGATGCTTGCTGCGGCACGCAGACACGGCGCACTGGCTGTAAAGATTGAACCCGAGCTTGGTGCGGTTTTGAAAGAAATTGCGGCCGGCAACGTTGTTCTTGTGATGCAGAATCTTGGTTTATCCTGGGCTCCGTCCTGGCATTATGCTGTTGTTGTTGGCTATGACTTGGATAAAGAGCTTATCTGGCTGCGATCTGGTACATTTGAACGCTTTGAAATGAGCTTAAGTGCGTTTCAGCGTACATGGGCGCGCAGTAAATATTGGGCGTTTGTTGCATTAAAGCCAGGGGACTTACCTGCAAGTGGCGGAGTAGAGGCAGTCATTAGAGCACTCATCACTTATGAGAAAAATGCTGGGGCTGCTAAAGCTTCAGTAGCTTACGCAGCCGCAGCGAAGCGTTGGCCGGGTAATCTTGTATTGCTGACGGGGCTCGGCAATAGTGCTTATGTAACCGGAGATTTAACAAGCGCAGCAGCGGCATTCCGTGAAGCGACTTCGGCACATCCTGACTCGGCAGTTGCCTACAATAATCTTGCGAATGTACTGCTTGCACAGTGTGATGTATTGGCTGCGAAACAATCTGCAGAAAAAGCGATGCAATTAGCTGAGAAAGACAAAAAGTTACAGTCTCAGATTCAGAAAACCATAGACGAGATTAATGCATATAAAAGCAAGAAATAACATTAGGCTAAATTCAATTAGCCAATGCGATTTACAGCTGTTTAATCAAATAATCCGATCATGTAGCCATCCCGCATATTCGTCATACCAGCGAGACCATACATAAAGGTCTTCACCGTGGAATATATGTGCAATCGCACATTATTTACACGCGAAAGGCTGGTAGCCAGACTACGTGAATACTAATGTTGTCTCAATAAATAACCATTCGTGACAGCTACCTTGACTTGATTCCCGCCTTCGCACCAGAGGCACTCAGATTTGCTAAGCGCTAAAGCGCTTGCAAAGTCGTATGCGGGAATGGCGAGTTAATCAGTAGAACAGCTATAACATTATTTCTTTTTAGGTCTGCCGGTTTTAATCGCCGGTACTTTAGCCAGTGCAGCTTTCAATGCTGCATCAGTCATCGCACTCAGTTGCATGATACCTGCACGTAACAACTCACTCTTTTTCGCTGGCTGGGCTAGTTTATTCAGGCGCTCTTTTAGCACATGAAATTGAGCGTATTCAGCTTTTGGCATCGTGAAGCTGTCGCGTTCCATTTTAAGTTTCGGTGCTTTTTCTTTAGCAGGCTTTACAGTTTTTACTTTTTCAGCTTTTTTAGGCGCAGCAGTTTTTGCAGCGCTGCTGACTGATGTTGGCTTGGTAACGGCTGGTTTTGCCGCTGGCTTAACAGCTGCCGTTTTAGCGGCTACTGTTTTGACCGGTGCTGATTTAGGTGCAACGGCTTTGGTAGCAGGCGTGGTTTTATTAACAGATGCAACTTTATCAACAGGTGCGCTTAGTGCTGCTGCTTGTACAGGGTTGATTTTTGACATAAAAATACCTTTCTATTCAAATAAACGATATAAACAGTTTATATCGTTTATATCGTATTGCAAATGAATTTTTTATGACAAGAATGTCAGGCAGCCATCAATACTAGAGTCCAGTTTGCCTTTTGCCAGGCCAGCGTTTCTTCATCCAGCAAATAATAGGATTGTGGGTATTTTTGTGCCCAGTTGGCTGGTAATGTCAGCGTGACGGTATTGGCGTCTGATTGAATCTGAATGCCGCGTAAATTGGGTTTTTTACGTGCGTGGCACAGAATAACAGCCAGACGTAAGCATAATAACTGCATCACAAATACGCGATTAGATAAGTCTGCTTCCAGGCGCTTTATTTTGCCGCGATGCCCAAGTATTAGTAAGCTCAAGCAATGCAGCTCACTTTGTGCAAAGCCTTGTGGTTCGGTATGTTCCAGTATGTAAGCGCCGTGCATATTCGTATCTACTGGGGAAATCATGCTGCCGATTTCATGCAGTTGTGCAGCCCAGAGCAACTTACGGGCATGGATTTGCTGTTCACCCGGCGCAAAGTTGATGTCTTCAGTCACTTTCTCAAACAGTTTAACTGCTACATCTGCAACTGTATTGGCATGGTTCTGATCCACGTCGAATTTTCTGGCCAGGCGGCGTAACGATGCATTTCTTAAATCCAGCATATCGTCTTCGCGCGTCAGCATGTCGTAAAGCAAGCCATGCCTTAGCGCACCTTTGGCAACATTTAAATTTTCGATCTGTAAAAATTCAAACACGGCAATCAACACGGACAAACCGCCGGCAATCACAGGTTTGCGATCTTCACGCAGGCCATTCAGGCGCAGTTTTTCAGCATTACGTGCACGCAGCAGCTCTTCGCGCAGCCAATAGAGACCCTCTTTGGTAACAACGTCCAATGGCCTGCCGTATTGCACTAGAACGTCCGCAACAGCGCCTATAGTGCCCGATGCGCCATAAGCGATATCCCAGTGTTTATTGCTGTAATTAGCTCCCAGCGTTTCAAAGATTGACTCTGCGGAGATCTCTGCGCGTGAAAAAGCTTTTTCGGTAAACTCACCGGCAGCAAAGTGCTTCATTGACCATGCCACAGAACCTACATGTAGTGATGCAGTGTGGTGAGATGTGAAGCCCTGACCCAGAATAAACTCTGTAGAACGTCCGCCAATATCAATGACCAGCCTTTTTTCGTCAGACTGCGGCAAAAAGCGATTTACACCTTGATAGATGAGGCGGGCTTCTTCAACGCCGGATATGACCTCGACATCAAAGCCCAGAGTTTTCTTGGCTAGCTTCAGGAACACCTCGCGGTTATTGGCTTCACGCAGGGTTTGCGTTGCTACCGCACGTACATGTGATGCATCAAACCCTTGCAGGCGCTCGGCGAACCTTGCCAGACAGCGTAAGCCGCGCTCTATGGCCTGCGGCGTCAGATCGCGGTTCTCATCCAGGTCGCCGCCCTGGCGTACCGGCTCCTTGATGTATTCAACGCGCTGAATCTGGCCACCATCCAGTCGGCCAATTTCGAGCCGGAAACTGTTCGAGCCGAGGTCTATTGCAGCCAGAAGCGCCTTGTCAGCTGGGGTAGCGATATTGTTGTTTTCCATATAGTTTAGCCGATGAGGTTGCGCTGTTTACTTAGCGTTTTTATTTTATAAAACAATATTATTGTTTATTTTCAGGGATTTTGTTTGACACTTTGATGACAAATTGAAAATTTAATCAAAATTTAAGGAAACGCTGATTTATTCATAAAGCCGTCATTGCGAGCGATTTAGCCTTTAGTCGCGAGCATAGCGCCGCGGGACGCTGGCAATTCAGAATCTCACTTTAGAATAAAACACAGGATTGCCGCGCTTCGCTCGCAATGACTGTTTAATGAGTGTTTCCTTAAGAATGCGCATGATGCCATGCTTGAAATTTTACTGGGTTATCCCCACATACAGAACATTGTTTTATTTTCTAACATCAGGAGCTTAATCTTATGTCCACTGAGGCAGCACAAAAAAGTACTCATCCAAAAGAATCAATGGCTTTTCAGGCCGAGGTTAAACAACTCTTACAGTTAATGATCCATTCCTTGTACAGCAACAAGGAAATCGTATTGCGCGAGCTTATTTCTAACGCATCTGACGCCGCAGATAAATTGCGCTTTGAAGCGCTGGCTAATGGTGCATTGTATGAAAATGACAGTGAGCTGAAAATCCGCATTGCCTTTGATAAAGAGGCGCGCACGTTAACAATCGCTGATAACGGTATCGGCATGAGCCGTGATGAAGTCATCAGCCATATCGGCACGATAGCCAAATCAGGCACCAAGGAATTCTTCAGCGCACTTACCGGCGACCAAGCCAAAGACGCTAATCTGATTGGTCAGTTTGGTGTCGGTTTTTACTCAGCATTTATTATTGCCGATAAAGTTACTTTAACCACACGCCGTGCCGGTGCTACCGAAGCCGTGCGTTGGGAATCAGCCGGCGAAGGTGATTACACGCTGGAAGATGCCGATAAAGTAAGCCGCGGTACTGAGATTGTGCTGCACCTGCGCGAAGGTGAAGATGAGTTCCTTAACGACTGGAAATTGAAGTCGATTATCCGTAAGTATTCAGATCACATCATGCTGCCGATTGTCATGAAAAAGACAGAATGGAAGGATGGCGCTGAAGTTGCGACTGATGAAGACGAAACCGTGAATAAAGCCTCAGCCTTGTGGGCGCGTAGCAAAAACGACATTACTGAAGAAGAGTATCAGGAGTTCTATAAGCACGTCTCGCATGATTTTGAGAACCCGCTGGCCTACACCCATAGCCGTGTAGAAGGTAAACAGGAATATATTTCGCTGCTGTATATTCCGGGCAAAGCGCCGTTTGACTTGTATGACCGCGAACGCAGTCATGGCATCAAGCTGTATGTAAAACGCGTATTCATTATGGAAGATGCAGAAAAACTCATGCCGCAATACCTGCGTTTTGTGCGCGGTGTGATTGATACTTCTGATCTGCCATTGAATGTGTCGCGCGAAATTCTGCAATCCAGCCGTGATGTTGAGGCGATTAAAGCCGGTTCAGTAAAAAAAGTGCTCAGTCTGTTGGAAGATATGGCTGAAAACAAACCGGAAGATTATGCCAAATTCTATAAAGAGTTTGGTCGCGTACTTAAAGAAGGTCCAGGCGAAGACTTTGCCAATAAGGAAAAAATCGCAGGCTTGTTGCGCTTTGCCTCAACCAAGGCCGATACAGACGTGCAGGAAGTATCTTTGAAAGACTACATTTCACGCATGCAGCTGGAACAGGATGTGATCTATTACATTACTGCTGACAGCTTTGCCGCAGCACAGCATAGTCCACACCTCGAAATCTTCCGCAAAAAAGGGATTGAAGTATTGCTCATGAGTGACCGTGTCGATGAATGGTTACTAGGCAGCCTGACTGAGTTTGAAGGCAAGAAGCTGCAATCGATTGCTAAAGGCGACTTGGATTTAGGCAAGCTTGAGTCTGAGACTGAAAAAGAGATTCAGAAGAAGATTGAAGAAGAAGCCAAAACGCTAGTGGAAAAAATCAAGCAGAGCTTGGGCGAACAGGTGAAAGATGTGCGTGTGACGCACCGGCTGACAGATTCTCCAGCTTGTCTGGTGAGTGATGAGCATGATTTATCCGGCAATTTGGCGCGTATTCTAAAATCAGCTGGTCAAAAAGCCCCTGAAACCAAGCCGATTCTGGAGATTAATCCAACGCATAAGCTGGTGAAACGTATTGAAGCAGAAAGCGCTGATGATGTGTTTACAGATCTTGCACATGTGCTGTTTGATCAGGCTCTGCTGGCAGAAGGTGGCATGCTGGAAGATCCTGCCAGTTTTGTGAAGCGCATGAACAGCTTAATCAGCTAAATTTAACAGCTAAAAAAAACCGCCCAGCTCAGGTTCGGCGGTTTTTTTATCAGTATAAATGCTTTTAAATATTTGCTTTCAAATTGTAACTTTCCATTAACAGTCAGTTAGTTGGCTTAATTTTTGCTAAAATACACAACATAATCCATAAAAGACTGCATAAAAATGAAAACGTCACCCGAAACCAAAAAAACTCCATCCAAAAGCCCAAAGAGAAATCCTAAAAATAAAGTGACTTCAGATCTCAAACTGCCTCCAATCAAGCAGGCATTGCAGCAGCATTTGATTTTTTCTACCTTCAAGACTAGCGATGCTGCAACGCCGCGCGACTGGTATGAGGCTGCCAGTTACACCGTGCGTGACCATGTAGTTGAACGTTGGGTTAAAACAGCAGAATCTTATTATCGGGATGATCCTAAACGTGTTTATTATTTATCACTGGAGTTCTTAATCGGGCGCATGTTGAGTAATAGTGCACTGAATCTGGGCATTAATGATGAGTTAAAAGAAGATTTGGCAGCTTTAGGCCGTGATTTGGAAAACACGGTTGAAATTGAAAATGATGCAGCATTGGGTAATGGCGGTTTGGGTCGGCTCGCTGCGTGTTTTCTGGATTCAATGGCAACGATGGATATTCCTGCTGCTGGTTACGGTATTCGTTACGAATACGGTATGTTCAGGCAAACTATCGAGAACGGTCAGCAGGTTGAAAATCCGGATAACTGG
This sequence comes from Methylotenera sp., assembly GCA_036567185.1. Taxonomy (GTDB): domain Bacteria; phylum Pseudomonadota; class Gammaproteobacteria; order Burkholderiales; family Methylophilaceae; genus Methylotenera. Next base: position 44,886 of record DATCVB010000023.1, read on the forward strand.
CTGCGTTACGGCAATATCTGGGAGTTTCAACGCCCTGAAGCAACATACACCATTAAATTCTATGGTCATGTAGTCAAGTACCCTGAAGATGGTTGTCAGGCACAGCATTGGATTGATGCAGAGCATGTGGTTGCTATGGCTTATGATGTACCAGTGCCTGGCTATGGCACTGAGACCGTGAATAATTTGCGTTTATGGTCTGCGAAAGCAGCGCGCGAGTTTGATTTGCGTCACTTTAACGATGGCAATTATGAAAGGGCAGTGCAGGAGCGAAATGCTACCGAGAGTATCTCTAAAATCCTTTATCCAAACGATGTGTGTGAAATGGGTAAAGAGCTGCGCCTGAAGCAGCAGTATTTCTTTGTTTCGGCATCAATTCAAGATATTCTGCGTCGCTTCTTGACTACGCGTGAAATTAAAACGCAAGATGACTGGAAAATTCTTCCTGAGAAAATTGCAATTCAGCTCAATGATACGCACCCTGCTATCGGTGTGGCTGAAATGATGTATCAATTGGTTGATGAGCAACACTTGCCTTGGGATTTTGCCTGGGGTCTCGTTGGCAAGATATTTGCCTATACCAACCATACGCTGATGCCGGAGGCGCTGGAAACCTGGTCAGTTGACCTGTTTGGCCGTTTGTTGCCACGCCATCTGGAAATTATCTATAAGATCAATCACGAGTTCCTGCACATGGTCAATCACCACTTCCCGGGTGATGTGGAACTGCTGAAACGCGTATCCATTATTGATGAAAGTCATGGCCGCCGTGTACGCATGGCGCACCTTGCTGTAGTTGGCAGCCACACGGTAAATGGCGTTGCGGCGCTGCATAGTGAGTTGCTGAAAAATACCCTGTTTGCGGATTTTGACAGAATTTACCCTGGTAAGATGACCAATGTTACCAATGGCATTACACCGCGCCGCTGGTTGAATCAAGCTAATCCGGGTCTCAGTAGTCTGATTGAAAAAGCGATTGGTTCAGACTTTAAAAAAGATCTGACCCACATTAAGAAAATAACACCACTGGCGGATGATGCTGATTTCAGAAAGGCGTTTGCGCAGGTAAAACAAGCTAATAAGTTAAGGTTGGCAGCGAAAATTGAAAAAGTGACCGGTGTTAAGCTGAATACCGAGAGCCTGTTTGATGTGCAGATTAAACGTATTCATGAATACAAGCGCCAGTTACTCAATGTGCTACACGTGATTACGTTGTATAACCGTATTCGTCGCGGCGAGCAAGGCATTACACCGCGCACGATCATTTTTGGCGGTAAAGCAGCGCCTGGCTATGCAATGGCTAAACAGATCATTCGCCTGATTAATGATGTTGCTGCGATTGTGAATGAAGACGTAGTGGTAGGCGACCAATTGAAAGTGGTGTTCTATCCTAACTATGAGGTTTCAGCTGCAGAAATTCTGTTCCCGGGGAGTGATCTGTCTGAGCAGATTTCAACGGCAGGTACTGAGGCGAGCGGTACCGGTAACATGAAGATGGCTTTGAATGGTGCGCTTACTATCGGTACGTTGGATGGTGCGAACGTTGAAATCCTGGAAGAAGTCGGTGACGAAAATATCTTTATTTTTGGTCTGACAACACCGCAGGTCGCAGAAATGAAAGCCAGTGGTTATAACCCGCGTGATTATTACAACACTAACCCGGAGCTGAAGCAGGTGCTGGATATGATTGCCACTGGCTACTTCTCGGTAGAAGAGCCGGGTCGCTACCAGAATATAGTCGATAACCTACTGAATAACGATCAGTATTTATTGCTGGCAGATTATGCAGCTTACGTTGAAACGCAGGACAAAGTTGGCAAGTTATACCAGAACCGTGATGAATGGATGCGTATGGCAATTCTAAACGTGGCGAATATGGCTAAATTCTCAAGCGACCGTGCGATTGGCGATTATGCTAAAAATATCTGGCATGTAAGCCCAAGTGCTAATTAGTGCCAAGTGCTCTGTAGGTATGTAAAGCAAAGTTCGGTAACCATAAAATTATCGAATTACCTTGATAGCTTAGCGTAAATATTTGTTGTTAGTGTTGCATTAACAGCTATTTGCGTTAAGCTATAATTTTATGTATTACTGAGTAATTGGAGAATGTCATGCTACGTTTTTTATCTGCATTTATAACCTTTGCATTCTTTGTTACACACGCCAGTGCTGCGGACGTCAGTGAGTTATCTAATACCGAGGCCAGCAGCGGCCTTAAGGCTGCGTTAATCCAAGGTGCGGGTAAGGCTGTAAGTGAATTAAGTAAAACCGATGGTTTTCTGGGCAACAAGGAAGTCAAAATTCCGTTACCGGACGCTTTGAAACGAACTGAAAAAGCTATGCGTATGTTTGGTATGGGTAAACAGGCCGATGAGTTAATCTTGAAAATGAACCGTGCGGCAGAGGCAGCGGTGCCAGAAGCCAAAGCTTTGCTGGTAGATTCAGCCAAAAAAATGACAGTGGCTGATGCCAAAACGATTCTGACCGGCGGTGATGATGCCGCAACACAGTATTTTAAAAAAACCACCTCAACACAGATGACAGAGAAGTTTCTGCCTATTGTAAAAAAAGCTACCGAGAATGTGCAGCTCGCACAGCAATACAATAAATATGCTGAAATGGGCAGTCAGTATGGACTGGTTAAAAAAGAGCAGGTGAATCTTGAGCAATATGTCACGCAGAAAACGCTGGATGGCGTTTACCTGATGATGGCAAAAGAAGAAGCTGCTATCCGCAAAGACCCTATCGGGCAGAGCAGTGCCATACTAAAAAAAGTGTTTGGCGCACTGGCCAATTAAATCTCGTGTCAATATTGCGATGAGGTGCTTTGATTCCGACTACAAAGCGCATATTTTCTAATTCAATAAATGGCGATATAAACCCTATTTATGTCGCCATTTAAGCGGCTTAATTGCCGCTAATCTGTTAAAATTCTGCTTTATTTAAAGATATATAGCTGAGTTTTAATGAGCCAATCTAAATCCACCCCCCAAATGATTAGCCTGCGCGGCAGTGCTGCCTTATCACCTTTTCGTATCGAGAAGATTCAGAAAAAGCTGGATGAAGTTTGCCCGAATATCGGGCATGTTTATGCTGAATTCTGGCATTTTGCCTGGGTGGAAGGCGAGCTTGCAGCCGAGCAGAAAAATACGCTTAATCAGATTCTGACTTATGGCCCAAAGATGCAGGCTGAGAATCCAGAAGGGGACTTGATTCTGGTGCTGCCGCGTGTAGGTACGATTTCACCATGGGCTTCGCGTGCAACTGACATTGTGCGGCACTGTGGTTTGCCTGAAATTCAGCGTGTAGAACGCGGTATTGCGTACTACGTTAAAACTAACAATGGTCAGCAATTGAGCGCAGTAGAGCGCCAACTATTGTTGCCGTTGATTCATGACCGTATGACCGAATCTGTATTCTCGGCTTTTGAAGATGCAGCCAAGCTTTATCATACCGATACACCAAAGCCGTTATGCACTGTGGATGTTCTGCAAGGCGGTAAGGCTGCACTTGATCAGGCTAATAACGATATGGGTCTGGCGCTGTCAGCGGATGAAGTGGATTATCTGTTCGATAATTTCACCAGAATGCAGCGTAACCCAACCGACGTTGAGCTCATGATGTTTGCGCAGGCGAACTCAGAGCACTGCCGTCATAAAATCTTTAATGCGGACTGGGTGATTGATGGCGAACAGCAGGAAATGTCGCTGTTCGGCATGATCCGTAACACGCACAAATTGAACCCTGGCAAAACCGTAGTTGCTTATTCTGACAACGCTTCTATTGTGGCTGGTCAAAAAGACGGCGAAGCTACAAAACGTTTTTACCCGACAGCGAATGGCGCCTACCATTTCATTGAAGAAGATATGCACTTTCTGATGAAAGTGGAAACACATAATCACCCAACGGCGATTTCTCCATTCGCAGGTGCTGCAACCGGTGCCGGCGGCGAGATTCGTGATGAAGGCGCAACCGGTAGCGGTTCAAAACCTAAAGCAGGTTTAACTGGCTTTTCAGTGTCTAATTTAAATATCCCTGATTTTACCCAGCCTTGGGAATCCGCTGCTTACGGCAAACCGGGTCGTATCGCTTCACCGTTGCAGGTCATGATTGATGGCCCATTAGGTGGTGCAGCGTATAACAATGAGTTCGGTCGCCCTAATATTACCGGCTACTTCCGTACCTTTGAATTAGAGGCTCCTGGCGCTAATGGGCAGGCTGAAGTACGCGGCTACCATAAGCCGATTATGCTGGCGGGCGGTATCGGTAATATTTCTGCCAAGCATTCCAAAAAGAATCCGATCACTCCCGGTGCGGCACTGATTCAACTGGGTGGCCCGGCAATGCTGATAGGTTTGGGTGGTGGAGCTGCATCGAGTATGGACACCGGTAGCAACGTAGAAAATCTCGACTTCGATTCTGTACAACGCGGCAATCCAGAGCTTGAGCGTCGTGCGCAAGAGGTGATTGACCGCTGCTGGCAGTTGGGTGAAGATAACCCGATTTTAAGTATTCATGACGTGGGCGCAGGCGGTATTTCCAATGCCTTCCCGGAGCTAGTCAATGATGCCGGTGTAGGTGCGATTTTCCAATTGCGTGATGTGCATAATGAAGAGCCTGGCATGTCTCCTCGCGAGTTGTGGAGCAATGAGGCGCAAGAACGTTATGTAATGGCGATTGCAAAAGAGGACTTGCCGCGCTTCAGGGAAATCTGTGAACGCGAGCGCTGCCCGTTTGCGGTAGTAGGTTACGCAACGGAAGAGCGTCATCTGACCGTTGCTGATAGTTACTTTGATAACAAACCGGTAGATATGGATTTGTCCGTGCTGCTCGGCAAACCGCCAAAAATGACGCGCGATGTGAAAAGTGCAACAAAACAGTTAAAAGCTTTTGACACTAGCAACATTGATTTGAAAGAAGCTGCCGCACGTGTGCTCAGATTGCCGGGCGTAGCTGATAAAACCTTCCTGATCACAATCGGTGACCGTTCCGTGACTGGCTTGGTAGCGCGTGAGCAAATGGTAGGACCATGGCAGGTGCCGGCGGCAGACGTTGGCGTGACGTTGGCTGGTTACGAAACCTATCGCGGTGAAGCATTTGCCATCGGTGAAAAAGCACCGCTGGCATTGATCAATGCACCGGCTTCCGGCCGCATGGCAATTGGTGAATCTATTACCAATATTGCAGCAAGCTTGATTGATGACATTAGTGATCTGAAACTTTCAGCGAACTGGATGGCGCCAGCCGGTCACCCGGGTGAAGATGCCGCGCTATTTGCAACCGTGAAAGCGGTAGGTATGGAGCTTTGTCCGCAGTTGGGTGTCAGTATTCCGGTGGGTAAAGACTCTATGAGTATGAAAACCGTGTGGAATGATGATGGCACCAATAAGGCGGTAACATCCCCGATCTCATTAGTGGTAACAGCTTTTGCCGCCACGCCGGATGCACGTAAAACATTGACGCCGCAATTGCAGGCTGATGTGGCATCTAAACTGGTACTGATTGATCTGGGTGCAGGCAAAAATCGCATGGGTGGTTCAAGCCTGGCGCAGGTGTATGGCGAAGTAGGCGATACAGCACCGGATGTGGATGATGCCAGCCAGCTCAAACATTTCTTTAATACCATTCAGCAGTTGAATAAAACCGGCAAGATTCTGGCCTACCATGACCGTTCAGACGGTGGCTTGTTCACGACGCTGGTAGAGATGGCATTTGCCGGTCATTGCGGTATTAATGCAGACGTTTCAGCTTTGTCAGGTGATATTGCCAGCGCACTTTATAACGAAGAGTTGGGCGCGGTGATTCAAGTGCCAGCAGCAGAAGCGGAAACTATTGCAGCACAATTTAATGGCCTCGCACATGTGATTGGCGATGTCAGTCGTGATAACAAGGTTGAGATTACACACAACGGTAAAGTAGTGTTTAGTGATACACGTGTGAATCTACATCGTACATGGTCTGAAACCACTTATCAGATGCAGAAACTGCGTGATAACCCGCTTAGCGCACAGCAGGAATATGACCGTCTGCTCAACGATGGCGACCGTGGTTTATTTGCAGAGTTAACTTATCAGCCTACTGAAAATGTTGCTGCGCCTTATATCGCAACCGGCGGTCGTCCCAAAATGGCGATTCTGCGTGAGCAGGGCGTGAACGGTCATGTGGAGATGGCTGCGTCGTTTGACCGTGCCGGTTTCGCTGCTTACGACATACATATGAGCGACATTATCTCCGGCCGTGTATCACTGAAGGACTTTGCTGGCTTTGTTGCCTGTGGCGGCTTCTCTTACGGTGACGTACTGGGCGCGGGTGAAGGCTGGGCAAAATCCATTTTGTTCAACGCACGCGCACGCGATGAGTTCTCTGCATTCTTCCATCGTGAAGATAGTTTTGCGCTTGGCGTATGTAATGGCTGCCAGATGATGAGTAACCTGCGCGAACTGATTCCCGGTGCTGCGCATTGGCCGCATTTTGTGCGCAACCGCTCTGAACAATTCGAAGCGCGCTTGAGCATGGTAGAGGTTCTGGAGTCGCCATCACTGTTCTTTAACGGCATGGCTGGCAGCAAAATGCCGATTGCTGTTGCACATGGTGAAGGTTTTGCGGAATTTTCTCAAGCGGGCGCTGTCAATGAATTGCTGGCGCAAAAATTAGTAACAATGCGCTTTATAGATAATGCGTCAACTCCTACCGAGGTTTATCCGTTTAATCCTAACGGTTCACCGCAAGGGGTGACTGGATTAACCAGCACAGATGGACGTTTTAGTATTATGATGCCACATCCTGAACGCGTAATTCGCAATGTGCAAAACACATGGCAACGCTGTGGTGATGCAGAAGACAGTGCCTGGTTGCGTATGTTCCAGAATGCAAGACGTTATATTGCGTAATAAAAATAGAATTAAGGAAGCACGGAATAAGCTTATTCTGAGTTTTCTTAAAATTTAATAGATGAATTTGGAGAGAAGCGGCATGAATTTTTTGAGAGTTTTATTTGCAGCACTAGTGTTAAGTATTTCATTCAATGCAGTGGCAGCTAAAACACTGACAGATGATGAGTCAGTTGAATTTGCGCAAGCGATCGGCGAAGGTAACTTAAAAGTAGTAAAAAAATATGTAGAAGCTGGCTTGGACGTGAATATAAGTTATTTTGCATGGCCACCGCTGTTAATGGCTGCATCTAAAAACCAGTTTACATTAGTTAAGTACTTTGCTGAACACGGTGCAGACCTTAACTATGCACACCCAGTGAACAAATTGACAGCTTTTCATCACGCTGCTTACAACAACAACGAAGCGATGATGAAATATCTGGCTGAAAAAGGTGCCGATGTGAACATGAAAATGCGCGGCGATGTAAGCCTGATTCGTGCGATGACTGATTTAGGTAACACTAAAATGGTAGCGTATCTGAAATCCTTAGGCGTTAATGATGATGGCTGTATGGAAGAGAAGTGCCTGTAATTAGTAATCGTTTTTAGACAGCAGTTTTTTCTAATTACAACAGATTCATTCCTACACTGATTAATAGTGTAAGCGCTGGGGTGAGTCTGTTGGCAATATTTTAAGGAATATTGTTTGAAAAAAATGATCGCATCAGCAGTAATCATCGGGCTTTTTAGCCCGATGATTGTATGTGCAGCAGATGTTGCAGCCGCTGCTTATGATGTACATATCTCCTATGATGTGCATATTAGAAGTCTGGCTGCATCATGCGCTGCCTGCCATGGCACACAGGGCAATGCAGTATCTATCAACAACAATAATGACTCAACGCCCGCACTTGCCGGTGTCAGCAAAACTGACATCATTAGTAAATTACAAGCATTCAAATCCGGTGAGCGTTCTGCCACAGTCATGCACCGTCATGCCAAAGGTTTGACTGCTGATGAAATAACCGCCTTGGCTGAATATTTCTCCAAACAGGTGCCTCATAGCCCTATTAGTTTAAAACCACAGAAACTGCGAGCAGATCATGCAAACTAATCGTCGCGATTTTATCAAATTGGTGGGTTTAGCTACCGCGATGGGTTTATCTACACACGGCCTGACTGCTTTTGCCAGAGCAAGCAAGTTGCCGCTAGGCCGTGTAGTGGTGATAGGCGGCGGTTATGCGGGTGCTGCCGCTGCGAAGTATCTGCGACTGTGGAGTTTGGGCGCGATTGAAGTAGTGCTAGTTGAGCCGAATCGGCAGTTTGTTTCTTGCCCTTTAAGTAACCTGGTTCTGGGCGGCAGTAAATCCATCGATGACCTAACCTTTGATTACCAACTGCTAAAATCCAATCATGGCATTCTATGGGTGCAGGATCAAGTGACTGCTATTGATGCTGATGCTAAGAAAATAAGCATGCTGCGTGGCGAATTAAGTTACGACAGATTGATTATCGCGCCAGGGGTGGATTTTATTTACGACAGTTTGCCGATGCTGCAAAGTACTGAAGCGCAAAAACAGGTACCGCATGCATGGAAAGCCGGCTGGCAAACCGTTAACCTGCGTAAGCAGCTTACAGCCATGCCGGATGGCGGTGTATTCGTAATGAATGTACCTGCAGCACCATACCGTTGCCCGCCGGGCCCATATGAGCGGGCTGCACAAGTGGCGTATTACCTTAAAAACCATAAGCCTAAATCTAAAGTGATTGTATTGGATGCAAACGCCGAGATCGTTTCTAAAAAAGGTCTTTTCACTAAAGTATTTAATGAGATGTACGCAGGCTTAGTGGATTATCGACCGAACAATACATTGGTGACTGTTGATGTGGACAGTAAAACCGTGACCACTGAATTTGAGACCGTGCAGGCCGATGTGCTGAACATTATTCCTCCGCAGCGTGCCGGTAAGCCTGCACAAATGGCACAGTTGAATAATGTAGACAAGCGCTGGTGTGAAGTGGATTTTCTGACTTACGAATCCAAACTGGCTAACAATATCCATGTGATAGGAGATGCCGTATCTGCGGCATTACCTAAGTCTGCCCATATGGCGACTAACCAGGCGAAGATATGCGCCAATGCCATCGTGCAGTTAATGGCGGGTGCAGATCCGGACCCGGCGCCGGTGTTTGCAAACACCTGTTACAGCTATGTATCAGACAAATCTGCGATGCATGTAGCAAATGTATATCGCTATGATGCTGTGAAAAAGATTATGATTTCTGCAGAGGGCGGCGGGGTTTCGCTAGCACCAAGTGAGCGGGAAGGTGCGTATGCAGGCGCATGGGCTAATAATATCTGGTCAGATATTCTGACTTAATGATACGGGGCTGGCTATGGATTTAAATTTACGCTTCAAATCTTTATTCACTTTAGTGTTTGGCTTCTGTTTTGCTATTGCTGCTAATCAATTATATGCAGATGAAGCAGTCATTAAGTTGCCTGCCGGTTTTAAGTTAACGCAATTTGCTGATGGTTCAACAAAACAAGGCAAGTTATTAAGTAGTGTCAGGTTCATGGCTTTCGATGCGAATGGCAACCTGTTTGTGACCTCTTCAAAAGATGGCAAGGTGCTGATGCTGCCGGATGCCGACAAGGATGGTAAAGCGGATGAGGTTATTACGGTTGCGCAGGGTTTAAATTACCCACAGGGATTGGTTTTTGTCGGTGATGCGTTGCTGGTAGCCAATCAGGATGGCGTCGTGAAAATTAAGCAGGTCAATGGTCGCTGGTCTGCCGTAGAACCGTTTATCTCCAATCTGCCTACCGGCGGACACAGGACTAAAACGTTTAAACTTGGCCCGGATGGTTATTTGTATATCAATGTGGGTTCAAGCTGTAATGTATGTGTAGAAAGCAATCCATTGCGTGCGACGATATTGCGCTACACGATAGATGGTAAACCTGCGGGTGCTTTAACTACGCTGGGTAGACATCAGCAGTCTGCAATATGGGCCAGCGGTTTGCGTAATTCTCAGGGTTTTACTTGGCACCCGGTTACAGGGGATATGTACGCTACCAATAATGGCGCTGATAATCGTTCCGATACAATTGGCGGTAAAGTGAATGACGAAATTCCGCCGGAGCATCTGAATAAAATCGAGGCTGGCAAACATTACGGCTGGCCGCACTGTTGGGGTGATGCTGCTAAGAAAACGATGGTAGAAGACCCTAACTTCAAAGGTGAGCCTGGGTTTTGCAAAAGCGCACAAGCTCCTGCAATTACTTTTACTTCACACACAACGCCTATCGGTATTACTTTTCTTGATAAAACGAACTGGCCGACTGAATATAAGTCAGATGCAATAGTGGCCTTGCACGGCTCATGGAATCGTCAGCAACCGGCAGGTTATCAACTGGTTCGTGTAAAATTCAAAGACAACAAACCTGTCAAAATAGAAGAGTTTGCAACGGGCTGGTTAGTAAATGGTTCAGAAAACGCATGGTTAAAGAGAAATCAAGTGTCCGGCCGGCCGGTTGATGTTGCTGTAGGCCCTGACGGAGCACTTTATGTTTCAGATGATGATTCAGACGTGATATATCGCATTAGTTATCAAGGTAAATAGAGAAAAGAAAATGAAAAAACATATCAATAAATGGTTAGTAGTGTTGGGGTTCATGTTGAGTTCTAGCGCTTGGGCAGATACTGCTGCGAACGCTGTAAGCAAACCCGATGTGCTGATTTACATTCAGCCCGTAGAGTTCACCAATCCGATTAAGCTCTGGCATCCTTATACTGATTACTGGTTTTACCAAGGGCCACCAGTAGAAAGCATTGCGGTAGAGAAACTTGGCAAGGTATATGGCAAGGTGGAAGTTTGCGATGCCAACCAGTCTGGGCGAGTGCTAGTTTGGCTGCAGCCTAAAATGTTTTATAACCCGCAGGTTCAGCAATTTTATGGCAAAGTGACTGCCGAGGTTTATACCGGTATGGGTAAGCATGTTGGAACCTATGTTGGCGAATCAAATGTGCATGGCAGGTTGGGCATGCAGGCTGAAAGCTGGATCAAGCAATCTTATGCGCTTGCAATTGATCATGTGATCAGCAAAATGAAAGCGGATAGCATATTGCAAACTCAGATTAGTGCTGATGCAGTCGGTCAAACAGAAACTACACCATGCAGCATGGTGACATTACTGCCGACTAATAAATTACGTCGTGCTTTACCTTTTTAGGAGAACCCGTGTTGAAAACACATTTGAAAATCGGATTAGTACTGGCGTCAACATTTATAGTCTTGGGTTGCCAGAGTGCCACAAAAACCACGCTCAACAATACGCAGAAAATTACAGGGTTGAAGACCCCGGAATCCGTAGTTCAAGCTAAGGATGGGCGCATTTATGTGTCTGAGATTAATGAGTTTGGTAAAAATGGTGATGGCCAGATTACTGTGATTGACCGCAATGGTAAAACCGCGGTTTTTGCTACCGGTCTGGACGATCCCAAGGGTTTGGTAATTATCGGTAAAAATCTATATGCTGCCGATAAAAATAAAATTATCAAAATTGGCCCGGATGGTAAAACCAGCGTGTTTGTAGCCAGTGATGCATTCCCTAGCACACCGATATTCTTAAATGATCTGGAAGCTGACCCGCAGGGTAATCTTTATGTGAGCGATAGCGGTGATATCCTTGGAAAAGGCGGCGGTGCTGCAATTTACAAGATCAATACCCAAGGGCAAGTGGAATTGCTGATTAATGATAAGCAAGATGCCAGGCTGAAAGGTCCTAATGGCCTGCTGGCAGATGACACCGGTAATTTTATATTAGAGGTGGATTTTGTATCCGGTATCTTATATAGCCTGAATACACAAACTGGACAACTTACAGATGTTGCTGAAGGCTTTGGCGGTGGAGATGGTTTGGTACATCACTCCAATGGCACCATGTATGTCAGCGACTGGAAGAGCGGTAAGGTTTTTAGTGTAAATACCAAAGGTGACGTCACAGTGGTTAAATCAGGTTATCAGGCGGCCGCAGATATTGCGATTACTAAAGACGAAGCTTATTTGCTGGTGCCGGATATGAAAGCTGGTGAGTTGGATTTTATTGCGCTGGAGTAAGCAGACATTAACAGTAATTTAATTAGAAAAAGCCGTGCAAATTCGCGGCTTTTTCCATTATTAACTAAACCATTAGCAAATGATTTTCTGGTTTAATTTGCTGGAGTAGCTGGTGCGGCTGGCACTGCCTTTGAAGCAGGTATGGCCGGTGTTGCAGGATTACCTTCTGAAGCCGGGACTGCAGGTGTAGCTTTTTTCTCTTTATCTTTTTTCGCTTGTTTTTTATGCTTAGCTTTTTTGGCTTTTGTACTATCTGTAGTAGCTTCTATTGCAGGAGTTTCGGCATCTGAAGCTGATTTTTTGGCTTTTCCTTTTGTCGCAGCTTCACTGGCCTCGACAGCTGGAGCTTCAACAGCAGATGCAGCTTTCTCACCTTTGGTTTTTTTAGTTGGTGCTTCAGCAAACGCGGTTACAGAGATAGCCAATAAGCTGACTAAAAATGTCGATAAGATTTTTTTCATATTAACTCCTTAAAGGTTAAAATTAAGTCTTACCCGAGTTGGGCGGCACGTCCAATAGCAACTTACTACTCATGACAACGACAATATAATTCTAGTCCTACCTTAGCCTTATTGGTAGTTAGTGAGGTAAATATTGATGCGGTACTTGCAATATGTGCATGGAAAGCGTGATTTGGCCTGTGTGCTGCGTATGTGTTGCTTCGAAAGAAATGCTGCCTCATTAGTGACAGTATGCTCCGGCTACTCACAGCACAAGTATTGCAATAACTTTTAAATAGACTTGAAGCGTACGAATGATAAATAAAACTTGCCAGAATGACTGCACGCTTGAGACCATAGATTTGCGCGAGGCTGCAATTAACTGGCTGGTAAATACAAATCCGGTTCGTAAAGCGGAGGGCGTTAAATGTTTGAATGCAGCATGGCTTGCAGGGCAGGTTGCGCTTAACTCAGCTGCAATCTTGTCTGAACCCGTAGATATTCCGGGGCATCCTGAACGGCCGATGCTGGTGTCGCCACGGGAAGTTGGAAAAAGATCCATGCGCACACCGGAAGGTAGGGCTGCACTGATTCATGCACTCGCGCACATTGAATTTAATGCGATTAATTTAGCGTTAGATGCAGTGTGGCGTTTTGCTGATATGCCGCAACAATATTATGCAGACTGGCTCAAGGTGGCTGCTGAAGAAGCTTATCATTTCGGGCTATTGAATGGATATTTGCTGAACATGGGCTACCAGTACGGTGACTTTAATGCGCATAATAGTTTGTGGGAGATGGCGGAGCGCACCCAGGGTGACGTATTGGCAAGAATGGCATTGGTACCCAGAACGATGGAGGCACGCGGCTTGGATGCCAGTCCGCCATTACGCAACAAATTTGTGCAGATCGGCGATACTGATGCTGCCGAAATTCTGGATATCATTCTGCGCGATGAAATCGGCCATGTTGCTATCGGCAATCATTGGTTTAATTGGCTGTGTGAGAAGCGCGGTCTGGAACCGATTGCGTGTTACGAGGCTTTAGCCAAGCAGTACAGCGCTCCAGCGATGCGCAAGCCTCTGAATATTGAAGCAAGACGCAAAGCTGGTTTTACTGAAGAAGAACTTTCCCGGTTGTAGGTGAGTTTTTTTATTTAGCTTGTAAAGAGATTGATCACGCCATCGAGGCCGACGTGATTGATTGCATAGCTTGCCTGTGCTTGTACTACCGGTTTTGCATGGTAAGCCACACCGACGCCGGCAGCCGCCATCATTTTCAGGTCATTTGCCCCGTCGCCAATAGCAATGGTTTGTGTTGCTGCTAAACCTAATTGATCACGCAACTTTGTTAATTCATTGGCCTTCACCTGAGCATCTACAATGTCACCTAAAACGCGGCCAGTAAGTTTGCCGTCGATAATTTCCAGTGTATTGGAAACGGCATAATCCAGTCCCAGCATCGCTTTAACGCGCTCTGCAAAAAATGTGAATCCGCCGGAAACCAGCAGGGTTGTGATGTTGTTCTTTTTGCAGGTTTCAATCCACTCTTTGGCACCCGGATTCAGTTGCAGGCGCTCGTTCAATACCAGCATCAGGTCGGCCTCCGATAAGCCTTTAAGCAAGGTTACGCGTTCACGCAGGCTTTGCGCAAAGTCGAGTTCGCCCTGCATCGCGCGTTCGGTAATTGCAGCCACTTGCGGTTTAATGCCAACCATATCTGCAATTTCATCTATACATTCAATGCTGATCAAGGTGGAATCCATATCCATCACGCATAAACCAAAATTCTGCAGCAGTTCTTTGTCCTGAACATACGCGCAGTCAATGTTTTGCTCGGCACAGAATTGCTGAATCTCAGGTAACACCGTTGGCTGATTTGCCAAATAATAAGCATGCTGTGCAATTTGCACAAATTGCACACTGGTGCCGCATAGTCGGTGAATATGGGTTAAATGTGAAAGGGTGATGGCAGGGCCTTGGACAACTAAACGCATAATTGAGAATATTTTGTAATAAAGTGCCATTATACCTTGAGCTTAAACATTACTTTACTGGCACAATTGTCTGAATTGCGAGAAAATGTGAATAATTATTAATCAGAGCTATTTTTTATGAATCTGCATGAGTATCAAGCCAAAACGCTATTACAGAAATACGGTATTCCGGTTCCGCGTGGACAGGTCGTTGCTGCTGCTAATGAAGTGGCTGCAGCAACCAGTGAAATCAACAGTGAAGCCTGGGTAGTTAAAGCTCAGGTGCATGCCGGCGGACGCGGTAAAGCCGGTGGCGTTAAGGTAGTCAAGTCAGCGACTGAAGCACAGAATGTTGCCACCGAGCTATTAGGTAAAACGCTGGTGACTTACCAGAATGCGCCGGATGGTCAGCCTGTGAATCAGGTGCTGATCGAAGAAACCCTGCCAATTGCGCGTGAGCTCTATCTGTCTATGCTGGTAGATAGAACGTTGGAGCGTGTTGTGGTTGTTGCCTCTGTGGCCGGTGGTATGGATATTGAAGAAATTGCACACACAAGCCCGGAGAAAATTCTGCAGGAAGTGTGTGATCCATTGAATGGTCTGGTTGATTTTCAGGCGCGTAATTTAGCTTTCAAACTGGATCTGAGCGGAGATCAGATCGGTGCATTTACCAAGTTACTGAAAGGTCTCTATCGCCTGTTCAAAGACAATGATCTGGCATTGCTGGAAATTAACCCGTTAGTAGTCACGACAGATGGCAAACTGTTCGCTTTAGATTGCAAAATGAGCGTGGATGACAACGCACTCTATCGTCAGAAAGCACTCGCGGAGCAGCGTGACTGGAGTCAGGAAGATAGCAAGGAAGCAACCGCGCACCATGCCGGTCTGAACTATATTGCGCTGAACGGTAACATCGGCTGTATGGTAAACGGCGCAGGCCTGGCTATGGCAACCATGGATTTAATCAAACTGCATGGCGGTATGCCAGCTAATTTCTTGGATGTGGGTGGCGGCGCAACGGCTGAAACAGTAGCCAAAGCATTTAAAATTATTCTGGCTGACAGTAATGTTAAAGCAATTTTAGTGAATATCTTTGGCGGTATTATGCGCTGCGACATTATTGCAGAAGGCATTATTACAGCTGTGAAAGAAGTCGGTATGCAAATTCCGGTGATCGTGCGTTTAGAAGGTACTAATGTGGATTTAGGTAAAAAAATGTTGCAAACAAGCGGGCTTAATATTATTTCGGCTGAATGCTTAACTGATGCTGCTCTGCAGGCAGTTAATGCAGTGCGTAACAGTGCATCAGAGAATGGCGCGGTGACAGCATGAGTATCTTAGTTAATAAAAACACCAAGGTTTTATGTCAGGGCTTTACCGGTAAACAGGGCACTTTCCACTCAGAGCAGGCGCTGGCTTACGGCACAAAAATGGTAGGTGGCGTAACCCCGGGCAAGGGTGGTCAATTGCATCTTGGTTTGCCTGTGTTTAATACCATGCGTGATGCCGTCAATACTACCGGTGCCAATGCGAGCGTGATTTATGTACCGCCTGCATTTGCCGCTGATTCAATTCTTGAGGCGAGTGATGCCGGTATTGAATTGATTATCTGCATTACAGAAGGCATCCCAGTGCTTGATATGCTTAACGTGAAAGCTGCGTTGCGCGCTAATGGCACTAGATTAATCGGCCCAAACTGCCCAGGTGTAATTACGCCGGATGAGTGCAAGATCGGCATTATGCCCGGTAGCATCCATCAACGTGGTAAAGTGGGCGTGGTCTCACGTTCCGGTACATTGACTTATGAAGCCGTGCATCAAACTACGGCTTTGAATCTGGGCCAGAGTACCTGTGTCGGTATTGGCGGTGACCCGATTAAAGGTTTGAATTTTATTGAATGCCTGCAGATGTTTGAGGCAGACCCGGAAACTGAAGCGATCATCATGGTGGGCGAGATTGGCGGCTCGGATGAAGAAGCTGCTGCTGAATTCATCAAGAGCAATGTAACCAAACCTGTGGCGGCTTACATTGCAGGTCAAACAGCTCCAGCCGGTAAACGTATGGGGCATGCAGGAGCAATTATCTCCGGTGGTAGCGGTAAAGCTGTTGATAAAATTCGTGCTTTAGAAAATGCAGGCGCAGTTGTGGCGAGCTCACCGGCAGGTCTGGGTGAGGCGGTGCTGGCTGCAATCAACAATAAAAAGTAATGAATAAGGACTAATTCTTTAGTGAATCGCATGCATATACTAGTTAAAGCTTTCATTGCTGTATTAATGGTAGGATTCGTTGCCACTACGCCACCGGCATTAGCTGCCGAGGATATTTCTTATCTACTCACGGTCGCCTCGAAAGGGGATTTGGACACGGTGAACGCGATGCTTGCCAGCGGCGTGAACCCGAATGTGGTCGATGAAGATGGGCTCACGGCACTAATGTATGCGGCTCGTAAAGATCAGGCCGAGGTGGTATCTGCGCTGATTAATAAGGGGGCCAACATTAATGCAAAGGACAAGGGCGCTTGGACTGCTTTGATGCATGCTGCCAAGAAGAATAATATTGCAACCGCAAAAGTACTGCTGGATAAAGGTGCCGACTTCAAAGTAAGAGACGGTGCCGGCTGGAGTGCCTTTGGTTTGGCTGCGATTTCAGGCTATTCATCTATGGTAGAACTGCTGATTCAACACGGTGTTGATGCCAATACAAAAAGCGATGACGGTAAATCTGTATTAATGCATGCTGCCAAGAGTGGTGATCTTGCTACGGTAGATGTTTTGCTTGCCTATAAAGCGGATTTAGCAGCCCGCGATATGCTGGGTGTTACCGCACTCATGATTGCAGCGCGAGGCGGACATGCGCCGGTAGTGGATGCGCTGATTAAACGTGGCGCAAAGGTTGACCAGAAAGACTTGTCCAAGTGGACTGCTTTAACGTGGGCTGTCAAAAAGAATCAGTTTGAAGTGGCCCAAGTATTGGTTACAGCCGGTGCAAATGTGAATAATCTGGACTCTGAGGGAACGCCATTGCTGCATATGGCGGTAGATAATGGCAATGCCGATATGGTTAAATTGCTGCTTGCAAACAATGCTAAAGTCAAAGCCAAAGACCAGTATGGCTTAACCGCGCTGGTCTATGCGCTTAAGGCGCAAGATGCTGAAATTATCAAGTTGATCAAAGATGCGGGTGGCAGTTATTAAACCCGCTTTTAGTTTTTTGTTGATGAGACGAGCTTTCGATCGATGAAGATTGCAATTGCGCAAATCAACTGTATTGTCGGGGACATTGCTGGCAATGTAGAAAAAATTATCCAGCAGGCAGAGCAGGCAAAGTCGCAGGGCGCTACCTTGGTGCTGACCCCGGAGCTTTCTCTGTGTGGTTATCCACCAGAGGATTTACTATTGCGTGCAGATTTTCTTGATGCCTGCGCGCAAGCCTTGATTGCTCTTGCAACAAGACTTAGAGATGTCAGTGTGATTGTAGGACACCCGCATCTGGTGGATGGTGCGTGCTTTAATGCGGCATCAGTGCTACAGGATGGAAAAGTATTTGCAACTTATCACAAGCATGTGCTGCCCAATTATGCCGTTTTTGATGAAAAACGCTATTTCAGCTCTGGCTGTGATGCACTGGTATTTGAGCATCAAGGCGTTAATGTCGGGGTGCTGATCTGTGCAGACGTGTGGGAGCCTGCTCCTGCTCTAGCCAGCAAAGCGGCCGGAGCAGAGCTGTTGCTTGCTTTGAATGCTTCACCTTTCCATATGGAAAAACAATCTGCGCGCATGGAAAAGCTCCGTCAGCGTGTAGCCGATACTCAATTACCCATTGTATATGCCAACATGGTGGGCGGGCAAGATGAGCTGGTGTTTGATGGCGCATCGTTCGTGATGAATGCGTATGGAGATATCACCCATGAATTGCCTGCATTTGAAGCTAGCCTAAGTATTGTTGAGTTTGAACATGCATCTCCGCTCGCTGGTGCTATTGCGCCAACTTTAACGATAGAGGCTTCTGTCTATAATGCATTAAAGCTGGGTTTGGCTGATTACGTTAATAAAAACGGTTTCCCCGGTGTGGTGTTAGGTATGTCAGGTGGGGTTGATTCTGCTTTAACGCTGGCGATTGCGGTAGATGCATTAGGCGCAGATAAAGTACATGCGATTATGATGCCTTCTGAATTCACGGCTGACATTAGTATTAATGATGCACGAGAAATGGTAGACATACTGGGTGTGGAATATAGTGAAATTGCTATTAAAGCATTATTTGATAAATATCTGGAGGCATTGTCCCCACAGTTTGGTGATATGCCGTTCGACGCAACTGAAGAAAACCTGCAGGCGCGTATTCGCGGTATGCTGCTAATGGCTGTTTCTAACAAGTTCGGCAGTATTGTTGTCACAACCGGTAATAAAAGTGAAACAGCAGTTGGGTACTGCACCTTGTATGGCGATATGGCAGGCGGTTTTGCTTTGCTTAAAGATGTGCCTAAAACATTGGTATATAAGCTGTGTCATTACCGTAATGGTGTATCAAAGGTTATTCCGCAGCGCATTATTACGCGGCCGCCTTCGGCAGAGTTGCGTGCAAATCAGGTCGATCAGGATAGCCTGCCGCCTTATGACATATTAGACGGTATTATTGAAGCCTATGTAGAAGATGATCTGGGTCGCGAAGACATTGTTGCGCTGGGTTACTCAGCCACAGATGTGAACAGGGTGCTTACCATGATAGATAGGAATGAATACAAGCGCCGTCAGGCACCGGTAGGCGTACGCATCACACATAGAGGTTTTGGCAAAGACAGGCGTTATCCGATCACGGCCAAGCTTTCCAATTTTTGGTAGGCTATATTAAGTAAATGAATCATAAGCAGGTGTAGCAAAACTTTTAAGCATTCCGCTGAAAAGCTTAATTGAATAATTTAAATTTAGAAGTTCCGGGAGTAGATAGTATGAAAAAAATCGAGGCTATTATTAAACCATTCAAATTAGATGACGTGCGTGAAGCGCTGTCAGATATCGGTGTGAATGGATTGACTGTGACAGAGGTCAAGGGATTTGGCCGTCAAAAAGGCCATACCGAGCTTTATCGCGGTGCCGAATATGTGGTTGATTTTTTACCGAAAATTAAACTTGAGCTGGTTGTGGCCGACGCTATCGTAGAAACCGCTGTAGATGCCATTATCAAGGCCGCACACACCGGTAAAATTGGCGATGGCAAGATTTTTGTAAGCTCGGTTGAGCAGGTAATTCGTATCAGGACTGGTGAAACCGGCGAGTCCGCCGTTTAATTTTTAATATAAATTCAACACTCACGTTGTCAGCTTCGCCTTGCCGTACTAAACGTACTGTCTTCGGCTTGCTTCCTAGTGATTGTTGTTTTATATCAAAAATGGATTGATTAATGCCGGTTGTTTTAAAAACAATCTTACTGCTTACCGTATCAAATGTTTTCATGACATTTGCCTGGTATGCCCATCTTAAAAACCTGAATAACAAACCCTGGATGATTGCTGCATTAGCAAGCTGGGGTATTGCGCTGTTTGAGTATATGTTTCAGGTGCCTGCCAACCGCATCGGTTTTACAGTAATGTCAGTTGCGCAGCTTAAGATTCTGCAGGAAGTGATTACGCTGTCAGTATTCGTTCCATTTGCTGTGTTTTATATGCAGCAGCCTTTGAAGCTGGATTTTTTATGGGCTGGGCTATGCCTGATGGGCGCGGTCTACTTTATGTTCAGGACATAAAGTAGAGCAGAATTAATAGAGCTAAAGCAATAGAACGAAATTAATAGCCTAACGCCCTTGCGCCCTGATAGAACATAAAGCTTACCACCCACGCTAAGCCGAGTGACCACACGATGGATAGCCACATAAATCCATAGCTTTTGGATTCATTTCTAATGGTGGCAATCGTAGATAAGCATGGCGTATAAATCAGTGTGAACAGCATAAAGCTCATGGCTTGTACCCAGTCAATCTGTGTTGCCATCTGCGCCATCAGCGCATCACCCTGCATGCCGTAAATGACTGCCAATGCGCCGACTACAATCTCTTTAGCGACAAAACCGAAAATCAGCGCGATTGCCAGTTCGTGGTTAATGCCGATAGGGTCAAGTACCGGTCCAAAGAACACACCGATTTGTCCTGCGTAGGTACCAACACTGGCTGGTGCCACATTGCTTGGGAAGTTGGTTAATAGCCAGACTAATATCACACCCAGAATAATAAATTTACTGGCGCGGTTTAAGAAGTGCTTTACTTCCTGCCAGCCGCGCAACACGATTTGACGTGGTGTAGGAAAGCGGTATGGAGGAAGCTCCAGAATAAATGGCTCGGCATTTTTATATTGGTTTTGAAACAGTACCGCAGTTAAAAACATGGTTAGAAAGCTCATCAAGTAGAGTGAGAACAGTACCAGCGGCGCATGTTTTGGGCTGAATAAGGCGGCAATCATAAAGATAAACACCTGCAGACGCGCAGAGCAGAGCGACAGGGGGATAACCAGCATAGTCAGCAGTCGCATCGGGCGTGAGCGCATGATGCGTGTACCCATGATGGCTGGTACGTTGCAGCCAAAGCCCATTAGCATCATGACAAAGCCACGTCCATCCAAGCCCATTTTTGCCATGAGTGCATCCATCAGGAATGCTGCACGTGACAGGTAGCCACTGTCTTCTACCATCGACATCACTAGAAAGAATAATATGATGATAGGAACAAAAGCCGCTACGGTGGCTACGCCGTTATATACACCATCTAGCAGCAGGCCTTTGAGCCATACCGGGCTGCTGCTTAACAATGGTTCAAGCAAGCTGGTGCGAATGAGGTCTAATACCCATGCCAGTCCATCCTGTAACGGTCCGCCGACCGTGAAAATGAATTGGAATAGCAGAAACATCGCTGCAAAAAACAGAGGCAGTCCCAGCCATTTGTGCAGCAATACTCTGTCAATTTTATCTGTGGTGTCATCGCCTAAAGTGGCCGGGATTTGTACATGTTTTTGTATCAAATCTTCCATCTCGTGCTCAATCTGGCTTTCTTCCTGCAGTAGAAGATTGATACTTTTGGGGTTGGTTGTGGCTTTTTGTTCGTTCACGATGTGAGCGGCCACTTCCAGCGCTTTAGGTAAGCCTTCACCGTATTTAGCGCTAATCTGTATAACCGGCAATGCTAATTCGGCTGCCAGATTTTCGGTATCAATCGTGATGCCAGCACGCCTTGCTTCGTCAGCCATGTTCAAAACGAGAACGATAGGCACACCTAGTTTTTTAAGCTGTAGCAGTAACGAAAGCTGACGCTCAATCTGCGTGCTGTTCAGCAACACGATGAGCAAGTCGATAGGATTGTTAGTTAAGAAATGCCTGACTACCTGTTCATCTTCAGAAAAGCCATGCAGATCATATATCCCGGGCAGATCAATCAACTCCGCAATATGACCGCCAAGCAGGATTTTGGCACTCATGAGGTCGACAGTGATGCCCGGCCAGTTCCCTACACGTGCAGAAGCGCCGCTAATGCGATTGAACAGGGTGGATTTGCCGGTATTGGGCATCCCTAATAGAGCAATGCGCTTCATATTGGCTGACTTCTAGATGGGGTGAATTTGAATGCGTGATGCTTCGTTGCAGCGCAGGATAACGTCTGTTGTGCCAAGTCTGACTTGAAGTGGACCGTTAAAGCTGGCTCGTCGCATAATACTTAATGTTTTGCCTACGCGAAACCCTAATGCAGATAACCTGTGAAATAGCGACTCATCAGCTTCAATTGCTGAAATAACAGCTTGCTGACCAGTTTCTAGTTGAGATAAAGGTTGCATATTTTAAGCAAATGCCTATTTTATAAATGATAACAATTCTTATTATCGCATAATTTTTTGATTGTGTATGTGTCGCTTATAGACTATTTATAAATAAAAGAGGCCCTTAAACAGGGCCTCTTTTATTAGTAGTATTAAGATGATGCGAGATTATTTAGCAATATCGATTTTTGCTTTGCTGCGCAAGTCCGACATTAACTTTTCCAGGTTGCGTTGCTGTAGATTTTTTTGCAAACCATCTTTAAGTTTTTCGTAAGCCATTGGTTGTGCCGGACGTGTGTCGATCAACTTAATGACGTGCCAGCCAAATTGGGTTTGTACTGGACTTGCAGAAACTGCACCTTTTTGCATATTAGCTGCAACGTCACTGAATGGTTTTACCATAGAGGCTGGAGAGAACCAGCCTAAATCGCCGCCTTTATCTTTAGAACCAGGGTCGATTGATTTTTCTTTTGCCAATTTTGCAAAGTCACCACCTTTGTTTAATTGCGCAATGATGTCTTTCGCTTCTGCTTCGGTTTTTACTAAAATATGGCGTGCGCTGTATTCTTTATCGCCATAGGCTTTTTTGTATTGTTCGTAGGCTGCCTTGGTGTCTGCATCTGAAATCGGGTGCTTTTTAACATAGTCTTGCAGGAACATGCTTGTCAGCAGCTTGCGGCGACCCAACTCTTCACGCGCCAAGTAATCTGGCTGTTTATCAAGGCCCAGTTTTTGTGCTTCCTGATAAACCAGTTCTGAGCTTACTAGCTCATTGATAATGGCATTCTTGGTGTTGTCATCAATTTTTTGACCGCTTGCTGTAATGTCTTTGCTAATGACGTCGTAAGTAGATTGTTTGATTTGCTTGCCATTGACTGTTGCTACAGCATCGGCAGCAAAGGCTGAAGGAGCAAATGACAAAACTGCAAGTGTGATTAAAGTCTTTGTGAATTTCATGTAAAAATCCCTAAAATATTGAATTTAAGATAAAAAGCTTAAAATAAAAGCGAAGTACAGTTTATATTTCATCTGTTGCTGTGGCATGAATACTTAATGCATGTATTTGATGCGGCATCAGATCGTTAAGGGTTTGATAAATAAGACGATGGCGCATTATCAGCGATTTTCCGCAGAAATGCGAGCTTGTTATATGTAGTGTAAAGTGGCCGCCACCACCGCTACTCTGGTGCCCGGCGTGCAAGGCACTATCATCGATAATGTTTAATGCAGTCGGCTCTAATGCCTGTAAGCGTTTGGTTATATCTTCAGTCAGCGACATTACGGTAGGGTTTTTCGGAAAGGTTTGACTGTGACCTGCTGGTACACGCCGGTAATTGTGAATGGATCATTGTTTGCCCACTCTTTTGCTTCATCCAGCGTGTTGAATTCTGCCACGATCAAGCTACCGCTATAACCGTTGGTTCCGGGGTCGTTACTGTCGATTGCCGGAAAAGGTCCTGCCAATAACAGGCGCCCGTCGTCTTGCAGAGATTTCAGCCGATCAAGATGTTGAGGTCTTGCTTGTAGGCGTTTTTCCAAGCTATCCGGCACATCTTCAGCAATAATTGCGTACCACATTATTCGGAGTCTCCATTGGATTCTTCTGTAGGCAGGTATTTGCTGACAAATACTGTTTGCAGAATGATGAATATAAACATAATGCCGGTAATGCCGAACAGTTTGAAATTCACCCAGATATCCTGAGAGAAATTATAGGCAACATAAAGGTTTACAAAGCCTAGAACTAAAAACAGCAATGCCCATGCGATATTCAATCTAGACCAGATCACATCGGGTAGGCTGATTTGTTTTTCCATGAGGCCGCGTATTGGGTTTTTGTTAAAAAGTAGCTGTGAACCTAACATGCCTGCTGTAAACAGCCAGTAAAGAATTGTCGGTTTCCACTGTATGAATTGTGGATCTTTCAACAGCAGAGTAGCTCCGCCAAATACGGTAATAATTACGCCGCTCATCATCAGCATTTTATCAACTACGCCGTGACGGAGTTTTACATAAATAATCTGTGCGATAGTCGCTATCATTGCGACTGCTGTAGCCGCAAAAATGCCGAAATATTTGAATGCGATGAAAAATAATATAACCGGAAATAAATCAAATAAAAACTTCATATAGGCTCTTAAACAGGTGATTTTCTAGTGAAAATGCCAAAAACAAATTTAAAACAATGCTTTAGGCAAGAGCGCTATTTTGCTATGATTAGCTATATGCTGCAAGGCGTAAATTGTAATAATTTAAATAGCGCAATAGTCTGTAACTATCGTGTGCAATTGCAAAAGTTTAAACAGTATTTTGACCTCTTTATGTTTTTTCAGGTGTAATGCAGGCGCGACGCGCTGACTACAAATATTTTCATGATTGATCTTCACTCACACTCCACTATTTCAGATGGACTGCTTTCGCCGTCAGAACTGGTAGAACATGCTGCTAATAACGGCGTACGTGTACTTGCGTTGACAGACCATGACGATGTTGGCGGTTTGGCTGAGGCGCGGCAGGCAGCTGCACAGCATGGCATTAAGCTGATCAATGGTGTAGAAATCTCTGTCACCTGGAAAAAACGTACGCTGCATATCGTGGGACTCAATGTCAATCCTGATAATACAGCTTTGCAATTTGGTCTGGCAGCAGTGCGTTCAGGTCGTCTTGAGCGCGCCAGGCAAATGGCACTCAGTCTGGAAGAATCAGGTATTCACGGTAGTTTTGAAGCTGCTTCATCCTATGCACAGCAAAGTATTTTAACGCGCATGCACTTTGCACGGTTTCTGGTAGACCGCGGTTATGCCAAAGACCCAAAATCGGTATTCAAGAAATATCTGGTTAAAGGTAAGCCTGGTTATGTAAACCATGAATGGATGAGTCTGGAGTCAGCGCTTGATTTAATTATCAATAGCGGCGGAGTTGCAGTGCTGGCACACCCTGGACGCTATGAGATAAAGCGCACTAATATGCTGTTGTTGCTGGAAGAGTTCAGGGCTTTGGGCGGCATTGCTATTGAAGTGGTAACCGGTAGCCACACAGCTGCGCAATATGTGGAATATGCCAAATATGCGCAGTTATTTGGATTAAAAGCTTCTCAGGGTTCTGATTATCATGGCAAAGGTATCAGTTTTATGGGGATGGGACGCTTGCCTGAATTGCCAAGTAATTGCATTCCGGTTTGGCAGGATTGGCCAGAGGTTAATTCGCAGCCTGTTTCATAATTAAGTAAATATAAATAAAAAATCATGTCACAGTTTTTCAATGTTAATTTAGACAATCCCCAGCCACGCCTGATAGCGCAAACCGCGGATATCTTGCGCAAAGGCGGGGTGATTGTATATCCAACTGACTCCGGTTATGCACTGGGCTGCATGCTGGGCAATGCAGATGCGCAGGCGCGTATTCGCCAGATTCGCGGTGTGGATGACCAGCACTTGTTTGCAATGATGTGCCGTAATCTAAGTGAGCTCGGTAATTATGCGAAAGTCAGTAACGGGCAGTTTCGTCTACTGAAGGCCAATACGCCCGGTGCTTACACTTTTATTCTGAATGCTACGCGAGAAGTGCCGCGTAAATTGCAACACCCGAAACGCAGTACTATTGGTATTCGCGTTCCGCAGCATACGGTAGTACAGGCAATGCTGGAGGCGATCGATGCGCCGCTACTGACGATGTCATTGCATTTTCCTGATGTTGATATTGCAACCATGGAACCTTGGGAAATTCGTGAGCGTCTTGAGCGTCAGGTAGATCTGGTGATTGAGGTAGAGCATTGTCTTGAGAGTGCTACTACCGTGATTAACTTAACAGAAGATATTCCGGTTCTGGTACGTGAAGGCCTGGGTGATATCACGCCTTTTGGTCTTTAAACTGTAATTATTACTGCAGTAATAGTAAGTAAAAATTTTAATTTAAGAGAATCTGATGGACTTAACCGTTATACAAAAAATAGTTATTTATGCTTTGCCGGTAATTTTTGCAATTACCGTGCATGAAGCTGCTCATGGTTATGCAGCTAAGCACTTTGGCGACATGACCGCATTTAATGCCGGGCGTATTACCTTGAACCCGCTTAAGCATATTGATATGTTTGGCACCATTATTTTGCCGGCCTTAACGGTCATGCTGGGCGGCATTCTGTTTGGCTGGGCTAAACCGGTACCAGTAGATTTTCGTCGTTTGCGTAATCCTAAAAAAGATATGTTATGGGTTGCAGCGGCAGGGCCTGCCTCCAATTTTGTAATGGCGATATTCTGGGCGCTGGTCATGAAATTTTCTGTGAATGCACCAGAGGCTTTTGTGCTGCCATTGACATTGATGGCTAAAGCCGGGGTTACGATTAACATTGTATTGATGGTGCTTAACCTGTTGCCGTTGCCGCCCTTAGATGGCGGTCGCATCGCAGTGAGCCTGCTGCCGATCAATCTGGCACGGCCATTCGCACAGATCGAACGTTATGGATTTATTATCTTGATTATCCTGCTATTCAGCGGCGTACTAGGCCGGATTCTGGAGCCGCTTATTAATCTGGTCTATGCGCTGATTTCTACTATTTTTTAGCTATGCGCACTTTGTAAGTTGCGGCAATAAAGCATTTCCGTGGTTTTGAGCACGATACCGTGGTTTTGAATACGATACTTAGTATAATAACAACATATTTAATTTAAGGTTTTTCTTCAACATGGCAATAGAACGCGTTTTATCGGGCATGCGCCCTACAGGCAACCTGCATTTAGGACATTACAACGGCGTACTTAAAAACTGGATACGTTTGCAGCACGAACATGAGTGCCTGTTTTTTGTTGCTGACTGGCACGCATTAACGACTCATTACGATACGCCTGAAGTCATTGAAGAAAGCGTTTGGGAAATGGTCATTGACTGGCTGGCGGCAGGTGTTGACCCGGCAAGTTCTACTATTTTCATTCAATCACGCGTGCCTGAGCATGCTGAGCTGCATACTTTGCTCTCTATGATCACGCCACTGAGCTGGCTGGAGCGAGTGCCTACTTACAAAGACCAGCAGGAAAAATTGTCGAGCAAAGATTTATCCACCTATGGTTTCTTAGGTTATCCCTTGCTGCAAAGCGCAGATATCCTGATGTACAAGGCAACACAAGTGCCGGTAGGTGAAGACCAGATTCCGCACATTGAATTCACGCGTGAAATCGCACGCCGTTTTAACCATATCTACGGTAAAGAAAAAGGCTTTGAAGAAAAAGCTGAAGCCGCGATTAAAAAACTAGGCAGCAAACGCGGCGCGCTGTATGAAGAAATGCGCAAAGCCTATCAGGAAAGCGGCGATGAAGAAGCGCTGGAAACAGCACGTGCCATGATTGAAGAGCAGCAGGGTATGAGCATGGGTGATAAAGAGCGTCTGCTCGGTTATCTGGAAGGCGGCGGCAAGATTATTCTGGTTGAGCCGGATTACAAGCTGACTCCGGCCTCAAAAATGCCAGGCCTTGATGGCCAGAAAATGTCCAAGTCATATAACAATACGATTTCACTGCGTGAAGATGTAGATTCCATTGCGAAAAAGATCAAGACCATGCCGACTGATCCGGCACGTGTACGTCGCACAGACCCGGGTGACCCAGCTAAATGCCCGGTTTGGCAGCTGCATGAAATTTATTCAGATGAGTCCACCCGGAGCTGGGTGCAAGCCGGCTGTAAAGGCGCAAGCATCGGCTGTATCGAATGTAAGGGCCCCGTGATTGAAGGCGTGCTTGCTGAGTTGAAGCCGATTCAGGAACGCGCAGCACAATATGCAGAAGACCCGGCACTGGTTAAGAATATCGTGGCTGAAGGCAGCGAAAAAGCACGCAAAATGGCTCGCGAGACCATGCGTGAAGTGCGTGATGCCATGGGTTTGAATTACAGTTAGTTTATCGACTGTGATAGAAACTCCGCTAAATGCAAAAATCAAGGGCGAGGAGTTTACTGAGCTTCCTAAAGATCTGTACATCCCGCCCGATGCATTAGAGGTGTATTTGGAGGCCTTTGAAGGCCCGCTGGATTTGCTACTGTACCTGATTCGCAAGCATAATCTGGATATTCTCGATATTCCGATGGCGGATTTAACGCGTCAATACATGCAATATGTAGATAAGATGCGCGCGATTAAACTGGAGCTGGCCGGCGATTATCTGCTTATGTCGGCAATGCTGATTGAGATTAAATCGCGCATGCTGCTTCCGAAGCCAGTTGAGCTTGAAGAGGAAAGTGATCCTCGCGCTGAACTGGTAAGACGTCTCATTGAGTATGAGGCTATCAAGCTAGCTGCACAGCGGCTGGACGAAATGGCTAAGGTGGGTGATGGTCTTTACGTTGCGAGCGCTTATTATCAGCATACCAGTCAGGTTAAGCCGCCGGAAGTCAGTCTGGATGACTTGGCAGAAGCCTGGCGTAATGTGCTCAAACGCACCAGTCATTACAAACACCATAAAGTAGGGCGTTCGGAATTATCGGTACGCGAACACATGAGCATGATTCTGCGCCGTTTAAAAGATGACAGGCTGCTGGAATTTACGCAGTTATTCGATGTGAAAAATGATGGCATTCCCAAATTGGTGGTGTGCTTTTTAGCCATACTGGAATTATGCCGCGAGGGTTTGCTGCGCATTACTCAGCAGCAGGCGTTTTCGCCAATCTACGTGCAGATTGCTTCAGATATTGATTTCTAGATATTAATCATAGCTATGAGTGAAATCAGCAACATTACTGAACTGAAAAACGTGCTTGAGGCTGCTTTGCTGACCTCCCATGAGCCACTGTCTCTGGATGATATGCTGCGGTTGTTTGCTGAGAAGATGGAACGTGCAACATTGCGTATGCTGCTGGACGAGCTGAAGCAGGATTGGAACGACCGTACAATGGAGTTGGTGCAGGTCGCATCTGGTTACCGGTTCCAGGCGCGTGATGAATATGGCGTGTTTTTAGCGCGATTGAATCCAGAGCGGCAGGCAAAATATTCACGTGCCGTGATGGAGACGCTGGCGATTATTGCCTACCGCCAGCCTGTTACTCGTGGTGATATTGAAGAAATCCGTGGCGTAGCAGTAAACCCTAATGTCATGCGTCAGTTGCAGGAACGTGACTGGATCGATGTGATCGGGCAGCGCGAGGTGCCCGGCCGCCCATCGCTTTACGCTACAACTAAACATTTTCTGGATGACCTGAATATTCGGTCGCTCTCAGAACTGCCGCCCATGGAGGAATTCACGCAACAGGAAATTGCAATATAGCACTTTGTAAGCGAGTGTTATAAATAGCGCTGATATACAACAATTGCTGTAAAATCCGTTTTCAATCATTAAAGTAAGTTCAACATGGCACGTCCCTTCAAGCAACAACGAGACCCTCAGCGCACGGTGCGCAGACCCACTACTAATTTCACAAAATTAGAAGCAGACCCGAACGCGCCGCCAGAGCCAACACAAAGACTGCATAAGTTATTAGCGCTGGCAGGTTTAGGCTCGCGTCGTGATATGGAAGAGATGATTGCGAGCGGACGTATCACGGTTAATGGTCAAGTTGCGGTTGTTGGGCAAGGCGTCACCGAGCATGATGTGGTGCGAGTGGATAGCCGTCCATTGCGTCTGTCATTTGAAGCCGAACTGCCGCAGGTACTGATTTACCATAAACCTGAAGGTGAAATCGTCAGTCAGGACGACCCTGAAGGCCGTGCCAGCGTCTTTGATAAGTTACCAAAAATCAAGCATGGCAAATGGATTGCTATCGGTCGTCTGGATATGAATACCGGCGGTTTGTTGATATTTACGACATCAGGCGAGTTGGCGAATCGTTTCATGCATCCGCGCTATGAAGTAGAGCGTGAATATGCCGTGCGTATTTTCGGTGAGCTGACTGAAGGTCAGATGACACAGCTTAAAGAAGGTATCGAGCTGGATGATGGCCCTGCCAGCTTTGATAGCATTACGCCACAAGGTGGCGAAGGTGCAAATCACTGGTATCAGGTTATTTTGCGCGAAGGCCGTAACCGTGAAGTGCGTCGCTTGTTTGAGGCCTTCCAGCTGCCTGTTAGCCGTTTAATGCGAGTACGTTTTGGCCCGGTTAATTTGCCGCCACGCGTTAAGCGCGGGCAAATGCTTAAGCTGGAGCAAAAAGAAGTTGTAGGCTTGCTGGAGTGGGCTGGCCTGCCAGTACCTAGCGCACCGTTAAGGCAGCTTACGCAGCGTGAAAAACTTAAATCGACTACCGTGTTTACACCTAAAGTGCGCAAGCAGCGTATGAGTGCGTTGGATAGACCCGTGCCGACTGCTGATGATGGTGGTCAGGGTAGGCCGCATCGCGGTAAAACCGATTCAGCAGCGCGTAATCCTGCTGCTAAGAAACCGGTACCTAGAAAGTCAGCTAATCGACGTGTACGTCAGACTAGTGATTTGAACGCACCGCAGATGCAGAAGAAGAGTGATAGGAATCGTGGGCGGGGATAGTAGTCGGTCTCGCCCGACCGGCGAGATACTTTTTCTTGCATAGCCAAGAAAAAGTATCCAAAAAGAAGGCTACCCTCTCCCGCTTGTTTCCTGTAATACTGCAAAAGTCTGGGCATCTGCGGAACTCGCTGCGCTCAAACAGTCCTCGCTGAAATCTCCCAGACTTTTGCAGTATTACAGGCGCGGTAGCAAAGGTAATTTGCATGAAATTTTAATATTCTTAACTGATGCAAATATCTCTAACCTCGTCATACCAGCGTAGGCTGGTATCCAGACCACGTTGTACTCATTAATGTCTGAATAGATAAACCCACTCATCCAATTTGGTGAAGAGGTTTAGTTTTTCCCCAGCCGCCATAACGATGTCACTTCCGCTTTTCTCGCAGCATGCAGCGGGTCGCTCGCATCGAGTGTTTTCTGATGTGATGCTTTGGTGTCGATTTTATCAATCACTTTTAAACCAGCCGCATCAATCCAGCCTTGCAGTTCATCACGTGTTCTTAGGCCTAAATGTTCCGCAAAGTCTGACAGTATCAGCCAGCCTTCGCCGGCATCACTTAAATGGGCTTTAAGGCCATTTAAAAAGCCTTTGAGCATTTTGCTGCTGTCATCATAAACTGCAGATTCCAGTACTGAGCTAGGACGTGCCGGAAGCCATGGCGGGTTACATACGATCAGATCCGCTTTGCCATAGTCTTCACCTGGGTATAGGTCTGCATTAATGACTGTTACCGTGTTTTTCATATCAAGCTGGTTGATATTCTTTTGTGCACAATCCAGCGCGCGCTGTGAGTTGTCGGTAGCGATGACTTGTTTAATGCCGCGGTGTGCAAGGATGGCGGCCAGTACGCCGGTACCTGTGCCGATGTCAAAAGCTAGGTTGCACGGCACTGGTAACGGCGCAGTATCTACCAAATTCAAATACTCACCGCGAATTGGCGAGAACACGCCGTAACTGGGGTGAATCTTGTTGTTGATTGCCGCGATCTCGACGCCATTTTTACTCCATTCGTAGGCACCAATCAAACCTAGCAATTCGCGCAATGATACGACGAATGATTGTGTGCTTTTGCCATAAGCGTGTTCACAGGCCGCTTTTATATCAGGCGCACGGCGCAGATTGATGTGGTAGCCAATGCTGACTTCAATTAACAGCATGCCTAAAATGCGCGCTTTTTGTGACTGTGCCTGACGATGCAGGTGAAATGCTTCAGTCATGCTAGCGGGCGCTTTTTTAGGTTTTTTACCCGGGCGGTCAATACGGCGGCTAATCGCCTGCATAAGTAGTTTGGCATTTTGAAAGTCGCCGCGCCACAGTATCGCTGTACCCTCGCAGAATAGCTTATGCGCAGCAGCTGCCTTAATAGTGTCGTCAGCGGTTTGCACGAGCTTGGGCGCCGGTGTGTCGTTTTCAGAATGCCAGTTTGCAGTTTTGTTTTTACCGGCCTCTAGCCAGTTAATTGTTGCAGGTGTTGTTTGGGTGGCGTTCCCTGAGGTAGTGTTCAAAGTGTTGGGTTGCCTATATGAGTGGTGCGTGGTTATTAAGAAGTCAGTTGTGATTTTGTGAGCAAGAATACGAATTCGTCGCCTGAAGATACTTCCAGCCAGGTAAATGGCAGGTCAGGGTAAGCTTCCAGTAAGGCATCACGGTTATGCCCGATTTCGACTACTAATACGCCGTTATCGGTCAGGTAATTTGCTGCTTCACTCAGAATCGTATGCGTATGATCCAGGCCAGCGGTGCCGCTGCCAAGGGCCAATTGTGGCTCGTTACGGTATTCTGCAGGCAACTCTGCCATAGATGGTGCATCTACATAGGGCGGGTTGCTGATGATTAAATCGTATTGCTTAGGCATTCCATTAACATCTTGCAACGCGCTGAACATGTCAGATTGAATTGCGGCGATACGATCCTGCATGCCATAGTTGGCAATGTTGATGTTGCATACATCAATTGCATCCGGCGAAATATCGATAACATCAATTTCTGCATCAGGGTATGCATCGGCCAATAGAACGCCCAGGCAGCCACTGCCGGTGCAGAGGTCAGCGGCACTGTTTACCAGCTCTGGGAATTCAATCCAAGGCTGTAAGCCGTCGTTTACCAATAGTTCGGCAATGAAAGAGCGTGGAATCAATACGCGTTCATCCACATAAAATTTATAGCCTTGTAGCCATGCCTCTTTGAGAAGGTAAGCGGTAGGTGTGTGTTTGCTGATGCGCTCATCAATAAAAGCAGCTAGTTTTAAACGCTCTTCGCTGATCAGTTTTGCATCCAGAAAATTGTTCAATGTGTCATGCGGCAAGTGCAGGGCGCTCATAATCAGCCAAACCGCTTCGTCATAGGCGTTGTCTGTGCCGTGGCCGTAAAAAATATCCGAGTTTTCAAAGCGACTCACTGCGTAGCGCAACCAATCGCGGATGGTTTGGAGTTCGGTAGTGATTTGTTGTGTTGTCATAATTTTAGCCACAGCGCACTTAAAGATGCAGGGTTAGTCACAGGCTTTCTCTGTGCGCTCTGCAATCTTTAACGGCTTATTTTAAAAGTTTTTCCATTGTTAGTTTGTAGGTTTCTTTTAGCGGTTCAATATCCGCCACGCCTACGCATTCATTCAGTTTGTGGATCGTTGCATTCAATGGACCAAACTCGATTACCTGTTTGCAGATATCTGCAATAAAGCGCCCGTCAGAAGTGCCTCCGGTAGTTGATAGCTCCGGCGTTAAACCATAAGCCTGCCCAATTGCACCAGAAATAGCTTCAACCAGGTTGCCACGCGGCGTGATGTAAGGTGGTGAGTATTCCCACTCAAGCGTGTATTCAAGCTCGTGTTTTCCTAAAATGGCATAGATGCGGCTTTTTAGATTGGCTTCAGTACTGCCAGCACCATCGAGTTCGGGGCAGAATCTGAAATTAAACAGAATCTCGACTTCACCCGGCACCACATTAGTGGCACCAGTGCCACCGTTCATGTTTGATATCTGCCATGAAGTTGGCGGAAAGTATTCGTTGCCGTTGTCCCAAACCGTCTCCACCATGTCTTTAATGGCAGGAGCCACCATGTGAATCGGGTTCTTCACTAGATGCGGGTAGGCAATGTGGCCTTGTACTCCTTTAATTATCAGCTTGCCAGAGAGTGAGCCGCGACGGCCATTCTTGATCATGTCACCAACTACTTTGTTGCTGGTAGGCTCGCCGACGATGCAATAATCAAAGTGTTCACCGCGCGCTTTCAGCGCATCAACTACTTTTACTGTGCCATCCACTGCCACACCTTCTTCATCAGAAGTGATTAGCAGGCCGATTGAACCTGCATGGTCAGGGTTCTCGGCGACGAACTCTTCGATACTGGTGATGAATGCCGCCAGCGAGGTTTTCATATCCGCTGCGCCACGAGCATAAAGCATGCCATCTTTGATGGTCGGTTCAAATGGTGGTGTATGCCATTTGTCTAAAGGACCGGTTGGCACCACGTCAGTATGGCCTGCAAATACCAATAGCGGGCCAGTTGTGCCACGACGTGCATAAAAGTTATCAACGTTGCCGAAACGCATGCGCTCAATTTTGAAGCCGAGCGGCTCCAGCCTTGAAATCATCAACTCCTGACAACCGGCGTCTTGCGGTGTGTTGGATTGACGTTGAAGCAGATCGATCGCTAATTCTAAAGTCTTGCTCATAGTAGACAGGTTTCTTTGTATGCGTTTTCATCAAAGCCTAAAGCAAATATTTTGCCGTCTTTGACTAAAATCGGACGTTTAATCACTGAGGTTTTAGCTTGCATCAGCGTGGTTGCTGATATGTTGTCAGTAACGCTGGATTTTATTGCATCATCCAAACCGCGCCAAGTAAGGCCAGCGCGGTTGATGAGTTTTTCCCACGGGTATTGGCTCAGCCAGCTGTTAATGGTGGCTTCATCAATACCCTGTTTTTTAAAATCATGAAACTCGTAAGCGATATTGTTGGCATCCAGCCAATCGCGGGCTTTTTTAACTGTGTTGCAGTTAGGGATGCCGTATAACTTCATATGCTAACTTTATGAACCGTAGCGAGCGCAGGCAAGACGCGAAGGTGAGCGAGCAACGACGAGACAGTACAAATAGTACGGCGAGGAGTCGCACAGCGAAACCGACAAAGTATTGCCAAGCGCAGTAGTTTCATTTAGATGCCGCGTAACAATTCGTTAATGCCAACTTTACCTAATGTTTTAGCATCTACTTTTTTCACAATTACTGCACAGTACAGGCTATAGCTACCATCTTTTGATGGCAGGTTACCAGAAACCACTACTGAACCTGCTGGAACGCGGCCGTAGAATACTTCGCCGGTTTCGCGGTCGTAGATTTTTGTTGATTGGCCGATATACACGCCCATTGAGATCACGCAGTTGTCTTCAACCACAACGCCTTCAACCACTTCTGAACGTGCGCCGATAAAGCAGTTGTCACCGATGATGGTTGGGCCTGCCTGTACTGGTTCCAGCACGCCACCGATACCAACGCCGCCGCTCAGATGTACGTTTTTACCGATTTGTGCACATGAACCTACAGTTGCCCATGTATCAACCATGGTGCCTTCGCCAACGTTTGCACCGATATTTACATATGAAGGCATTAATACTGCATTTTTGCCGATGAATGAACCACGGCGCACGATCGCGTTTGGCACCACGCGGAAACCGCCGGCTTTGAAGTCTTCTGCAGTGTAATCGGCAAATTTTGGCGGTACTTTGTCAAAATATTTAGTCACGCCATCATCCATCAGCACATTGTCATCCAGACGGAATGACAGCAATACGGCTTTTTTCAGCCATTGGTGTGTTTCCCATTGCTGTGTATCGCCAATGCGACTCGCCACGCGCAGTTTGCCGCTGTCTAAATCTGCCAGCACTGAGGCTACTGTTGATTTAATTTCAGCAGATGCATTAGCAGGGTTAATGTTGGCGCGGTCTTCAAACGCGGTTTCGATGATGCTTAGACGTGGGTCCATATGAAAGTCTCTACTTTAAGTTTAGTTAGTAATTGGTTAAATTTAATAATTCATTATTTTAACTCAAACAGCGCGATAGCCAAAAAATAAAGCATCAAAAGTAAAGCGCATGGCAATGACGCCATGCGCTTCGGTAATTTCAGCGTTTGAGATTACGGCTTGTTTATTTTCTCACTTTTGCAGCCTCGTACAGTGGTCTGACTTTCGGTGCCAGCGCTCGTAGTTCGGCAATGCGATTTTCGCTGGCGGGGTGGGTGCTCAAAAATTCAGGCGGTTTGGAGCCTCCCTGCGCTTCCATCTTTTGCCAGAGCGTAACGGCCGCGTCAGGGTTGTAACCAGCACGAGCAGCGAGTTCTAATCCAATTTTGTCTGATTCCCGCTCTTGCTCACGTCCGTTGGGTAACGCAAAAAACAGCTGAGAGCCCAGGCCGGCCGCCTGCGCTGACGCATTGCCTACGGTGGCACTGGTACCTTTTGTAACTACTGCAGCTACCGCCTGCAAGCCAAATTGTTGAACAAATGCCTGTGACATGCGCTCACGGCCGTGTTCACGCAGAGCGTGGGCGATTTCGTGCCCAATTACTGCAGCTAGTTCATCATCTGTCGCCTTGAGTTTATTGATCAAGCCGGAATAGACCATGATTTTGCCGCCAGGCATGCAGTAGGCGTTGAGCTGGTCATTTTTTTCTACGTTAACTTCCCATTGCCATTTGGTGGCATCGGCTCTAAAAACACCGACTTGGCTAATGAGTCGGTTTGAGATTTTACGCACGCGATCAAGTTCAACTTTGTCAGCATTCAGTGCTTGTTTACTCTTGGCAGTGGTTAGAGTTTCCGCATAGGCCTGGCTCGACATGTCACTTACATATGAGGCCGGTAACAACATGAATTGGGAACGTTTAACACCGGCAACGCTGTCACTGGTGGTGGTTGCGCAGCCGCTGATCTGTGTCGCAACAACAGTTGCTATAATCAGTGTGATTGTTTTGAGAGAGAATGTTGTTTTCATTTTTGTACTCCATATTAATTAATGGAAGTCTAACGTTTTAGTATTAAGATCGGTTGATCTTAATACTAAAAGTTTTCATAAATCAAATGTGAGAGAACATTTGTAATGATTAGAATGATACTTGCGCACCAAGCTCTACCACGCGGTTTGGCGGTAATTTAAACTGATTGGTAATGGTTTCCGCGCTTCTGAATAAGCCGATAAAGATTTTCTTACGCCAGAATGCCATGTTCGGTTTTCTGTTAGCGATCAGACTTTCTTTGCCGATGAAGTAAGAGTTACTCATTTCTTCCAGATCCAGACCTTTTTCTGCACACAGCATGAGGTCTCTTGGTAAATCCGGTTCATCCTTAAATCCGTAGAGTACTGACACTCGATAAAACTCATGACCAAGTGCCTCTACATTGATACGGTCTTCAGCCGGTGCATGCGGGATATCGAGAAACTTGACAGTGAGCAGTACTACTTTTTCATGCAGAACTTTGTTATGTTTAAGATTATGTAGCATTGCATGTGGCACGCCATCCGGGTTTGGGGTCATGAATATGGCATTGCCGGCAACCCGGGCAGGCGGATGCGCGCCGATAGCTTCAATAAATGGCTCAAGCGCCATTGCTTCATTTTTCAGGTGCATATAGAGTATGGTGCGACCAGTTTTCCAGGTGAGCATCAGCGTGAAAATGAAGATGCCAATCACTAATGGTACCCAGCCGCCATCAGGGATTTTAAGTATATTAGCGGTGAAAAAAGCTAAATCAATCGTTAAGAATAACAATACCAAACTGATGGTGCGCAGCTTGCTCCAGCCCCATAAATAGTGAAACACAATACCTGCCAGCAAGGTGGTAATCACCATATCCCCCGTCACCGCGATACCATAAGCCGCAGCCAGATTTCCAGAAGACTGGAAGCCTATTACCAGCGTCATGACTGCCAGCATCAAGCCCCAGTTTACGCGCGGCATATAGACTTGGCCTTGATGGCTTTCTGAGGTGTGTTCAACATGCATGCGCGGCAAGTACCCTAATTGCAGTGCCTGACGAGAAACTGAAAATGCGCCGGTGATCACGGCCTGTGATGCAATCACAGCGGCCAATGTCGCCAGTATGATCATTGGGAACAGCATCCACTCAGGAGCGAGTAAGTAAAAAGGATTTTTTACATACTCCGGGTGCTGTAATACCAGAGCACCCTGGCCAAAGTAATTCAGGATTAAGGCTGGTAATACAAAGCCGAACCATGCCAGGCGGATAGGAAATTTACCAAAGTGGCCCATATCGGCATATAAAGCTTCAGCACCGGTGACTGCGAGTACTACTGCGCCCAGTGCCACAAATGCAACCCATGGACTAACCTGAAAGAAACCAATGGCGTAGATCGGATTAAGCGCGTTCAGAATCACTGGGTAGTTGAAAATTTCCAGCGCACCTAGTACACCCAGTGTACCAAACCATAACAGCATAATCGGGCCGAAGAATGCGCCTACTGTCGCAGTGCCTTTGCTTTGCGCCCAGAATAGTAAGAATAAAACGATTAAAGTAATTGGCAATATAAGCGGGTGCAGAACTGGCGCGGCAAGTTCCAGTCCTTCAATGGCCGATAATACGGAGATGGCGGGAGTGATCATGCCGTCGGCATAAAACATGCAGGCACCTAAAATGCCCAGCAGCATGATGATGCGTTGTTTTTTTACACTGTCAGCCGAGCTGCGGCTGGCAAGTGCAAGCAGCGCCATGATGCCGCCTTCGCCACGGTTGTCGGCGCGCATGATAAAGGCTACATACTTGACAGATACCACCATGATCAGCGCCCATACAATCAGCGAAAGAATGCCGAACATGTTGGCCTCAGTGAGAGGAACCGGATGCAGGCCTGCAGAAAACACTTCTTTAATGGTATAGAGCGGGCTGGTGCCAATGTCGCCATAAACTACACCTAGCGCGGCAAGAGTAAGCGCCGGGAGCTTTGTTTTATTGCCAGAGGGTGATGACATTAAAATATGAAGTACCTAATATTGAGTTAATTATTATCAACCAATTCATAGGTGAAACCAACATATTTTTGCGTTAATAATTAGGTTAAGTTTTATCTGGCAAAATAATGTTTAAGAAATCACTTAACATATCGAGAAAGCTGTCATTGCGTTCGCAATGACGATTAAATTAATGTTTCTCTAAGCCTAGCGGTTAACTTTATTAATAATCGCATCTGCTGAGCCAATACCAAAAGTAAGTTTTACCTGGTCATCTTTGCTCAGTTGATTGCTATTGCTCACAATGGCGCCGTTTGTATCCTGCACAAATGCATAGCCGCGTGTGAGTACTGCCTGCGGATTCAAGTGCTGCAGGTTCTGGCTGAGGCGCAGCAAGTTTTGTTGTCTGGTTTTAAGTTGCTGCAGTGCAGCGCTTTGCAAGCGGCGGGTGATTTGCGCAAGCTGTAATTTTTGCTGGTCAATCTGCTGTGTTGGAGAAATCAGCCTGCGCGATAAATAGTCTAGTGCTTGTGCACGCTGATTCAGTGAAAACTGCAGATTCTTCGTCAGGTGCAGTTTTAACTGCCTGAGTGAGTTCAGTAGCGCATCGCGTGACGGTGTCACCAGTTCTGCCGCTGCAGTTGGCGTGGCTGCGCGTATGTCTGCTACAAAGTCGCAAATGGTAAAGTCAGTTTCATGACCAACGCCACTGACTGTAGGGATTGAACATTCAGCAATCGCGCGTGCAACAACTTCTTCGTTAAATTGCCACAGGTCTTCAATGCTACCGCCACCCCGGCAAATAATCAGTACATCACATTCTGCACGTGTATTGGCAGTATTGATCGAATTGGCAATCAATTGTGCAACACCTTTGCCCTGTACTGGAGTTGGATAAATAATCACCGGAATATTGGGCATGCGGCGTCTGAGTGTGGTTAATACATCCCTGAGTGCTGCGGCATCCGCCGAGGTGACGATGCCGATTTGTTTCGGGTGCTTAGGGATAGGTCGCTTGGCCGTTTCATCAAATAAGCCTTCGAGTGCCAGTTTGTTTTTGAGTTTTTCAAAGGCTTCAAATAGCGCGCCCAGTCCGGCACGTTGCACAAATTCAACCGTGAGCTGAAAGTCGCCACGTGCCTCATATAAGGTCACTGTGCAGCGTGCCTCGATTTTGTCACCTTCGCGCGGTATGAAATCTACATAGCTGTTGCGGCCTTTAAATATGACGCAGCGCACTTGGGCGCCGACATCTTTCAGCGAGAAGTACCAATGACCGCTGGCTGCACGCGTGAAGTTGGATACTTCGCCAGAAACCCAGAATAGCGGAAAGCTTTGTTCAAGCACATTACGCGCCATGCGATTGAGTTCACTTACAGTGATTACTTTTGTTGGCGCTGAATTTACTGTGAAGTCTGTCAAAACTGCCTCGTTACGATGTGTGATGTAATGGATTATCTGGGTTAAAATGCCTAATCCTAGATTATATCGTGATGAATATGATGCTTAATAAATTTCTTGCAGGTCGTACCGGTTATCTGATTGGCTTTTTAAAATGCTTTGCGCTGGTTGGCTTGGCGCTGTGGATACAGACAAAATACAATCTGGAGCCGTGTCCGCTCTGCATTTCGCAGCGTATCGTGTTTATGGCGCTTGGAGTTCTGTTTTTAGCAGCTGCTTTGATCCCAAAGTTCCCCAGAATTTTTGCTGCGTTGCAGGTGCTGACTGCGCTGGGTGGTGCAGGTGTGGCGATACGCCATTGGTGGATTCAGGCGCACCGCGAGAGCATGGTCGCTGATTGCGGTGTAGGTTTTGATTATATGTTCGAGAATTTTCCATTAAAGAAAGCGCTGACACTGGTGTTCAGAGGCACCGGAGATTGTGCAGCGATCGACTGGACTTTTCTAGGCCTGACGATTCCGCAGCTATCACTGATTGCGTTTATTGGTTTTGGTGTATTTGCGTTGTATCTGGCTCGACTGAACAAAAAATAGAGAAATCATTACATGTATAAAACAATAGACAATTTTGTCGGCAATACGCCATTGGTTAAATTGCAGCGTATGGCGGGCAATACCAGCAATACAATTTTGCTGAAACTGGAAGGTAATAATCCGGCTGGTTCGGTGAAAGACCGGCCCGCATATTCGATGATTACCCGTGCAGAAGCGCGCGGCGATATCAAGCCGGGTGATACGCTGATTGAAGCTACCAGCGGCAATACCGGCATTGCACTGGCGATGGTGGCAGCGATGCGTGGTTATAAAATGGTGCTGGTAATGCCGGAGAACCAAAGTGTAGAGCGTAGGCAGAGCATGAAGGCGTATGGTGCAGAGTTAGTGCTTACCCCAAAAGATGGCAGCATGGAACTGGCACGTGACGTAGCACTTAAAATGCAGGCTGAAGGTGAAGGGATTGTGCTGGATCAGTTCGGCAATATGGATAATCCGCTTGCGCATTATGAAGGTACCGGCCCGGAAATATGGCGTGATACGGAAGGCAAAGTCACGCACTTTGTATCAAGCATGGGCACTACCGGTACGATTATGGGTACCTCGCGTTTTTTGAAAGAACAGAATCCGAACATCCGCATTGTCGGTGTGCAGCCGGAAGAGGGGTCACAGATTCCCGGTATTCGCAAATGGCCAGAACAATATTTGCCTAAAATTTATGATGCGAAACGTGTAGATGAACTGATTTATGTGAGCCAGAAAGATGCGGAAAACACCACACGCAAGCTTGCGGCACAGGAAGGTATTTTTGCTGGAATTTCTTCTGGCGGGTCTTTATTCGCAGCTTTGCAATTATCAAAACGTGTAGAAAATTCGGTGATTGTGA
Source organism: Methylotenera sp. (assembly GCA_036567185.1). Taxonomy (GTDB): domain Bacteria; phylum Pseudomonadota; class Gammaproteobacteria; order Burkholderiales; family Methylophilaceae; genus Methylotenera. Next base: position 86,351 of record DATCVB010000023.1, read on the forward strand.
CTATCGTATGCGATAGGGGTGACCGTTATTTATCAACAGGTGTGTTTCCATCCTGACACAATGAAGATCTTTTTTACAGCCTGTAGCTTCTTATGCACAGTTTTTTATAGTTTAAGCGCACAGGCTGTATCCGAAATTTCTATCAGTGCCGAGCGGGTTGAACATCCACAAGCGGATATTCAGCAGTTGGCGATTAAGCTGAATCTTAAAAAGACTGATACAAAGATTAATATCAAATCTGCAATTAAACAAAAGGCAGAAAAAGCGTGGATGCAGTTTAGTCTTAATTGTGAGCTGCCGCTCAAGTCGGCTCCGTTTCAATGCGCTGACGGTTTGCTTAAATCCGAACGCTTGAATATTCCTTTTGGTATTGAATTCTCCCACTTATATTCACAAAATAAGCTGGACGTGGATGCAACTTTGCAGTTTAAAAATGCCAGTTTCAGTGACGAAGCAGGTTTGCATGCCGCAGATAAACTCAATGGTTCATTGGCTATTTCACTTAAACCGTCAGCCGAGGCGTGGCTATGGCGTACTTCTGTCGATTGGCGATCAGGTGAAGTGTTCTGGCAGCCTTTTTATATCCCTGACGGCGGACATCAACTCACTGCTAGCGGCAAGCTGGAAAGTGAATTGCTGACTTTTAATAACGCACATCTGAAAGTGAAAGATGTGGGCGAATTAAATGCAAGCGGACAGTTAAGCTTAAATAATTTTAAGATATTAAATCTGAGTGCCAACTTGCCGAATTTAAATTTAAGCGCGGCTTACCCCATGTTTTTTAAACCGCTGTTGGAAAAAACTGCATTTGCACATGCTGAAATTAACGGTGTTGCAGTACTTAAGCTTGAAATCGAGAACGCTGAACCAAAATTGTTTGAACTGCTGTTAAAGGATGTGGATATTGCAGACAAGAATGAAAAATTTGCGTTTTATAAAGTAAATGCAAATATCCCCTGGGATTATGATGCAGCGAAGACTGTTAGTTTTGGTTATGAAAGCGGTGCATTGCTGAATCTGCCTTTGGGTAAAACAAATATACAGGCGCAAGTAGACCGATATTCACTGACTGCCCCCAGTATTAAATTGCCAATTCTGGATGGTGCATTACATCTGACTAATATATCAGCGGCACGTAAGGCTGATCAATGGTACTGGCATTTGGGTGCCAGGCTTGACGCTATTTCCATGGAAGATTTCAGCACACATCTGAAATTGCCAACAATGCATGGTAAGGCGTCTGCTGAGATTCCGCTGGTTACTTATGCTGCAGGGGGGTTAACTACCGACGGCAGTGTCGTGCTTAATGTATTTGACGGCACAGCGACGGTAACAGAACTCACCATGCAGTCACCCTTAGGGATTACCCCTAAACTTAATGCCAATATCGCTTTACGGCACCTTGATTTGGGCGTGTTAACCAGCACATTCTCCTTTGGTGCCATTGAAGGTAAGCTGGATGGTGATATTAAAAACCTGGAATTACAAAACTGGAAGCCGGTAAAATTTGATGCCATAGTACAAAGCAGCCCGGGTAAGTACCCAAAGAAAATTTCACAGCGCGCGGTTGAAAATATATCGGCTTTGGGCGGCGGCGGTGCAGCGGCTGCTGTACAGCGCAGTTTCTTGCGATTTTTTGAGCAGTTTAATTATGGAAAAATGGGTCTGAGCTGCCGCTTGCGTAACGATATTTGTGAAATGGGCGGTATTGAATCAACGCCACAGGGGTATATCATCGTTAAAGGGAGTGGCATCCCTGCAATTACGGTGATGGGGTACAATAAAACAGTAGGATGGAGCGAGTTGCTATCACGCATTAAACGTGTGACCGATGGTAATACCAAGGCTGTAGTGCAGTAGCAAAACTATAGCGCAGTAGGCTGGAAGCGCACTTATTTATAAATCGCTCGTAATGACGATTTAATTAGCGTTTCTTTAGACATAAAGTAGTAACCTGCACTAGTAAAACAGTGTAGAAACCTGCACTAGTAAAACAGTGTAGAAACCTGCCTTCATAAGCAGTTATTTAGAATAAAAGGACAAATGATGAAAAATTGGATGCTTGGATTGGCGTTTGTATGCGTAATACCGGCATGCGTCACGATCAATATTTACTTTCCTGCAGCAGCAGCAGAAAAAGCAGCAGATAAAATTATTGATGATGTTTGGCAGTTAAAAAATGGCGCTGAAAAACCTAATGTCAATCAAGAAGAGCCCACAGCTCCTTCTGCTAAATAATCCTGAAAATAAATAAAGGAATCATGATGAAAAAGATACTACTTGGCTTAATGTTGCTAGGCACATTGATTGGCAGCCAGTTTGTTGCTGCCGCCGCCGATCTGGAAGTGAATACACCGGCTATCTCCGCAATTAAGAACAGCATGCAGGCGCGTCATGCGCAGCTTGGACCTTTTTATACTAGTGGTGCGATTGGGCTAACTAAAGATGGCATGATTGCCGTGAAGGATGCTAATGCAGTACCACTGGCGCAACGCGGCGCATTAACCGGTCTGGTTAAAGACGAAAATGCTGATCGCAGTAAGTTATATAAAGAAATCGCTGTAGCTAATGGCCACCCGGAATGGCAGGCTGAAATACAAAGCACTTTTGCCGGCCGCTGGATAGATAAAGCACAATCCGGCTGGTGGGTACAGGGCGCCGGTGGATGGACACAAAAATAAGCTGAACGTATGACGCCTACTTTAGTATTTGATATCGAGACAATCCCTGACGTTAACGGCCTGCGTAGCTTGCTGGAGTTACCCGCAGATACCACAGATGAAGATGTTACCAATATAGCGCTGCACCTGCGCCGTCAGCAGAACGGCACTGAATTTCTGCCTTTGCATCAGCACAGGATCTGCGCTATTTCATGCGCACTCAGAGAAGGTAGCCACTTTAGAGTGTGGACTCTGGGGGATGCAAACTCTTCTGAGGCTGAGATTATTCAGCGTTTTTTTGATGGTATTGAGAAATACACGCCACAGATCATTTCGTGGAATGGCGGTGGTTTTGATTTGCCGGTGCTGCATTATCGCGGCTTGATTCACGGTATTAATGCCAGCCGCTATTGGGATTTAGGTGAGGACGATAAAGACTTCAAGTGGAATAACTACATCAGTCGCTATCACACACGTCATCTCGATCTGATGGATTTAATGGCGATGTTCAATGCCCGTGCCAATGCACCGCTGGATGATCTGGCAAAGTTATGCGGCTTTCCCGGCAAGCTTGGTATGGATGGCAGTAAAGTATGGGATGCCTACAAGGCAGGACAATTAGAAGAAATTCGTAACTACTGTGAAACGGATGTAGCCAATACGCATCTGGTGTATTTGCGTTTTCAGCTGATGCGCGGACATTTAACGCCAGCAGCTTATGAAGCCGAGATTAAGCTGGTACGCGATACGCTTGCAGGCTATAGCGCTCCGCATTGGACTGAGTTTTTAGCTGCTTGGAAATAAGTCCCGCTATTTATTCAAGTTTATCGGGTACGAAGTGCTTCGTTCCGGCGCTTCTATTTCCCAAGCTAACAAATGTAATTAACCTGCGTTGCCATTCCTGTAATTTGTAAACCATTCGGGTTAAAATTACGCCTTAAATTCAATCACAGGTTTTTTTATGGCACGTCGTTCGCGCAGTCGCAGCTCAATCCCGCAAGTCTTTGAAATTAAACAGGCAATTATTGAATCGCTAGACCAGGAAGGTCGTGGCGTTGCGCATGTTGATGGCAAAACCATTTTTATTGATGGCGCATTGCCGAATGAAAAAGTGACTTTTCAATCGCATCAAGTCAAGCCCTCTTACGAAGTTGCCAATGTTGTTGAGGTATTGAAGCAATCCAATCAACGCGTTACTCCCAAGTGCGTACATTTTGGTAAATGCGGAGGTTGTAAATTGCAGCATCTGGATTTCGTAGCGCAAGTTGCAGCAAAGCAACGGTTACTTGAAAAAGATTTGTGGCACATCGGTAAAGTTAAAGCCGAGAATATGCTGCCACCATTGTACGGCCCTACCTGGGGTTATCGCCATAAAGCCAGATTAAGCGTTAAATATGTTGAGAAAAAACAGCGTGTTTTAGTAGGCTTTAATGAAAAATCTACACGTTTCGTCGCTGACATGAATTCATGTGAGGTGTTGGTGCCGGAGGTCTCTGCATTAATTGAGCTGTTGCAGCAACTTATATTACAGTTAAGCCTGAAAGATAAAATCCCGCAAATTGAGTTGGCTGTTGGCGAGGCCAACCCACACAAGGGGCGCGAGGCCGTCGAGGGTAAACCAGTTATCGTTTTGATTCTGCGCATCATGGCTCCGTTAACGTCACAGGATGAGGTGTTGCTGAAATCTTTTGCTGATGCGCATGCGGTACAAGTCTGGACTCAAACTAAAGGCCCGGATACGATCAAGCCATTCTATCCATTAGACGCTGCACAACTGCAGTATAGTTTGCCAGAGTTCGACCTAACTTATCCGTTTAAACCTAATGAGTTTACACAGGTAAACCCGCAAATCAACCAGGTCATGATACGCCGTGCTATGCAATTGCTGACTCCGCAAGCTAATGAAAAGATTGCGGATTTCTTTTGCGGCATTGGTAATTTTACCTTGCCGATCGCGCGAAGCGGTGCGCAAGTGCTGGGTTTGGAGGGGCTGGAGAATCTGGTTGAGCGTGCCAATCAAAGTGCTCAGTTAAACAGTATTAATAATGTCCAGTTCGGCGTTTCAGATTTATTTAAAATGACGCCGGAAGCGCTGACAGGATTAGGTCATTTCGATAAATGGCTCATCGACCCGCCACGAGATGGTGCATATGAGCTCGTAAAATCACTGGATTCTGCGAATTGTCCCCAGCGTATCGTGTATGTTTCCTGTAGTCCGGCAACTTTAGCGCGTGATGCCGGTGTATTGGTGAATGAAAAAGGTTACCTGCTGAAGGCTGCTGGAGTGATTAATATGTTCCCGCATACGGCACACGTAGAATCTATTGCCTTATTTGAGTTGAAAGTGTGATTTTTCTTGTATGTTGTATAAAAACAACATTTAATATTTAGCTGTTGCCAATTTGATTTGAATCAAACTTCGCGTATTTTGAAACTTTATAATTACCACATTCAGATTAGGTTATTTAATTGTTTTATTAAGTGGAGAGTATGTAGAATGAAAAAATCATTATTAGTGTTAGCGTTAGCTGCTGCATTTGTTCCAACATTAGCACAAGCTGAAGCTGGTGACTGGGTGGTACGTTTACGTGCTACTAACGTTAATCCAAGTGAGAGCAGTAAATTAGGCGAGAAAACAGATGCGGCATATGGTCCAGGCATTGCTAATGCTTTGTATGGTGACTCAAAGGCAAATCTGGAAGTTGATAGCAACACAATTCCTGAATTAGATATTTCTTATTACTTCACTAAAAACATTGCAGCAGAACTCGTTTTGGCTTTAGGTACAAAACATGATGTGAATACATCTAGTGCAGGTGCGCTGCTGAATAGCAAAAAGCTTGGTGATGTGAATTTGCTGCCTCCTACATTAACTGTGCAATGGCACTTTAATCCAGATCAAACATTTGATCCTTATGTTGGTGCAGGTCTTACTTATGTGCGCGCATTGGAAGATGGTTTAACAGCTGACACTGTTGCAGGTGGTAGACCGATCCGTATTGATCGAAATAGCTGGGGTCCTGCACTTCAAGCAGGTTTTGATATCAATCTGCCAGACCGTTGGTTAGTTAACTTTGATGTGAAAAAAATCTGGTTTGATACTGATGTTAAATTGGATACACAGGGTGCAGCAGGCACGGCATCCGGTTATCATAAAATCGACAAGCTGGACATCGATCCATGGGTTGTCAGCGTTGGTTTTGGTAAGAAGTTCTAATAGTTATTAGTTGAGAGTTTAGTCCCCCTTAGTTAATACAATTTAAGAACTCCACATTAGCCCCTGTTTTAATCAGCAGGGGCTTTTTTTATGCTTTTGGTGCTTGAATCATTGATAAAAAAGCCTCGCTGAGACAAAAGTCCTAGCGAGGCTTTTTATTTTCTAAGTTAAAGGATTAGATGATTTTAGAAAACCGTGCGCGGTTACGATCAGTTTGCAGGTATCGGTCAAACAACATAGCAACAGCGCGTACAAAGAACCAGCCAAAGTCAGTGACTTGTATGCCAGCATCCTCCAGTACTACCATGCCGGTTTTCTCCAGATCTTTAAGTGCTTCTAATTCAGTTGCAAAGTAGCTCTTGAAGTCAATCATATAGGCAAGCTCGATAGATTCATATTGCAAGGAGCCTTGGCACATCAGCGCCATGATTACAGCTCTACGGACCAAGTCGTCTCGTGACAGCGCTAGTCCGCGTACAACAGGGAAGCGGCCTTGATTAAGAAAATCGTAATATTCTTCAAGTGTTTTGGCATTCTGGCTATAAGTTGCGCCAATACGACCAATTGAGGAGACCCCGAGTCCTATCAGGTCGCAATCTGGCTGCGTGCTGTAGCCCTGGAAGTTACGATGAAGCCTGCCTTGACGTTTGGCGATTGCCAGTGCATCGGTAGGTAGGGCAAAGTGATCCATGCCAATGTATACATAGCCTGCATCTACAAAGGTAGATAGTGCATTGGATAACATGCCAATCTTATCTGATGCAGCCGGCAACTCGTAGCTGTCAATTCGGCGCTGCGGTTTAAAGCGTTCTGGCAAGTGCGCATAGGCATAAAGCGCAATGCGTTCCGGTTTAAGTGCTACAACTTGTTCTAGCGTCTTTTTAAAAGATTCAGAAGTCTGTTTTGGTAAGCCGTAAATCAGATCTACGTTTACAGAATCAAACTTGAGGGCGCGTGCAGCTTCAACTAGTGAAAATACCTGCTCTGCAGGTTGAATGCGATGCACGGCTTTTTGCACTTCCGGATCAAAGTCCTGCACACCAAAACTTAAACGGTTAAAGCCAAGGGATGCAATATGGGCAAGGCGTTTTTCATCTACCGTGCGAGGGTCAATTTCTATAGAGTATTCACCGCCGGGTGCTAGCGTAAAGCTGCGCGTGATCATGGCCATCAATTCGCTGAGTTCATCATCACTGAAGAACGTGGGTGATCCGCCGCCTAGATGCAGTTGTGATATGGTTTGCCCAATACCCAGATGCTTAACATGCAGATCAATTTCTTTACTCAGATATCCAAGATATTCGACGCTGCGCTCATGGTGCTTGGTAATAATTTTGTTACATGCGCAGTAAAAGCACAGGTTTTCACAAAAAGGGATATGCACGTAGATTGAAAGCGGCAGTGCTAATCCGCCGACACGCCTCTGATCCAGTGTCAGTTTATAGGCGTCCTCAGTAAAGGCTTCTACAAAGCGATCTGCAGTTGGGTAAGAGGTGTAGCGTGGTCCGCTGACGTCGAACTTCTGTATGGTCTCTGGTGTAAGCAGAGGAATTACACTATTTATGCTTACTACCGGTTTACCATTGTTAACATCTTTGGTGGTAAGTTCTTCGTGGCTATTTGCTATCATCAAGCTACTCCTTATCTAGGATAGCACTGTGCCAGATATGCATTTAGAAAACTTTGATGCAAATCAAATCAGGACCTAATGATTACTTAAGCATTGGGCTGAGTTTTTTTAAATGCAAATGAAAATTTACCACTTTTATTATATTATTCAGATGAAGAAACATATCGCTAGTAACGAAAGTGCGAAAGCGGTATGCTTATCACATCGTGTTAATTAAAATTATATGCAACCCACTTTAAATACACTTGAAGGCCTGAAAGTTGCCTGCTCGAATTGTAATCTCCGCGAACTTTGTATGCCTACCGGCTTCAATCAGGACGAAATGCAAAAGCTTGACGAAGTCGTTGAGAAGCGCCGTCGCGTGAAACAAGGTGAGGCATTATTTAGCAGTGGCGAAACTTTTACTTCGCTGTATGCAATTCGTACCGGATTTTTTAAGACTTGTGTGATAAGTGAAGATGGTCGGGAGCAGGTGACCGGATTCCAGATGGCAGGCGAAATCATAGGCATGGATGGCATTGTCAGTGATCATCATAATTGCAGTGCGGTGGCGCTTGAAGACGCTGAAGTATGTGTGATGCCATTTTCTGATATAGAGAATTTATCACGTGAGCTGCCTGGATTGCAGCGGCACGTACATAAAATAATGAGCCGCGAAATCGTGCGCGAAAATGGCGTGATGATGCTGTTGGGTAACATGCGTGCAGAAGAAAGATTGGCTGCTTTTTTGCTGAATCTGGTGCAGCGTCTTCATGCACGCGGTTTATCGCAGTCTGAGCTGGTATTGCGTATGACGCGTGAAGAGATTGGCAGCTATCTCGGATTGAAACTTGAAACCGTGAGCCGCGCTTTTTCAAAGTTCAGTGAAGATGGCATCATTGAAGTGAAGCAGCGCTATGTGAAAATTTTGGCGCCGGATGCTTTAAAGAAAATATTTAATCCTCAGACCTATTATTAAGAATCTTTTATAAACAGAGCTTGATAGAGATATTGCTCTGGAATAGCTATATGACACTAAAGGGACACCTTACTCCCGCCAACCACAACCGAGATGTTGTCGGTATGCGTTACATCTACCCTGTTGTTTCGCGCCGTGCAGGCGGGGTATCAATCGGTATCAATCTCAACGTAAATAATGCATGTAACTGGCGTTGTATCTATTGTAATGTACCAGATCTTACTCGCGGTTCGCCGCCGCCAATCGAACTGGATGTTCTCGAACATGAGCTGTGTACATTTTTAGATGATGTTTTACATGGCGACTTTATGCAACTGCATGTGCATGAGGGTGACCGTCAATTAAAAGATATTGCCTTCTCAGGCAATGGCGAGCCTACAAGTGCAAAAGAGTTTCCGCAAGTGCTTGATCTTGTGGAGAAAGTGCTAGGTGAGTATGGCCTGCTAGGCACTATCAAAGTACGGTTGATTACCAATGGTAGCCTCATGGATAAGCCAGCGGTGTTGGAGAGTATGCGGCATCTGGCTAAATGTAACGGCGAAGTGTGGTTTAAGGTGGATGCCGGTAGTAAAGAAGGCATCGCCCGTATCAATGATGTCACTTTAAATCCGCAGAGCCACATTCAGCGTCTTGAAAACTGTGCCAAAGCCTGTCCGACATTTATACAAACCTGCATGTTTGGCTTGGATGGTAATCCGCCAAGTGAAAAGGATATTACCGCTTATCTGGCGCTAATCAGGCAGGTTAAAGATGTTATCCAGGGGGTTCATCTGTATGGTTTAGCGCGCTTGTCGCTACAGCCGGAAGCCAGCAGATTAACGCGTTTGTCGGCTGAGTGGCTGGAATCAATGGCGCAGCGAATACGTTTGCTGGGCATTACCGTGCACGTTAGTCCATAGAGCATGCGCTGTTTTGTACCGTGTGCGGTTGTAGTGATTACAGCACGGCACCTGCTCACTCAGCCATTATTTAGCAGTACGTCGCAATCAGCCGCATAGGCAATACCTTTACTAACACTGCCAAGTAGCCATTCTTCAATATTCTTCGTATTGTGTTTGCCGATAACTATTAAATCAGCATGCAGCGATTTTGCTCTTTCGCATATTGCCTCCGGCGGGTAGCCGTTGAGGATTTGTTTTGTCATATGATTATTGTTCTGCGCTGCCAGTATGTCATCCAGTTGTTGTTCTGCATGTGTCAGCGCTTTAGTGCGGTATTCATCCAGCAGCGCTTCGTCTATGCCCGCTTTGTACATGTGCGCTTCCTGATTGCTATCAAAAATCAATAGAAGTTCTATTTTTGCAGTTGGGGCAATTGTACTTGCCATAGTTGGAACTTCAGATGAGCCCGGTGAAAGATCAATAGCAGCAACGACTCGTTGATAGGTTTGTATCGCTGCACTCTTGCCTTTGACAATCATTACAGGACATTTTGCAATTTTTAATAAACGTAGTGCTGTAGAGCCTATCAATTTTGCCAGCAGAGAATTTTCGCCTTGCGCTCCGGCAACTATCAATCCCGCATTTGAAGAAGCTGCATAGCTTGCAATTTCAGTATAGGCGCGGCCAATACGGTTGCAGGCATGTACTTTTATCGAGAATTGTTCACGTAGCTGTTTGGCTAGTGTTTCCAGCTGTGTTTTGATGGTTTGCTGCTGCACCTGTTGGTAGTGCATTTGAAAGTCATAGGATAGTTCTGAGCCTACATACAGATCAAGTGGATGCACCACATGGATCAGGTGTAATTCCGCACCCAGTTCCTGTGCAAGTAACGCTGCACGCGCTGTCGCTACATTAGCCGGACTTGAAAAGTCAGTAGCAGCTACGATGTGTTGAATTTTCTTCACAGCGCTCTCCTTAATACAATAATAACTATTATCAAATTAATATAATTAGTGTATTCCCTTAACAGGTATTTATCAAATTGGTGATGTTCTGGCTTACCTGCGCAGGCTTTATGCGTAGACTCTTATGAATAGTAGAGCTGGCCTCTGCGTACCAGCCATTTTTCAATTTCTACAGCAATAAATATTACGCTGGATAATGCAAAGCAAATGATGAGTTCACTTAATGTCAGCGGCTGGGTTTTAAAAATGGTGTTTAAAGCCGGCACATAAATAATAGCCATTTGCAGTATTACCGATGCGCATACAGCTATAGCCAGATATCTGTTTGAAAAGAAGCCGAGGCTAAATGTAGAAACTTTGTCTGAGCGAATCGCCATGACATGGGCTAACTGCGATAGTGTCAGTACGGTAAATGCCATTGTTTGCCAGTGAGAATTCCCTGAATGGTAGGCCCAGGCCTGGCAAAACAATGTGATCGCTGCCATTAGCAGCCCAACCCAGATCATATGCTGCCACATGCCATGTGAAAATAAACTTTCGTTCGGCGGCCGCGGCGGGCGTTTCATAATGTTTTTTTCAGCTTGCTCGGTAGTCAATGCCAGCGCTGGAAAGCCATCAGTGACTAGATTAATCCACAATATATGAATCGGCAGTAATGGTATGGGCAGGCCCAGAAATGGTGCCAGGAATATAGTCCAGATTTCAGCTGAGTTGGTCGTGACGGCATAGCGCACAAACTTGCGAATATTGTCGTAAAGGTGCCGACCGTAGCGCACTGCATGTACGATAGTGGCGAAGTTATCATCCAATAGCACCATATGTGCCGCTTCGCGGGCAACGTCGGTGCCACCTTTGCCCATGGCGATGCCGATGTCTGCGGTTTTAAGCGCTGGCGCATCATTAACGCCATCGCCGGTCATTGCGACGACTTCGCCTTTATCCTGCAGCGCTTTCACTATCTTGATTTTCTGCATCGGGTCAACACGCGCATATACACGCACATGCTCAACTTCTGCCTCAAATGCCTGCTGATTCAGGCGCGATAATTCGCTGCCGGTCATTACAATGCCGTCGCTATTTTCCAGAATTCCAAGTTCATGGGCAATAGCGCGTGCTGTGGCCGGGTGATCGCCGGTAATCATAACCGGTGTAATACCTGCAGACTTGCATAATGAAACTGCTTGTTTTGCCTCGCTACGCGGCGGATCGATGAGTCCAGCAAAGCCTAAAAATACCAACTCTTTTTCCAAATGTTCTGGCGGCTCACTCTCTGGCAAGGCGGGCCATTTGCGGTAAGCAAAGGCCAGCACGCGCAGGCCATCGGCTGCCATAGCTTCTGCAACCTGCAGCAGTGCGGCCTTGTCAGTCGGTACTTCTCCTTTTGAGCTAAGTGTGAGCATACATTTTGCTATCACAGCTTCCGGAGAGCCTTTGGTGTAGGCGATGATGCCATCCAATGCACGGTGAAAGGTTGTCATGCATTTACGTTCTGAATCAAATGCAAGTTCTTTCAACCTTTGCATTTCATTTTCAAGGTGCTTTTTATCCCAGCCAGCCTCTATCGCGGCATGTAGCAATGCCGCTTCAGTCGGTTCTCCCTGAACTTTGCCATGACTATCCTGATGCGCATCATTGCTCAATGCCATTGCATGGAACAGGGTAGTCCAGGGTTCATCATGACTTGGAATCTGTTCAACTTTTATATGCTGGTGATCTGCATACAGGGAGGTGACGTGCATTTTGTTCTGTGTGAGGGTACCGGTTTTATCGCTGCAGATAAAAGTCACTGACCCTAACGTTTCTACAGCTGGTAGTCGGCGGATCAGGGCGTGCTGCTTGACCATTTTATGCGCACCCAGTGCCAGTGAAATAGTGACTACTGCCGGTAGGGCTTCAGGAATCGCAGCCACGGCAAGACTCACTGCAGTCATGAACATCAGTAGCAATGGTTCACCTCTGACGATGCCGATTGCAAATACCAGCGTGCAAATGGCAAGTGCTGCCACAGCCAGTTTTTTACCAAAATCCGCCAGACGTTTCTGCATCGGAGTTTTGGATTGGTCGCCATCACCTAACAATGAGGCAATTTTACCTAATTCAGTGCGCATGCCGGTTGCAACCACAAGCCCGCGTCCACGACCATGCGTGACGATAGTGCCTTTATAGGCTAAGCAGGTTTTGTCACCAAGCGGCGCATCGTTATGCGGAATACTATTGGTTTGCTTGTCTACTGATACAGACTCGCCGGTCAGTGCTGACTCATCTATTTTAAGTTGGCTGGACTCGGTAAGGCGCAGGTCGGCGGATATAAGATTGCCGGCTTCTAGTAACACTGCATCGCCCATCACCAGTTCAGAAGCATTAATGGTATGAATGCTGTCTTCGCGCATCACCTGTACAGTGGATTCTGACATGCGTTTTAGTGCCGCCATTGAACGTTCTGCACGGTATTCCTGAATAAAACCAATCACTGCATTGAGTGTGATGATTACAATAATCGCAATCGTGTCTTCTATATCCCCAACAATGCCGGAAATAATCGCTGCGGCGATCAATACCAGAATCATAAATTCAGAAAACTGGTCCAGCAGCATACGCCAGGGAGAACGGCGCTTTGTTTCATTTAGCGCATTAGCACCATATTGGGCATAGCGTTTGCCGGCTTCGTCATGGCTTAAACCACTCTGAGACGTGGTCTTGAGTTTTTGTGCAGTTTCTTCAGCGGATAACGTATGCCACAGCTTGAAATGATCCATGTTGCCTTATCCCGTACTAGGGCTAATTATCAATAAACGTATGGATCATAGTAACGGATTATGGCTTGATGGTTATGAATTTGTTTGACGACGTAACTTGTGATTTTTATGAAAGAAAAGAGTGATTTGCTAATAGCATAAGCAGGGAGGTGATGGTGAAACGTTGCTGGAACGTTCCGCATATTAATTCAGAGGTGATCTTAGGGTTGTGTCGGTTTAATGCCGGTAGCCGCATGATTGCGCCCTTGAATGGCGGGCACCAGGCCATCACGTCTGCCATCAAGCGTCTTGTTGATTTCAATGCCCTTGCGATAGTAATCACTATCTACCACCGGGTCCGGTACCTGAATGGCAAGATATAGTGTAATGAATGATGCAATAACTACAGTTAGTGGACCACCTACTACTAGCCACATATGCCCAAAATGCCACCAGGCTTTTCCGGCTTGCGGGTCTATTGTTTCGTCTTGAGTTGTGTGTGCATTCATAGCGTTGTTCATGGATTTGTTACTTTCATACAAAACTGATTGTCAGCGTAATTTAAAAAATAGGTCTATCAATATAGTTCTGAAACTTAACTATTAAATTTACCTCGGCACCAGAAACACAGACTTCTCTGCCACCACCTCATTGCTCTCAATGGCACGTACCTTAAACTCCACCGGATGCGAACCAGACTTGATAGAGCCATCGGGAATCTGCAGACGTACCGGAATCCAGCGTGACTCAGCAGAGTTCACAGTAACGGTTTTGTTGGCATCCGCCACATCGGACTCCACTTTGAGCTTATCAATACCGCTGGCACTAAGCTCATAGCGCTGTGTAGTTTCGGTTGCATTCATAATCTGCAGGCGATACACATTCTCCAGCATACCACCATCAGCCAAACGTGCCATCACGCCGCGGTCACGCACCACA
>DATCVB010000024.1:0-8665 GCA_036567185.1 Methylotenera sp.
AATAAAATAGGGCAAAACGCATAACGCTTTGCCCTACCAGTTCTAATTACCAATGAGTTTAAACTCGATTAGTTTTCAGGATTAGTTCTTAGATTGATCAACTAATTTGTTTTTAGCAATCCAAGGCATCATTGAGCGCAATTGACCGCCAACTTGTTCAATTGGGTGAGCTGCGTTCAAACGACGACGTGCAGTCATTTCTGGATAGTTGGTACGGCCTTCCAGGATGAAGCGTTTAGCATATTCACCATTTTGGATGTTAGCTAAACATTCTTGCATTGCGTAACGTGATTCATCGTTAATCACTTTAGGGCCAGTTACATATTCGCCGTATTCAGCATTGTTTGAGATTGAGTAGTTCATGTTGGCAATGCCGCCTTCGTACATCAAATCCACAATCAATTTCAATTCGTGCAAGCATTCGAAGTATGCCATTTCAGGTGCGTAACCAGCGTCAACCAGTGTTTCAAAACCAGCTTTAACCAGTTCAACCGCGCCGCCACATAAAACAGCTTGTTCACCGAACAAGTCAGTTTCTGTTTCTTCGCGGAAATCAGTTTCAATCACGCCACCTTTAGTGCCGCCGTTTGCAGCTGCGTATGAAAGTGCGATGTCTTTAGCTTTGCCTGATTTGTCTTGGTAAACAGCGATCAATGAAGGTACTCCGCCGCCTTTCAGGTACTCTGAACGCACAGTGTGGCCTGGGCCTTTTGGCGCGATCATGATCACGTCTAAATCAGCACGTGGTGTGATTTGGTTGTAGTGAATGTTGAAGCCGTGAGCAAAAGCCAATGCAGCACCTTGTTTCAAGTTGGCAGCAACTTCTGCATGGAAAATTTCCGGCATGTTTTCGTCAGGCAATAACAACATGACTACATCTGCTTGTTTAGTTGCTTCTGCGATTTCCAGAACGTTGTGGCCTGCTGCAACCGCTTTAGCCCATGAGCTGCCGCCTTTGCGTAAACCTATAGTTACGTTAACACCGCTGTCTTTTAAGTTAGCTGCGTGTGCGTGACCTTGTGAACCGTAACCTACGATGGTTACTTGTTTGCCTTTGATTAAGCCAAGGTCTGCGTCTTTGTCGTAATAAACTTTCATTGCTTCATGCCTTTCAATTCAGATACTGAAAAATTAAAACCTACTTTATGATTAATTCTATACTTTTAAAATTCTATCGCCACGACCAATGCCGGAAGCACCGGTGCGGACGGTTTCCAAAATAGCTGCTTTATCCAGACTTTCGATAAATGCATCCAGTTTGTGACCTGAGCCAGTCAGCTCAATGGTAAAAGTGCCATCGGCGACATCAATGATGCGGCCGCGGAAAATATCGCACATGCGTTTCATTTCTTCGCGGAAGCCGCCGGTTGCTTTGACTTTTACCAGCATCAGTTCGCGCTCAATGAATTTTCCATCATTTAAATCAAGCACTTTAACTACATCTACCAGCTTGTTTAGCTGTTTGATGATTTGTTCAATCACGTCTTCTGAACCTGATGTAACAATAGTCATACGGGATAGGGTTGGATCCTCGGTCGGTGCAACTGTGAGTGATTCGATGTTGTAACCGCGTGCAGAAAACAAACCGGCAACGCGTGATAATGCGCCAGCTTCGTTTTCCATCAACAGTGAAATAATATGGCGCATTATAGATCCTCCGCCAAAATCATTTCAGACAGACCTTTTCCGTTTGGAATCATCGGAAAAACGTTTTCTTTCTGGTCTGTGATGAAGTTCATAAATACAAAGCGATCTTTCATTGCAAATGCATCAGTCAATGCACCTTCTACGTCTTCAGGTTTTTCAATGAGCATACCAACGTGGCCGTAAGATTCAGCCAATTTTACAAAGTCCGGCAGGCTATCCATATAGGATTCAGAGTAGCGGTTCTCATAGAAGAACTCTTGCCATTGACGAACCATACCTAAATAGCGGTTGTTGAGCAAAATCACTTTAATCGGCAGATGATATTGCTTACAGGTTGAAAGCTCCTGAATATTCATCTGGATACTGCCTTCACCGGTTACACAGGCTACCTGCGCATCTGGATATGCAAACTGACAGCCCATTGCGTATGGCAGGCCAACGCCCATCGTACCCAAGCCGCCGGAGTTGATCCAGCGACGTGGTTTGTCGAATTTATAATATTGCGCAGCCCACATCTGATGCTGACCTACGTCAGATGTCACGAAGGCATCACCTTTAGTAACATCCCACAGTTTTTCAATCACATACTGCGGTTTGATAAAGCCGTTGTTATTGAGGTAGTTCAGGCAGTGCTTGCCACGCCATTCCTCAATTTGCTTCCACCAGGCTTTAAGCGCAGGGGATTGCTGTGGTTTTTCCTGTAAGACCAGGTCATTCATTTCACCCAGTACAGACTTCACGTCGCCTACGATAGGTACATGCACCTTTACGCGTTTAGAGATCGATGACGGGTCGATATCTATATGGATAATGGTACGGTCTTTATTGTAAAAGTGCTCTGGATTACCGATTACGCGGTCATCAAAACGCGCACCTACTGCGAGCAGCACATCGCACTCATGCATTGCCATATTGGCTTCATAAGTGCCATGCATGCCGAGCATGCCTAAAAACTGTTTGTCAGTAGACGGATAGCCGCCCAGGCCCATCAATGTGTTGGTAACAGGTAAGCCCAATGCTTGCACCAGTTTTACCAATAACTCCGAAGCGTCACCCAGCACTACGCCGCCGCCGGTGTAAACCATCGGGCGTTCAGCTTCCAGCAGTAATTTAACTGCTTTTTTAATCTGACCGCTGTGACCTTTGGTCACTGGGTTGTAAGAGCGCATTTCCACTGTACTTGGATATACGAACTCTGCAAAGTTGGCAGTAATGTCTTTGGGGATATCAACCACGACCGGACCCGGACGACCGGTTCTTGCGATGTGGAATGCTTTTTTCATGGTCGAAGCGATGTCTTTTACATCTTTTACCAGAAAGTTATGTTTTACACAGGGGCGTGTAACGCCAACCATGTCGACTTCCTGGAAAGCATCCAGGCCAATCGCGGCAACCGGTACCTGACCGCTGATAACCACCATCGGAATTGAATCCATGTAGGCAGTTGCAATGCCGGTGATTGCATTAGTTGCACCTGGGCCGGACGTTACCAGCGCAACGCCGACTTCACCTGTCGCTCGCGAAAAAGCGTCTGCGGCGTGCACGGCAGCTTGTTCATGACGCACAAGGATATGTTTGAAATGACCTTGTTTGTATATTGCGTCATAGATATGTAAAACTGCACCACCAGGATACCCAAAAACGAATTTTACATTTTCTTGTTCCAGGGAGCGGATCAAAATTTCTGCGCCCGTGATTTGATGCGGATGAGATGTCTCTGCCATAAATCTTTTTGATTTTAAATAGTTTATTCGGTAACCCTACACGATAACCGTTTGGGCGAGATTGGTCAAGGATAAAAGTGTCAGAAATGAAAGGCTTAACATTCAAAGTCTGCTGCGTTGGCTAGCTGGCTATTACAATTTTTGTAATCAAAAAACCATGTTTAAAAAGTAGCTTTATTCAAGTTCCAGAGGCGGTGCTACTTTCAGCAGTTCTTCTATTGTGGTGAGACCGGCGGCTACTTTTTCTGCGCCGTTAATAATCAGTGGCTGCATGCCTTCCTGATAAGCCTGTTTAGTAAGCTTCGCCAGATTGGTATCGGGTGTAATGAGCTTTCTGAGCGTGCGACTCATTGATAGCATTTCATAAATACCGCTGCGGCCTTTGAAACCGGTATTGCGACACTCCAGGCAGCCGACCGGTCTGTAAATATGCTCGGGTTTAGGCAGGTTAAATGTGCCAACCAGCGCACTCCAGTCACTTTGTGTTATCGGCTCGGGTGCTTTGCAGTTGGGACATAGCGTTCTTACCAGACGCTGCGCCATAATGCCGAGTACCGTAGAGTGAATCAAATAAGACGGTACCCCTAAATCCAGCAGCCGGGTGACGGCTGAAGGAGCATCATTCGTGTGCAGGGTTGATAATACCAGGTGGCCGGTCAGCGCAGCCTGAATCGTCATTTCAGCAGTTTCTATATCGCGAATCTCGCCCACCATAATGATGTCCGGGTCTTGCCGCATCAGGGTGCGTATGCCTTCTGCAAATCCCAACCCGAGATTGTGCTGCACCTGCATCTGGTTGAATGCAGGTTCGACCATTTCAATCGGGTCTTCTACTGTACACACATTGACTTCAGGCGTTGCGAGTATGCGCAGAGTTGAGTATAACGTAGTGGTTTTACCGGAGCCGGTAGGGCCAGTGACTAAAATAATGCCGTTGGGAGCTTTCGCCCAGTCGTTCCATTTATCAGCCTGTAATGGTGAAAATCCTAATGCGATAAAGTCTTTGCTGGAAATATCCGGCGAGAAAATACGCATGACGAGTTTTTCGCCGAATGCAGTAGGCATGGTAGAAAGACGTAATTCAATTTCATTGCCTTCGGCTGATAAAGTTTTAATACGACCATCTTGCGGACGGCGTTTCTCAACCATATCCATGCGGCCAAGCAGCTTAATGCGGCTAGTGATTGCATTCATGATGTTGGGCGGGATCTGATATACCTGATGCAGCACACCGTCAATTCTGAAGCGCATCAGACCTATGTTGCGCCTGGGTTCTAAATGTATGTCACTGGCACGCTGCTCAAATGCATATTTAAACAGCCAGTCTACAATGTTCACTACATGCTGTTCATTAGCATCCAGATTTTTATCTATACCCAGCTCTACCAGTTGCTCAAAATTCTGCACGCCGATCACTTGCCCGGCTTTAGACAGATTGGCAGCATGCATCGAGTTGGCAAGGTTGTACATTTCAGGCAGGTAGCGGCTAAGCTCAAGCGGGTTGGCAACCACCAGCTTTATTTTCATTTTGAGCATGCGCTCTAAATCGCCAACCCAGTCTGTGTTGAAAGGCTCAGAGGTGGCGATAATTGCTTCACCATTTTTGATCGAAATCGGCATGATTTTTAGACGCTCGGCATAGCCTTTTGATACGACCTTAGATGCTTCACCAAAATCCAGCTTAAGCGGGTCGATATGGTAATAGTCCATGCCGGCATGGTCTGCCAGCCACGAAGACAGCCACTCTATACTGAGCGAATTAAGGGGCGGCTTTAGGTTCTTCCATTTTTGTTCACCGATCACGACTAATGGATGCAGGTTAGAGCTGTCCAGCCGGCGATCTTTGTATAGCTTTTCGGCCTGGGCTTTGTCGATAATGCCATCGTTGATTAACATACGCAGCGTGTCACCTAATGTTACGCGACCGGTGGGTTTGATAAATGTCGTGGCTTTGTTCATGACTAATGCCTTATTTAGAAACGCAGTAAATTATGTTTATATCTTAGCCTGTGCTAATTTATCAACACGCATAGAGAGGTCGATGGCTTGTATGTTTTTGGTCAGCGAGCCAATAGATATGCGGTCAACGCCAGTGAGCGCTACTTCACGGACATTATCCAGCGTGATGCCGCCAGAAGCTTCCAACACAGCTTTTTTTCCGGACTGGTTATTAATATTGACCGCTTCTCGCAGCAGATCATTGTTGAAGTTATCCAGCAGGATGCTGGTTGCGCCAGCTTCCAGTGCCAGCCTTAATTGTTCCAGGTTCTCTACTTCAATCTGTATGCTTTTGCCGGTATTCAGTGCAAAAGCCTGCTGCATGACTTTGCTGATGCTGCCTGCTGCTGCAATGTGATTTTCTTTAATCAGAATGCCATCATATAGCGCTAGTCGCTGATTATGGCCGCCGCCAACGGTTACGGCATATTTTTGCGCCAGTCTCAGGTGCGGAATCGTTTTACGCGTATCCAGAATCTGCGCATTGGTGCTTGCAATGGCATCTACATATTTACGCGTCTCGGTTGCTGTTGCTGACAACGTTTGTAAGAAATTAAGCGCGCAGCGTTCTGCGCTGAGTAATGGTCTGGCCAAGCCATTAATCTTGCATAACAGCTGGTCAGGCTGAACACGGTCGCCCTCATTGACCAGCCACTCAAGCTGTACATTGTTATCAATCAGTTTGAAGCAGGCATTGACCCAGTCCTGGCCGCAAATGATCGCGCTTTCGCGCGCGATAATCGTGGCGCTGACCATTTGTTCCTGCGGAACAAGCAATGCAGTAAGGTCGCCGCTGCCGATATCTTCATCCAGTGCAGCTTTTACCTGCGTTGTTACCAGTGCATCAAAAGCGTTGGAGCCGACCGGGTAGTATTTGTTAAATAGTGTCATGGTTGTCGTGAGCAAAGCGGAGTTTGAATTATAATGCTATCAAACACTCAATATGACTAAATAACATCATAAGTAAAAAAATCATGAAGCTTTTATATACCCTTAATAGTCCGTACGCCCGCAAAATCCGCATTGTTGCCGCTGAAAAGCACATTGATATCAAGCTGGAAGAGGTAGTTCTGTCTGATCCGGATTGTCCGGTGAAGCAATATAATCCGCTAGGTAAGGTGCCGGTGCTGGTTTTAGGTGATGATGGTGAGAGCCTTTACGATTCACGTGTGATTGCCGAATATCTGGATAATCGCACACCGCTGGCACATTTGATTCCTAAAGACAACACTGCCAAGTCAGCAGTGCGTCGCTGGGAAGCTTTGGCTGACGGCGTATGTGATGCAGCAGTAGCCGTAATCATGGAGCAGCGCAAGCCTGAGCAGAAGCAGGAGGGAGCTTTTATTACCAGACAAATGGATAAAGTGACACGCGGCCTGACGGCATTAAATAATGACCTTGGTCATAACAAGTGGTGTGTAGATGACACGTTTAGTTTGGCTGATATTGCTGTTGGCTGCATGCTTGGATACATCAAGCTAAGATTTGGCAGTACGATTGATCTAGCTGCTGATTACCCAAACCTGGAACGACTGCAGTCAGTTTTAACTAAACGACAGTCGTTTATAGATAGTATGCCTGTGGCGAATTAAGTTCATAACGCCTGGTTCAGTATCAGGCGATGTGACCGTTATCATCAAGCAGGCTGGATAACTGCGTTTTCTTACGCAGCGATTGTCTGTCATTCAAGCGTTTCTGGGCTGGTGCAGGCAAATCGGTAAAACGTATCATGTTGCGTTCAATCAGTAATGTAATTAAATCTTCCAGCACGCGCGCCAGGTGGATATCGCTTTCACGGAAAGGATCACTTTTTGCCAGTGACCTTTCTAAAAAGTCCAGATACTCTTTTGAGTTGTCTTCCACCAAAGTCCAGCCAGCACCCAGATTCTCAGTTGCGCTTACAGCAATCACTTCACCTTGGGCGTTCTTAAGTACATAAGCCATAATTACCTCAATTGCCAGGGATTATTTTTAAATAGCACCGGTAATGATACCGCCGCCTAAGCAGACATTGCTTTCATAGACGACTGCAGACTGGCCGGGTGTAATGGCCCACTGTTTCTGTCCAAATTTAATCGTGACTTCTTCAGTGCTGATAGCATCAATCTCGCAAGGCGCATCTGGTTGGCGGTAACGTGTTTTTGCCGCATAGACCCAGTTGGTTTTGGGGTCTTCTTCACTGATCCAATGTAACTGACCGGCTTTTAAACCATCGTTAAGCAGTAGCGGGTGTTCGTGGCCTTGTACAACAACCAGTTCGTTCTTTTCCATGTCTTTGGCTGCGACAAACCATGGCTCACCGTTGCTTTCGCGGCTGCCACCGATTTTTAAACCCTGACGCTGCCCCAGCGTGTAATACATCAAACCTTCATGACGGCCGACAATTTTGCCTTCCGGTGTTTTCATATCGCCGGGCTCGCGTGGTAGATATCTGCTCAGGAATTCCTGAAACGGCCGTTCGCCGATAAAGCAAATGCCGGTGGAGTCTTTTTTCTCGGCATTGATCAGGCCAGCAGCGCGCGCGATTTCACGCACTTCGCGCTTCAGGTAGGTGCCAAGCGGGAATAGCGTTTTTGAAAGCTGTGCCTGATTGAGGCGATATAGAAAATAACTTTGGTCTTTACTGCCGTCATCTGCTTTCAGTAACTGGTACTTGCCTGGCTGCAATGGATTTTCACGCACTTGCGCATAGTGGCCTGTAGCAATCAGGTCTGCGCCCATGCCCATGGCGTGATCGAGAAATGCCTTGAATTTGATTTCGGCATTACACAGGATGTCCGGGTTCGGTGTGCGGCCAGCTTGGTATTCGCTTAAAAAGTTGGCAAATACGCGGTCTTTGTATTCGGCGCTGAAGTTAACCGCTTCAATATCAATACCGATTTTATCGGCTACGGATACCGCATCAATCAGATCTTGTTTGCTCGAGCAATATTCATCGGTGTCATCATCTTCCCAGTTCTTCATGAACAGGCCAGTGACTTCATAACCCTGCTGTTTTAAAAGCAGGGCAGTAACAGAGGAATCTACGCCGCCGGAGAGGCCAACAACGATTTTTTTCTTTTGTGATTTATTCAGGTTCATAGGTATTTATTTTATCAGATTGCGCGTAAAACCTTGTCATTTATGGCGAGGATATAAGTGCAAGGGTTTGACTAAATTTGACAAGTAAACAATCCATGATAGCTTACCTCAATGAAACGCCTGCAAGCCTACAAATTCGAACTGATGCCGAACGGAGCGCAAGTGCGCGCGATGCGTCAGTACGCTGGTGCTTGCCGTTTTGAGTATAACAAAGC
>DATCVB010000025.1:0-24087 GCA_036567185.1 Methylotenera sp.
TCGTCTGCAACAAGCTTTTGACCCCGTTTACCAGACAAATAAGTTTCCACTACTTTTAATTTAAATGCTTTTGAATATTTAGACATAAAAACTGCACCTTAATGAGTTGGACAAAGTGTCCAACTTTTGGGGTGCAGTTCACTTAGCGGGTTTTTTAATTATGGCTGTCTATCAATTTCATCATGATTAGCGACTCTTCTTAAAAATGCATGTCCACCATCAATCTCCATGGACAACTTAAAATTACCATTGAGATGTATTGTGTAAAGATCTGGGTTTGAGTGCCCTTTTAATTTCTCAAAACTTAACCCTGGCGGTCTAGGATCCTTTACAAGATCCTGTAATTTTTGATCTGCCAAATCTTTAATGCCGTTATCTAATTTAGTGTAATCCTTATGGAAACGAGTAGACTTTTTCCACCTTACAATCTGTACACCACCAGCACCTACATCCGTCATACTACTTACGCAAATCAGCAATCAATGTGTTTACAGATTCATACTCAGCACAATCTCTTGGCTCTGCAGCCAAATCATGTTTAATAATCAAAAATCTAATATCAGCTAGCGAATCTATTAATGTATTAATTGCAGAAATGGCAAGATCAAATTCCTGATGCAATGATTCACAATGATCATGATTTAAACGCTCATCTGCATCAATTGACGCCCTTCTATGAACTAAATCATTTAATACTGTTTTAAGTTGTAGTGAAGCCAAAACTATTGAATTAATAGCATTATCATCTGGGTCTACATATTGAGATTCAATAATTACTTTTTCTTCAATACCCTTTAGTGCATCATGGATTAATGTATTGAAGGTAGTAAGAATGTTTGTTAGTCCAGACAGTGAATTTACAGTGTTATCTATCACATCTAGCAGTGTGATGTTGACAGAAGTCTGAGCACTGGACGTAGCAATTCCTGCTATATAGTCACCTGTATCTCTTAGAGCCATACTTTTTGTCATATTTCACCTTTGCGCTACTCTTTAACCACTATCAAATAGTTGTTGACGAACTTGCCAACAAGTGATTAATAATAACGCCATAGTTCATTTTAGTAAACATTTAGTTACTGTATTACACTATATATAACTGTATTACACACTATAGAACTACACTGCTTTCTATATAGACACTAACTAACACTATTAGTTTAGCAAAAAACTATCACAGCCTACCCGGCTTCGCAGTAAGTCCTATAACCATACTAGATTCAGGATTAAAGACACATTCGTAAATATACGGCTGATATGCCCCAAATCCATTCTGGAACTCGATCTTATTACCGATGTATGTAATGGATCCTTCTTCTTTGTTATGCCATCTAAATTGACTAATCATCACCTGTTACATCATCTTTTTTCAAAGCATGCTTTTCAAACCTTAAATCCTCTTCACCTTTTATTTCATGTTTGAAATAGCCAGGTGTAAGACGCGACCTCTCAAATTCTACGATGTAGCCAGACACCAACACAGCAAAAGCGGCTCGTTTTAATGTTTCTGGTGCCTCAATATAAGCCTCGATTAAATTTTGGTGCTCATCCGTCAAAACATCATGGCCTCTAAAACCAGTCATGATGTACATCACATCAAAACCTAAATTAAAAAGTTCAGCCAAATACTCAACGTCAGGCTTTCTCTCGCTTGATTCATATTTAATTTGAGTGGTCTTACTTATCCCCAATCTTAGGCAAATATCTACCTGCTTAAACTTAAGACGATCACGTTCAAATGAAATTCTTCCACCAAAAGTAGTCAAATCTCTATTTTTACTATTGACAAGTGTCGTATTGCTTACCATAATGACCTCACTGTGTTACTAAAAAAGATTATACATAATGATTGCTCACAAAATACGCAAATCTAGGTCACCTAAAGGCGTAGTTATAAATCAGATTGCTTTAAGGCTAAGACCTGAAGAAGTTGCGCTTGTAAAAAAACAAGCAGAACAACTCAATATGACCGTTGCTTCGGTAGCCAGACTAGCCTGCGTTGCTGGGCTACCCCTCGTCAAATCTAAAAACTAACTTTATGGAGACCATCATGAGTAAAGTCGCTGTAACCATCGAATACGCCGGTATGCAATTGCAAATTATTAAAAATGCCGCCGGTGAAGAAGTCACCCCACTTAAACCTATCAGTGATTTGTTTGGGTTGAGGTGGGAAGGTCAACGCAGAAAAGTCACTGAAAGTGAATTTTATAGAGAATATCTTGGCATCTGCACCCCAGCTAGGTGGGGTGCAGATGGACAAAGCACCCCACTTATGGGGGGTGCAAATGGACAAAATCATATTCTTTTGTCTCGTGTTGCAGCTTACATGATGACCATTAGCCCAGAAGTAGTTAGCGCACAAGGAAATGTAACTGGCGCGAAGTTTCTTGAAGCCAAACTTAACGAGTGGGCTGATGCCTTGCATGATTATGAAGTGCTTGGTGTGGCTATCAATAAAAACCAACTTGGCGCAGCCAAGCTGGAGCTTGCCCGCATTAACGCGCTTGTGCGTTTGCAGGCGGTAAAAAACCGCACTGATTCTAAGAATGACCGCAAGGCGCTGACCGATGCTCAAAGGGTCATCACCCGAGAGCTTGGTCTGCCTATTCAAACTGATTTGGTTGATGGTCAATAATGTTCTCATTGCGTAAATTTATCATGGCACCTTTATTTTCAATAGCCGTGTTACGTACAGCTTCCTCCCGCACAGCTATGGCCACCCTGGCTGTGCCCTTGGCTGGGATAGCGTCAACTATTACAGCCTCTGGCGGCACCGATTGCATAGTCGGTGCTGCCTCTTTTTATTCTCAACCGACAAGGCAATCATAACCATGTCGAACCATAAAATCATGAGAGATAGTTCTCACCCAGCCGATACATGGATTGCGATTATCGGTAATGCCGTGAATAACTGGAAGCGCCAGAACGACTGGAGCCGTGAAACAGTAGCCGAACAGATCGTGCAGACGCATGTGAACAATAATTCTCATTTGGCGACCGGCATCGGGTTTGATACTGAGGGCAGCGGTGACCAATACCGCCGCCAGCACACCAATGCAAACAAGATATTCCGCTGGCTGGATGAAATAACAAAAGACAACAACTTGTTGCCGGCTAATTTCATTAAAACCATTCTTGCCGCTCTGCCTATGGGCTTGCGTTTAAAAACAGTGAACGCGCTTTTGATTGATTTGGATATCACCGCTAACCCGATTAATAAAACTGTGGTGATTGATCCACTAGATATGCTCAAGCACATTCTGCACGAAACATCAGATGTGAATAATGCCTACGCCCAGTTGCTTGATGGTGTTGGCCCCGGCGAGCTTGAGCTGGCGCTTGAGAATACGATCAGTGCTATTGCTGCACTTGAGCAAGCCAGATCATCCCTTCAGCAACGATTAGCGGAGAAATCAAATGTCAAAGAATAATCGCGCCAGCTGCCCACATTGCTCAAGCCGGGCAACTATCAGCACCAGCAAAAAGATCACGGCGATAACGCGTGAAATATACTTCCAATGCACCAACATCCAGTGCGGCCATACGTGGGCGGCACACTTGAGCGCGGTGCGTACCATCTGCCCTAGCCGCACCCCTAACCCTGCGGTGTTCATTCCGCTATCTGCGAGGTCTGAGGCCATGACAGACACCCCCAGCGGTTAACCCATCGGCGATTTAATCGCCAACCCCTAACCCAAGTAACACCCTGAAAACGCCTTTTTTAAGGCGATAAGGATTTTTTTACCCAAATTTTGTGATTAAACGATGAACCCAAGCCTACACAGCGACATTACCAGATACCTTGACCGCGATTTTTCGTTCAAGAAGCATGGTGAGCATTTACAGCAAGGCGAATGCCCAGCCTGCAAAAAGAAAGAGCTGTACACGTTTGCTGAAGCGCCTTGGGTGCTGCGCTGCGGTCGCCTGAATAAATGCGGCGCTGAGTTTCACATTAAAGATTTATACCCTGACCTGTTCAATAACTGGTCAGAGCGCTACAAGCCAACACCGGTCGCGCCTAATGCATCAGCCGATGCCTACATGAGTGAAGGTCGCGGTTTTGATACCAGCAAAATGAAAGGCTGGTACACGCAAGAAAGCTTTTACGACGCTGCAAAGAACATCGGCTCCGCGACCGTTCGCTTTCAATTGCCGAACGGGGCATTCTGGGAGCGGCTGATTGATAAGCCGCAACGCTTTGGCAGCCAGAAAGCCAACTTCAAAGGGAGCTATAAAGGCCACTGGTGGCAAGCGCCTACGCTTGATTTAACCGCTGATACAGTAAAAGAAATCTGGATTGTAGAAGGCATATTCGACAGTATCGCCCTGCTGATGTCAGGCCGCACTGCGGTATCTGCCATGAGTTGCAACAACTACCCTGACGTAGCCTTGCAGGCACTGGCCGAGCAATACAAAGCAGCAGGCAAGGATTTACCAAAGATAGTATGGGCACTGGATGACGGCCCTGCTGGCAGCAAGTACATACGCAAACACGTAGAGCAAAGCCGTGAGCAAGGCTGGGTATCTCGTGCCGCACAGATTAAAAACAAAGGCCGAAAAAAGCTTGATTGGAACGATATGTTTCAACTTGGCAAGCTTGATGATAAAGCCATTGACGAAGCGCTCTATAACGGCGCGCTGCTGATCGCTAAGTCACCGACTGACAAAGCGCTGCTGATGTACAACCGCAATGGCGACCAAAGCTTCTTTTATGGCTTCATGAACCGTATGTGGTGGTTTCAGCTCGACCTAGACAAATATCACAAATCAGTAAACGCAATCGAGCGTGAGAATGAGGATGCGCCGGTTCAGTTAACCCGTGATGAAATCCGTGAAAAAGCACTCATTGAAGCTAAAACAGTATTTGAAATCGCCAACTGCTACCCACAGGCACTCTACTACCAAGCCAACACACTGACCGATGAAAGCTGGTACTACCTGCGTGTTGATTTTCCGCACGATGGCAGCAGCATTAAAAACACATTCACCGGTGCGCAACTTTCAAGCTCTACCGAGTTTAAAAAACGTCTGCTATCAATCGCACCAGGTGCGGTATTCAGTGGCAACGCTGCACAGCTGGACCGCATCATCAAAGAGCAGCTGTACAACATGAAAACGGTGCAAACCATCGACTTCGTGGGCTACAGCCGCGAGCACGGCACCTATGTATTCAATGACGTTGCTGTGAAAGATGGCCAACTGCACCAGATCAATGAAGAAGACTTTTTCGACATTGGCAGGCTATCAGTTAAATCTCTGAATCAATCCGTTTCACTCAGCATCAATACCGATGCCAAAGAATTCAACACCGAGTGGATCCACCTGTTATGGAAGTGCTACCAAGCCAAAGGCATCGTGGCACTGGCATTCTGGACGGGCAGCCTGTTTGCCGAGCAAATCAGGCAGCACCATAAGTCATACCCTTTCTTGGAAGTGGTCGGCGACCCCGGCGCAGGTAAATCTACACTGATCGAGTTCTTATGGAAGCTGGTAGGCCGCAACGATTACGAAGGCTTCGACCCCTCCAAGTCAACGCTGGCAGCCCGTGCACGTAACTTTGCACAGGTGGCTGGCTTGCCGGTGGTGCTGATTGAGAGCGACCGCGGTGGCGAAGACAAAGCCCACGCAAAGACCTTTGATTGGGATGAACTAAAAACCGCTTACAACGGGCGCTCTGTACGCTCACGCGGTGTCAAGAATGGCGGCAACGAAACTTACGAGCCACCATTCCGCGGTGCCATTGTCATCAGCCAGAATGCTACCGTATCAGCCAGTGACGCCATGATGCAACGTATTGTGCATATTCACTGCGATGTGAAAAGCCACACACCAGCGGGCAAGATTGCCGGTGAAACCCTAGAGCGCATGCCGGTAGAAGAGCTATCAGGCTTTTTGATTAAAGCCACCACCGCAGAGGCCGCAGTCATGGCGACCTTTAAAGAAAAGTCTACCTTTTACGAAAAAACCCTGCAAAACATCGGTGGCATTAAAAACCTGCGAATCATCAAAAACCACGCGCAGATTCTGGCCATGCTTGAAGCGCTGAGTGTGGTAGTGCAAATCGACGACCGCATGCTGGATGCTGCCCGTGATGAAGTGGTTGAAATGGCTGTATCACGCCAGCAAGCCATTAATGCAGATCACCCTGACGTGCAGGCATTCTGGGAAATTTACGAGTACATGAATGGCGACGATTTAGAGCCGCGCCTCAACCACAGCAACGACCCTGAATTAATCGCCATCAACCTCAACCAGTTCGTGCAAATGGCAGCTGAGAAAAAACAACAGATCCCACTGCTATCTGACTTGAAAAAATTACTCAAAACCAGCCGCAAACGCAAGTTTGTAGAGACTAAAGCCGTCAGCAGCTCCATCAATCGTGAATACAACAAAAAACGTGGCTTCGATAACTACGGTGTTGAAGCAAGCCCGCGCCCTGAAACCGTGAAGTGCTGGATTTTTGAAGCTTAACTTTTGTGGAGATTGCCATGAATACAAGTGAAACCGAGGTAACAACAGCAGAACTAAAACGCGCCTACGAGCGCACCGGATTAAACCGCATCGGCTACAGCTTTGAAAAAGCTATCCAGTGTGACATGACTAAAAAATGCCTGGTGCGCATGGCATTAAACGCGCAGAAAAAAGTAACCGTAGTGAGCAGTAAAACCGCAGTAATGGCCAGACCAGCCCGTGAATACTGGTTTAACAAAATCTAGGAGACCAACCATGAAAAACGTAATTTTAGCTGATTTCAAAAAACATGCCGTCATCAACGCCGCCCGCCTGACAGATGCCCAAGTGGCAGACATCAAAGCCCACGGCCTGATCATTAAATACAGACCGGATAACCTGGTACTGGCAGAAGCAGAACAAACCATGCAGCGCCAGCAATCATGCATTTCAGCTGAAGCATGGGTGGCGTGATTATGAATAATAAGCAACTACAACATATAAAAACGCCTTTGAATATTCACGTGCGCGGGCACAGAGACAGATTTTGCGATATTGACACGTTTGACGATTACACCATTGTCTCGAATATTGGAATAGATGCCGCTCGGCGCATTGTGGCGTGTGTAAATCGCTGCGAGGGTGTTGATACTGAAACTCTAGAAAACTCGCCAGACTTAGCAACGGCATTCATGTCAGCTGAGAATGCTCGGTTGATGCAAGTTAATGCTGATTTGTTGGCGACTTTGAAATCAATAATCAATAAAGCTGAGGCAGATTATTACAACACTACTGAGCAACTAGAAGTTATAGCAGATTTCGCCCGCGCCGCCATCGCCAAAGCCGAGGCCGCGTAACCATGGCCAACAAAACCTTAACCGATGACGAATTGCTAATAGCCATCAAGGCATATCTGGCAAACAACAAACACGTCACGCTCAATGAGCTGCGCCGCAAGCTCAGTTCATCCGTCGAGCGTATTGAGCGTGTTGCCGCTGCCGCCAATATCACGCTACCGGCAAAACTAAGCCGCAGTGCCGGGGCAACACTAGGCCGCAGAAAAAGCGCCGTGTGTGAAAACTGGTTTATCAACCGCCCTGCCCCTTGGCAAACAACCTCTAAAAAATCACCAACCCATGAAAGGATCACCGCATGAATCAATCAATTTACATCAGCTACGTACTTGGATTTGCTACCCCTATTGTCATCGTATTAGCGGCAAGCCTGCGCTGCGATTACTTGTACCACCGTAAAAGCGGCCACCGTAAAACTAAAAGCCTGAAACTCGCGGTACGCCGTATGTTCTGGTAGCAATCACTTAACCTTTGGAGACCACCATCATGAATTTATTCAACGACAAATTAAACGATTTAATCGACAGTTTTAAAGGCGACGTGGCTGCACTTACATTGCATAAAGACAACATAGATAAGTCTGAAGAAGTTCTGTGCGCATTAAAACTTAACGGAATCGTATTCCGTCATTTTATTAGCACATACGAATATCGCAAAAGTGCCACTTTATTTGTAGTTATGGAAGAGCCAGTAGACAGCGATATTCTGAAAGCACTAGAAATTAGCTGCTTACTATTAGGTGTCGATTATGCATCCATTGAGCCATGCTTCGAAATCGGCCACCCTAATTACGGTTACTCGATCATCAACGATGATAATTATAATTTTCGCCTGTCATTAAAAGACATCCAAAACGAATACAGCCCACTAGATATCGAACGCTTGCTAAGCGAAGCAAAATCAAAGGTGGCACCGCAAGATTTTATTGGTTTTGATATGGCTGCACCAGAGTCAGATAGAACTGAGGTGGCAGCATGAGCGATATTAAATATTACAAAACCAATAACCCATTGGTTATAGCCGCTTTTAAACAACTAAAAGATGACCGTGAAAAACTAATTGTTAAAGCTAATGCCTTCGCTGAAAGGTTTGGTGGCGATGCAATTATGGCTAGATCAAGCCATGAGTTCAGGGTTTTTGATGGTCTACGATTTAATCCTGAAAAGACTGACCCATTTTGGACTAAACCTAATAATAAAATCAATTACGCGCAAAAGCCTATATCCGCAAATTCAATGTCGCGGCTAAATGGAAAATCGCATTTAACAGCACTTAACAAAGAATGGTACGAAAGCTACCCTAAAGAAACGGTGTCAATCAACCCATTGTACGAAGCACTAGGCACTCACTGGGGCGAGGTTATGTTTTCAGGACTAGGTTGGCTAGATGGTGGCGATTATTTCTATGTCACCACACCTCTATCACTCAATGAGCATCTGCAAGAAATAACCGTCACTGAATACCGTGCCGCCGAAGCTGCTATTAATAAAGAGGTGGCAGCATGAAAGAGCGCCCAATCTTATTTAATGCCGCCATGGTTAATGCAATTCTAAATGGTAGCAAGACGCAAACTAGACGAATTATTAATCCACAGCCATATCAATCTGAATTTGAGCCATCTATTCTGCACTTTAATGGGCTTACTAAAAAACGCCAAGTTATAAATGGAAAGGTTATTCCTAAGGGTGAATATTGGAGCGGATCAAGCACCGTTGAGTCATACGCTAAAGCATGCCCATTTGGTTATGCTGGTGATCAGCTTTGGGTGCGTGAAACATTTAGTGCAATGGGCGATGAAACTAGACATGCCGTGCCTATATTTTACAGAGCTGACCGTCCAAATGATAACGGCGGATGGACCCCTTCAATCCACATGCCGCGTTGGGCTTCTCGCATACAGCTTGAAATTACCAATGTTGGAGTTGAGCATTTACAAAGCATTACCTTTTCAGATGCAGTTGCTGAAGGTGTTATCTATGAGAAAGGCTATACAGATCCGCGTCACGCATATAAATGGTTATGGGAATCAATCAACGGCGAAGGTTCTTGGGATGCTAATCCTTGGGTATGGGTAATTGAATTCGAGGTGCTCAAATGATCACCCCACAATTAACCCTCGACATCAACCACGAGCTGATTATTGACAATTTCGCCGGTGGCGGCGGCGCATCAACCGGCATAGAGCTTGCTCTTGGCCGTCATGTTGATATCGCCATTAACCATGATGCAAAAGCCATTGCCATGCACACGGCCAACCATCCACAGACTAAGCATTTCTGCGAGTCTGTTTGGGATATCGATCCGCGTGAAGTGACGCAAGGCCGCCAGGTAGGTTTAGTGTGGCTATCCCCTGACTGTAAACATTTCAGTAAAGCCAAAGGCGGCAAGCCTGTTGAAAAGAAAATACGCGGGCTGGCATGGATCGCGCTGCGCTGGGCTGCCGTGGCAAAGCCGCGCGTGATCATGCTTGAAAACGTGGAAGAGTTTGTCACCTGGGGGCCTTTGGATTCAGAAGGCAAACCATGCAAAAAAAACAAAGGCCGTGAGTTTAAAGCGTTTGTGAATGCACTCAACCGCCAAGGCTATGAGGTCGAATATAAAGAGCTACGTGCATGTGATTACGGCGCACCAACCATTCGCAAGCGTTTATTTTTAATTGCCAGGCGCGATGGTCAGCCTATCGTGTGGCCGGAGCCTACACACTTTGACCCGGTGCTTGAGCAAAAACGCAGTAAGGCACGCGGCGAAAAGTGTCGTCCATTCTGGCGCACAGCAGCGGATTGTATTGATTGGTCTATCCCCTGCCCTAGTATTTTTACGCGTAAAAAACCGCTTGCCGATGCTACACAGCGCCGAGTTGCCAAAGGCATCGTTAAATATGTTGTTAATAATCCAAGCCCATATATTGTGCGCGTTGAAAAAGACATCACGCCTTTTATCAGCGAACATGCAAACGCCAGCAACCAACGCAATATGCCAATTGATGAGCCGCTGCGGACTCAATGCGCACAGGTTAAAGGCGGCCACTTTTCAGTGGTAGCCCCTGTCATCACCACTTATTACGGCGAAAAATCAAAAGGTGAAGTGCGCGGCATTGCACTGGACCAGCCATTACATACGCAGACTACAGAGAACCGTCACGCATTAGTATCAGCATTTTTGGCAAAAAACTACACTGGCGTAATTGGATCTGATTTAAACGACCCGATAGGTACAGTGACATCAATCGACCACCATAGCTTAGTCACCAGCAACATCGTAAAAATGCGCGGAGACAACATCGGTCAAGCCACTGACGAACCTTTGCATACCATTTCAGCAGGCGGCACGCATCATGCTGAAGTCCGCGCCTTCTTAATAAAATACTACGGTACAGACCAAGACCCGCAGCTGGGATATCCGCTACACACCATCACCACAAAAGACCGCTTCGGCCTTGTAACGGTTAAAGGCCAACTGTACAGAATTGAAGATATCGGCTTGCGCATGCTCTGGCCAGTAGAGCTATTCAAAGCGCAGGGCTTCCCGGATAACTACATCTTTGAAAAAGGTCTAGTGATTGATCACGAAACAGGAAAACAGACGTGGATCCACCTGACAAAAACAGAACAGGTCCGCATGGTTGGCAACAGTGTATGCCCGCCATTAGCAGCAGCCTTAGTTAGAGCCAATCTGGCTGAGTTAACAACTATTAGAAATGAGGTGCGTAAATGAACAGGTTGAGAAAATGCGCAGGGCTATCACCCACCGGCACACAGCAATGCGCCTACCGTGAAGCATGCAAACGCTACACCATGCCAGAAACTGAGAACCAGCAATGGGCATCATTCTACGCAACTGCCGGTGATGACTGCGAGTACTTTATCGCTATAGAAGACGCCAGTCGGTGTGAATTAACCGTTGATATGTTTGAGGTATCCAAATGAACCGCGCCCAACGTAGACAGCAGGAAAGATCAAAAGTCCAGAAAACAAACAGATCCCGCCTGAAAATGACCAATTATTTCACGCTTGAGTTCGATACTTTCGATTCCATCGAGCGCTTATTTCAGCAGCTGCGCAACGGTGCGCTGCTGTACTCACAAAAGGACGGCTGGCAGCTGATGGGCCTATCCGGTGAAATGCTGCACATTGAAAGCGCACTGGAAGGCTGGCTGCAATACTGGAAAGAGCTTACCGAGCAAAACAACATCCCGTATGACGACGCGCCGCTGGTGCGCATATTAAAAGCGCTTGAGTATGTGAAGCCACTGAGCCAGCGCGAGATTGATGCTGCGTACAAGGTGGTTGAGCTGCAGCGCCATTTATACCGCACCGTGCCAAAGGCAGAAACAACTAGAGTGGTACGTGAGGTGCAGAAAAGCATCCGCACGACTGATGATATTAGAGAATTAATGGGGGTAGCGGCATGACTAATAAACTAAGTGTAGGTATTGATGTGACAATAAATAATGAGACATTAGTTCCGGATCACGAGATTGAAGATGCTTTCAAGAATACAAACTTTGGTCGCACAGATTATAAAAATATTCTGCTTGAAGGCGTAAAGAAAACAGCAATCGGCTATCACAATGGATGGACGCTTACTCAAATAATTCGCAAGCTAGGACTTGGAGTGGCTACGTCTGATAATGAGAATAATAAGCTAACTGAAAAAGGCTTATTGTTTATTGAGCAAGCTGCCTCTAATCATGCAATTGCACTGACTGAATCACTTAATAAAAACTACGAAACTATAAATTCAGGACTTCAAGGCTATGTAAAAGTGTTACGTAACGCTGTGGATTGTGCTTATATCGGTACTGAGGGTTGGGAAGATGTTGCTATAGAAGCGTTGGCCAAAACACTACGTTATATTCCTCTATCACATCCAGAAAGGTCATGAGAAATGAAGTGGAAAAAAATAGACAACTACCACCTGCGTTTCGGCGAAACCGCTTGGACAATTACCTTCGCAGAAAATGCCTTATTCCCTTATGGGTTGCATTTTGAGACTGCGTCTAAGGGGCATTTTAAAACATTAGATGAGGCTATCGGTAAACATCACGAATTGGACAGCACAAATGACAACGCTTGAATATCTAGTCAATAAATATAAAAGAGTGGTGCTGAGTGCCGATGAAATATGTGTTGAATTAGGCAATATGCCTAGGCAGACATTTAACAACCGGCGCTCTAAAAAGACGCTTGGTTTTAATACCTGGCGCGATGGCATGTATGTTTACGCACATGCTGCAGATATTGCGGCACATATTGATACTAAACGTGCAGCTTAAATGCCGGACTCAGCAAGTGCTTTCACATAGCAGTTTTTTACAAATAGACTCCAGCCTTCCATTATGTGCTTACGATCTTCGGCGTATTCGTTTCTGTCATAGATCGTTTGCACATTAGCCTGCTTGTGCGCAATACACAGCTCAATAACATCTTTCTGATAAAGCCTTGTAACACCATCAGCCTGCTTTTGGCTATTTGCCCATGTACTGAACATTGATCTAAAGCCGTGGGTGACGTGCTGGCCAGCAAAGCCATTTTCACGCAGCCACTTGGTAATTGTTTCAGAGTTGGCGTGCCGGGTGATATCACCCCTAAACGGGAATATGAATTCAGAGGTCTTTGGCTGGCGCTCTAGCAGATCACGCGATATAGGCGTTAAGAAAACATCATGCTCCTGTTTTTTAAACCGCTTGCCCTTCATAAATTCTTTTTCAATGGTGATTACATCGCTATCTATACCGGACCACTTTGCAGCTACAACTTCAGAGCAGCGAAGCCCGGACAATATCTGAAACATCATTAGGTCTTTTGTTTGCCGAGTCATGGTGCCTTGTATGACTGCTTTAAATATGCGCGTAAGGCTTTCTGGGGTTAATGCTGGAAATGACTTTACTTGATGCTGTGGGAATACTGATTTGAGTCCAATTGCCGGGTTGTATTCGATTAGCTCTAAAATTCTGGCGTGTTCCATTACCTGCTTGATATTGTCGGTAGTCTTCGTGACGGTTTCAAGTTGGCCCTTCTTTACCAGGTGATCCATTGCTTTAATGATATGCCTCGGTTTAATTTCTTGAACCGCCATCAGCATAATGTCTTTACAGTGCAATTCCATTCTACGCAGCGCATCGTCTTTGGTTTTTTCTTCCACCTTTGATTCATAGGCAGGCAGCCACAGGTCTATGGCGTCTTTAAAGGTTACGGTACCGGATTCATTCAGTGCAACCTTTGCAGGTATACCTTTTGCCACCGTCTGGCGCACCCTCTCGCCGGCTGCTCGTGCGTCAGCTAGCGACATAGCGGGATATTTGCCTAGCGTTACAGAGCTACGCTTACCAGCTACCGAGTAACGCTGCAGCCATGTTTTACTTGCAGACGTAACTACAAGGCACAAGCCAGCCCCATCTCGGAGCTCACCAACGGCTGCGCTGGCCACCTGTTTAGCAGATAAAACATTTCTTTTCATAAAAGCACCAAGCAAATAATAAAAGCACCAAGACTTGGTGCTTTTGCGATTTTACTACTTGATTTTACTTATTACCACTTATAACCACTTACATAGCTCGAAGCATTGCACTGCCTTGGTTTCGGTAACATTTGGGAGTAATAGGGAGTGTCTGGGAAAGACCTTTGGCGGAAGAGGTGAGATTCGAACTCACGGTGGGCGTGAACCCACGACAGTTTTCAAGACTGTAGCATTAAACCGCTCTGCCACTCTTCCAGTCTGTTTCGCTGCTTGCGTAACGAAGGCAGCATTATAACAACAAATTAATCATCTTGGAAATCCTGATTTGGAAAAAAAACATCAGAAAAGCCAAAATCTTTTAAATCACCAATACGCATCGGGTACAAAATGCCATCAAGGTGGTCACATTCATGCTGCACAACACGTGCGTGAAAGCCACTTACCAATCTGTCAATTTTATTACCATACTGATCAAAGCCGGCATAATGCAATCTTTGGTAGCGCGGCACTATACCGCGCATTCCCGGAACTGACAAGCACCCTTCCCATCCATCTTCCATCGAGGTGCCCATTGGTGTCAGCACCGGATTAATTAAAACCGTGAACGGAACCATATCAGCATCAGGGTAACGCGGGTTAATACCATTATCAGATTCTTTCTGCCCGAATATGACTACACGCTGGCTCACGCCGATCTGTGGTGCAGCAATTCCGGCACCATTCATATGTTTCATGGTGTCTTGCAGATCCTGAATCAAAGCGTGTAATTCTGGCGTATCAAACTTTTCAATCGACTTGGCTTTTAATAACAGGCAAGGATCACCCATGCGTAAAACTTCTCTGACCGCCATATACAAACCTTTATTTAGTGATTTTATTGATTACTACTTATTATCGATCGGGCAGTAGTTCTGCGTCATCAATTGACCGATAATGTTGCGCACGCGCACTAAAGTCTGGTTCAAATTTAAAACAACATCTTCATAGTTGATGCCATGTAGGCTGTCGCCACGCCCTGCTGCATAATTGGCTACCGGACATATCGCTGCATAACTGATGCCCAACTCACGCGCCAGTGCGGCTTCCGGCATACCTGTCATTCCAACCATGGTTGCACCGTCACGTTCCAAACGATCAATCTCTGCGGTAGTTTCCAGACGAGGGCCCTGCGTTGCTGCGTAGACGCCGTAATTCACGATATTTTCATCTATTTCTGATGCGGCCTGCGCTATTTTTGCACGTAACTTGGCGCAATAAGGCTCGGTAAAGTCGATATGCTTTACCGGGTTATTAATACCATCGTAATAAGTATTCTGCCTGCCATGCGTATAATCTATGATTTGATGCGGCAACGCGATCATGCCAGATGACAGTTCCGGATGTATGCCGCCAACCGTAGCAACAGCTGCTATCTCGGTGACGCCCTGTAAATGCAGGGCATACATATTGGCGCGGTAATTCACTTCATGTGGCGGAATCGTATGGCCGTTACCGTGACGCGCAAGAAAAATAACTTCGCCGCCGCATATTTCACCAAAAATCAGTGGCTGCGAAGGTTCGCCGTAAGGTGTGCGTACAATCACACGCTTGTTAACCCGCAAATCTTCCAGTTCAGTTAAACCGGTACCGCCAATAATCGCCAGCATGTTAGCTTTCCAAAATATATTTGTTGCATTTTAGCAAAGCTTTATCAGATTTTTGAATAAATATTACATACCGATAATAGGCATATTGCTTAAATTTAAGCTGCAAAAACTCATGTTGTTTATGGCATACTCTCGCCATGACGAAAAATCATCCTGAAGCCCTATTTGAAACGGCAGCCGTAACGTTGGAAAGCTTAAACCATGCTGCCGGGCATTATGAGAACTTCCCTGTTGCTTCAGTTTTTCTGCCAAAAAAACTGCGTGAGCCCATTGCATTGATATACAGCTTTGCCAGACAAGCAGATGACTTTGCGGACGAAGGTGATTTTACAATCGAACAGCGTTTAAGTGCATTGAATAAATTTCGTGATGAACTGGATTTACTGCAGGCTTATATCAAACCGCAGACTGCTTTTTTTGCAACATTAGGCGTCATGATCAGGTCAAGAAATTTACCATTCATGCCGCTCTATGACTTGCTAGATGCATTTAGTCAGGATGTTACTAAAATACGCTATCAGAACTTCAGAGAAGTCCTGGATTATTGTACGCACTCAGCCAACCCGATTGGCAGACTGCTGTTACATCTTTACCAGGCGGCCACACCAAACAACATTGAATTGTCTGATAACATCTGCAGCGCGCTGCAAATCATCAATTTTCTGCAGGATATTGCCATTGATTTCAAAAAGAACGATGGCAAACAGCGTATCTATATGTGTCAGGATGAGCTGTTAAAATTTGGCATTACGGAACAGCAGATTGCCGCTTTTGTGAACGCGTCTGCGCCTGTAGACAAACAATGGCAACAGTTTATGCAATTCAACTTGCAGCGCGCGCGCGCCCTGCTCATAGCAGGCAAGCCTTTAGGGCGTATTTTAAAAGGCCGCGTTGGTTTAGAAATGCGCATGATCATTGCCGGCGGTGAACGTATCATCACTAAAATCAACAGGGTCAATGGGGATATCTTCAATCACAGGCCAACACTGAACAAATGGGACTGGCTGTTGGTACTTACCAAAGCGCTATTAAAGATTTAATACCAATATATAAACTTGAGTACAGATTAACATGACGCCAAAGCAATATTGCCAACAGAAAACTGCCGCCAGCGGCTCCAGTTTTTATTACAGCTTTATGTTTTTACCGAAACATAAACGTGAAGCCATCACCGCACTCTACGCGTTTTGCCGAGAAGTGGATGACGTTGTTGATGAATGTACAGAACTAAAAGTGGCTCAGGTGAAGCTTGCCTGGTGGAAAGAAGAGATTCAGAACCTTTATAAGGGAAAGCCGATCCACCCGGTTACAAAAGCCTTGCAGCCTTTTGTGCAAAGCTTTCATTTAAGTGAAGAGCACTTTATTGAAATAATTGACGGCATGGAAATGGATCTTAATTTCAACCGTTATGAGGACTTTAAACAACTGCAGCTTTATTGTTATCGCGTTGCCAGTGTCGTCGGCATTTTGTCTGCTCAGATATTTGGTTTTCATAATCGAAAAACCCTCAAGTTTGCCCATGACTTAGGTTTGGCGTTCCAGCTCACCAACATCATCAGAGATGTCGGTGAAGACGCCCGCAGAAACCGTATTTACATTCCACTAGATGAACTTGCCAGATTGGGTGTGACTGAAGAAGATATTCTGCGCAGTCGTGAATCTGATGCAGTAAAACAATTATTAGAGTTTCAGATTGAACGCGCTGAAAGCTATTACGACCGCGCATTAAATGAACTTCCGGCGGAAGATAGAAAAAGCCAGCGCGTAGGTCTGATTATGGCGGCTATTTACCGCACCTTGCTGCGTGAAATTAAAGCGGATGGTGCTGAAAAAGTATTAAATACGCGCACCTCATTAGGTACTCTGCGTAAACTGTCGCTGGCATTTAACACCTGGTTAAAAAACCTATAATAATTAAAAGGTTAAACAATAGTGCATAAATCCCATGTAGCCATTATTGGTGGTGGCTGTGCCGGCTTAAGTGCTGCAGCCGCTTTAGTTGATCGCGGTTATTCAGTTACGCTATTTGAAGCCGGCTCACAACTTGGCGGCCGTGCACGCACTGTCGCAGTTGAAACCAATGGCCTGTTGCATTTGCTGGATAACGGCCAGCACATATTATTGGGAGCCTATCAAGAAACACTGGCCTTACTAAAAAAGGTTGGCGTTAATAAAAAGAAGGCCTTTTTGCGCGTTCCCCTGCAAATCAATATGCAGTCAAGTACGGCAAAATCTGCATTCTCGCTCAAATCTTTTAATTTATTGCCAGCGCCATTCAATCTGCTATTTGGACTCTTATTTTGCAAGGGAATCAGCTTTAAAGAGCGCATGGCAGCATTGAAATTCATGCAAGGCCTAAAAAATACACAATACCAGATTGTACGTGATCTGCCTTTGGAGCGATTTTTAGCCAATCAACACCAATCAAAAAGACTCATCAGTTTCCTGTGGGAACCGCTATGCCTTGCGGCGTTAAACACCCCGATTGCAAAAGCCAGCACACGTATATTTTTGAATGTGCTACGCGATACATTTTCAGGCAATAAAAAAAACAGTGACTTTCTGCTACCACGTTTAGATTTATCACAAATCATATCCGAACCTTTATCGCATTACATACAAACTAAAGGCGGCATCATCAAGCTTAATCAGCGTGTACGTCGTGTAGAAGTTGAAGGTAATGGTTTCAATATAGAAACACGTTATGAAAAAGCACATTTTAGCCACGTTATCATCGCGGTATCACCGGTGCGCGTAGAAAAACTGATCGCCACATTACCAAAACTAAACCACGCAATTGAGCAGACGCAAACCTATCAATACCAACCTATTTATACCGTCTACTTGCAATATCCGCCAGGTACCAGCCTGCCGAGTGTTATTTCTGGATTAAGTGGCTCTATTGGTCAATGGGTATTCGATAGAGGTCAACTTTGCGACCAGCAGAATTTAATTTCGGTAATAGTCAGTGCCGAAGGAAAACATCAGCAGCTCACGCAGGATGAACTGGCATTAAGAGTTGCAAAAGAACTAAA
This sequence comes from Methylotenera sp., assembly GCA_036567185.1. Classification (GTDB taxonomy): domain Bacteria; phylum Pseudomonadota; class Gammaproteobacteria; order Burkholderiales; family Methylophilaceae; genus Methylotenera. The sequence continues at coordinate 18,445 of DATCVB010000025.1, forward strand.
CCGTGCATTCCCGGCTTTATCCAAACCTTTATGGCATAAGGTGATTGCTGAAAAGCGTGCTACTTTTTCGTGCGAACCTAATCTGGAACGCCCAACCAACAAAACTTCACAACCCAATGTATTTCTGGCTGGCGACTACACGTACCCGGATTACCCAGCTACGATTGAAGGTGCTATCAGAAGCGGTATTTACTGCGCTAACTTGATACATAACTCGTAATTAATTTCTGCGGATTCAATTCCGCGCTGCTGACGGCGAGGTACTTTAATTATTACGCACGTAATTTAGCGCCTGCTCCAGGCGCTCAACACCAATAACTTCAATACCCTCAATAGGCTGTTTTGGTGCATTGACTTTCGGTACGATGGCTTTGGTAAAACCGAGTTTCGCCGCCTCTTTAAGGCGCATTAAGCCGCCCTGCACAGGCCGCACTTCTCCCGCCAGACCAACTTCACCAAACACTATAAGTTTATTTTCTAATGGTTTGTTTTTTAAAGAAGAAACAATAGATAAAAGCACTGCCAAATCTACTGCAGGCTCGCCGATTTTCACGCCCCCTACTGCGTTAATGAATACATCCTGATCAAAACACGGAATGCCGGCATGTCGATGCAATACTGCCAGTAGCATGGCTAATCTATTTTGTTCTAACCCTACGCAAAGGCGCTTAGGATTTGGTGCATGCGCTTCATCAACTAGCGCCTGAATTTCTATCAGCAGCGGGCGTGTACCCTCTTGCGTAACGGTGATACATGAGCCGGCCACCTGCTCGCTATGATGAGATAAGAACAAAGCCGAAGGATTCGTGACCTCGCGCAAACCTTTCTCAGTCATGGCAAATACGCCAAGCTCATTGACTGCGCCGAAACGATTTTTGAATGCGCGGATCAAGCGAAAACTGGAGTTGGGGTCGCCTTCAAAATACAGTACCGTATCCACGATATGCTCCAGCACACGTGGCCCGGCTAAAGCGCCTTCTTTCGTTACATGGCCTACCAATATCACACAAATGCCGGCCTGCTTTGCCAACCTCGTTAGCTGCGCAGAGCATTCTCTCACTTGCGCCACTGAGCCAGGGGCTGACTGCAGCGCCTCTGAATAAACCGTCTGAATAGAATCAATCACTGCAATATCAGGCTTATGTGTCTGCAATGTTGCAAGAATTTTTTCCAGATTGATTTCAGCCAGCAAATCAATCGGACTCGCATCCAGCCCCAAGCGCTTGGCTCGCATCGCAATCTGCTGTGCCGATTCTTCACCGCTGACATAAATCGCTTTACGCGGTTTTGGTTTGGTCATGGCACCGATATGGCATAACGTTTGCAGCAATAACGTTGATTTACCGATACCAGGGTCGCCGCCTATCAGCACCACCCCGCCCGCTACCAAGCCACCACCCAGAACGCGGTCAAACTCACTCACACCGGTCGGCTGCCGCGGAACTTCAGCCGCTTCTACATCTGCCAGTTTTTGCAGAATACTGCTTTGCGCAACACCATCAAACTTATTGGCATAGCGGTTAGTGCCGGCAGTTTCGGCAATACTTTCAACTAAAGTATTCCATGCCATACAGCTTGGGCACTGCCCTTGCCATTTAGGCTCCTGCGCACCGCATTCGGTACAGGAATATATTGTTTTAGCTTTTGCCATTAATCTGCCATTTTGATTTGTACGCGCGATGAAACTGCACATAGCAGCTCATAGCCTACAGTGTCAGCAGCTTCAGCCACTGCATCAACCGAGATCAGCTTACCCCATAACTCGACTTGGCTGCCAATATCAGCTTCTGGTATACCCGTAAGATCGCAGAACAACATATCCATAGATACGCGTCCCAGTGTTCTTGTGACTTTTCCTGACACTGCAATTGGTGCACCATGTGGATGCTCACTGCCCAACAAGCCAGCATGCCTGGGGTAGCCATCGGCATAACCGCAGGCGACCACGCCAATGCGCGTAGTTTTACTTGCAGTAAAACGGTTGCCATAACCAATACTCTCGCCAGCTTGTATGGTCTGCACAGCGATGATTTCACTGCTTAATTGCATTACCGGCTTCAAATCAAACGCAGAAGCAAGCATGCCACTCACAGTGCTGGCACCATACAGCATAATGCCGGGGCGGACCCAGTCAGCTTGTAAAGCAGGGTAACGTAAAATCGTAGCTGAGTTTGCTAATGAAATTGGCTGCTCAAGGCCTTTAATCGTTTGCTGAAACACTGCCAGTGGCGCTTCTATGCCAGGTGATTTATCCGCTGTTGCAAAGTGCGTCATGAAGGTAATATCTGCAACGTTTTTGCTGGTTTTCAATTGGCTGAACACTGCGGCATATTCATCTGGAGTAAAGCCAAGGCGATTCATGCCGGAATTCATTTTAAGATGTACATGAACAGGTTTAGAGAGGTCGGCACTCAATAACATATGCAGCTGCAGCCTGGAATGCACAACAATATCAATATTATAGTCAGCTACAACCTTAAGCTCATCGGCGCAGAAAACACCTTCGAGCAGCAAAATGGTTTGCTTAAATCCGGCTTCACGCAAAACAATGGCTTCACTGACGCCAAGCACAGCAAAGCCATCTGCCGCACTCAGGCTATGGGCAACGTTTAATAAACCGTGGCCATAGCCGTTAGCCTTAACCACAGCCATGATTTTTGAATGGGGTGCATGCTGCTTAACTACAGCCAAGTTGTGCTGTAAGGCACTTTTAGAAATGGTCGCAACAATCGGGCGCATTACTAAAACCTAGTACTCATCATCCATGTGCCCAGAACCGGCAAAATTCTCAAAGCGGGTATGCTGACCCAGGAATGTCAGACGCACACGGCCAATTGGACCGTTACGCTGCTTACCGATAATAATTTCAGCAGTACCTTTATCCGGGGTGTCCGGGTTATAGACCTCATCACGATAAATAAACAGGATCACGTCCGCATCCTGCTCAATCGCGCCGGATTCACGTAAGTCACTCATGACCGGGCGTTTGTCGGGGCGTTGTTCTACGCTTCGATTAAGCTGCGACAGCGCAATTACTGGCACATCTAGCTCTTTAGCCAGCGCTTTTAATGAACGTGAGATTTCTGAAATCTCTGTTGCACGGTTCTCACCCTGCTTACCGGCCGGAGCCGACATCAATTGCAGGTAGTCGATTACGATCAGGCCAAGCTTGCCGGTCTGGCGATGCAAACGGCGCGATCTAGCGCGCACGTCGAAGCTGCTTAAACCTGCGCCTTCATCAATAAAGATAGGCGCTTCATTGAGCTTACCCAATGCAGTAGTCAGTTTTTCCCAATCTTCGTCTTCCAAGCGGCCGGTACGCATACGATGCTGATCCAGGCGCCCTACCGAGCCGATCATACGCATTGCGAGCTGTGTGCCTGCCATCTCCATTGAGAACACAGCAACAGGCAAGCCACTATCCAGCGCAACGTTTTCGGCAATATTCAACGAGAATGCGGTTTTACCCATGGAAGGACGACCGGCAACAATAATCAGGTCACCGCCCTGCAAGCCTGATGTCATGGAATCCAGATCAGCAAAACCGGTTGGAATACCGGTCACGTCAGATTGATTGTCACGTGAAAAAAGCTGGTCAATACGGTCTGCTACCTGCGGCAGCAATACTTTAATGTCAGTAAAGCCTTCAGAGCTTTTTTTACCGCCTTCGGCAATCTGGAATATCTTGGCTTCAGCTTCATCCAGCAATTGCTGCGCATCGCGACCATTCGGCATATAAGCACTTTCGGCAATGCCGGAACCTACAATGACCAGCTGGCGCATCACAAAACGTTCATGCACAATTTCTGCATAACGGCGGATGTTTGCTGCAGTAGGTGTGTTTTGCGCCAAAGCACCCAGGTAAGCAATGCCGCCTATGCTTGAAAGTTCAGCTGAGTTTTCTAACGACTCAGCAACAGTCACAATATCAGCTGGCTTATTATGTTCAATCAGCTTGGATATGTGCTGAAATATCAGTTTGTGATCATGACGGTAAAAGTCTTTTGCACTCAAAATATCGGCGACTTTATCAAGCGCCTCATTTTCGAGTAACAAGCCGCCAATGACGGATTGTTCGGCTTCTACCGAGTGAGGGGGAGTTTTTAATGCGTCTAATTGTTCATCATTCATAGCCGCAATTATACTCAATTAAAAGCTCCGCCAAAAATAAAAAAGGCTACCGAAGTAGCCTTTTTAAATTCACCTAAATATCAAAAGATATATGGTTAATTATGCCTCAGCAACCACTGAAACAGTGATGTTAACTACAACATCATGGTGCAATGCAACTGAAACAGCGTGATCGCCAATAGTTTTCAACGGGCCATTTGGTAAACGGATAGCCGCTTTAACCACTTCGTGACCTGCAGCAACTAATGCTTCAGCGATGTCGCCGTTGGTTACTGAACCGAATAAACGGCCATCAACACCAGCTTTTTGTGTGATTGATACAGCGAAGCCTTCCAATTTCTCGCCGCGTGCTTGCGCAACAGCTAAAATTGCAGCTTGTTGTTTTTCCAACTCAGCACGGCGTGCAGCGAATTCAGCTTTGTTAGCTTCAGTAGCGCGTTTAGCTTTGCCTTGTGGAATCAAAAAGTTACGGCCGAAACCATCTTTAACTTTAACAACGTCACCCAACCCACCAAGGTTGCCAACTTTTTCTAATAAAATAACTTGCATCCTATATCTCCTTAGCCTGGGTGTTTGTCAGTGTATGGTAACAATGCCAAGAAACGAGCGCGTTTAACCGCTGATGTTAATTGACGTTGATAACGTGCTTTAGTACCCGTCATACGTGCTGGGATGATTTTTGCATTTTCTGAGATGAAATCTTTTAACAGATCAACATCTTTGTAATCAACTTCTTTGATGCCTTCTGCTGAAAAACGGCAGTAACGGCGGCGTTTATACATATCTCTTGCCATTTTAAACTCCTAAACTTTCTAATTTATGCAAGCTGCGCTTACATACTCTATATTATTAATATGCATAACCAGTTGTGTGCTTTTAAGACTGCGTCTGGCTAAAAAACCTTGCGCTATGATCTGCGCGCCGGCTTTCAAACCTTTCAATGCGAGGTCTCCTAAAATAACCGCATTGACTTCACATTCTACTTTTCGCTTCATGCCAGCTTCGACCTGTTCTGAAGCATGTCGCAAAATAACACTTAACAACGGTATGCCTGCTGGTGTGTAGCGTAGGGGCTCAATTTGAACCACCTCAGCCTGAAGCACCAGCTTATTCAATTAAGCTGCAGCTGCCTCTGTAGGAGCAGCCGGGGCTGGAGCTGCATCTTTACTCAACACTGATTTAGATTTCTCTTCTTTCATCATTGGTGAAGGTGCAGTAACAGCAGTTTTAGTAGCCATTGTTAAATGACGCAATACTGCATCATTGAACTTGAAGCCATGCTCTAACTCTTCTAAAACTGTTTGGTTGCATTCGATATTCATCAACACGTAGTGTGCTTTGTGAATTTTTTGGATTGGATAAGCCAATTGACGACGGCCCCAGTCTTCTAAACGGTGAATTGCACCGCCGTTGCTGGTGATCAGTGCGCGGTAACGCTCGATCATCGCAGGCACTTGCTCGCTTTGGTCCGGATGGACGATAAATACTACTTCATAATGTCTCATAGACACT
>DATCVB010000026.1:0-81689 GCA_036567185.1 Methylotenera sp.
CATACATACCAGGCAATAGCTGGCCTTTTGCATTTGGAAACACTGCACGCAATGTCACACTACCGGTACCTTGATCCACAGTGACTTCTGAAAATGCAAGTTTGCCTTCTTTCTCAAAGATACTGCCGTCTTCCAGCACCAACTGCACAGCAACAGAGTTGCCTCCCGCACTCTTCAACTTTCCTTGCTCCAAATCACGGCGCATAGCCATTAATTCAGCACTAGATTGTGTCACGTCTACATAGATTGGATTTAATTGCTGAACCGTAGCAAGTGCAGCTGCTTGATTAGCCGTTACCAAAGCACCAGGAGTGACAGTTGAACGACCGATACGGCCTGAAATAGGCGAAACCACTTTTGTATAGGCGAGATCAATTCTGGCTCTATCCAACGCTGCTCTTGCTGACGCCACTTCAGCCTCTGCCTGCTTCAGTGAAGCATCAGCTTCATCATTAGCCTGCTTGCTGACTGCCTCGATTTTAACCAGCTCGGCATAACGCTGCGCCTTTAACTTTTCTGAACCAACACTAGCCGATGCTCTAGCCAGATTTGCTTTAGCACTATCATAAGCAGCCTGATATACCGCCGGATCAATCTGGTATAACAACTGTCCGGCCTTCACTTCACTGCCTTCATTAAAGGCTCGTCTCTGCACAATGCCGCTCACCTGCGGCCTGACTTCTGAAATCAGGTATGGCGCAGTGCGCCCAGGCAACTCATTTACTGTAGGCACACTCTCGGTCTGCACACTCACCACTGTAACTACAGGTGCCGGCATGTTGGCTCCCGCATTGGCTGCCTCGTCTTTTTTGCCGCAAGCAGACACAGCAATCATAGTGAAGGCTATTAAAATTGCACTTAGTTTAAAAACAGTATTTTTATCCTCTGTGACCTGCGTACTGTTTTGTGATGGATGATGCTGACTTGTTTTAAATACCATTGCTTACTCCAAGCTTATGTACTGATAACCTATTAATTAGATTATGTTTTTATTAAATTTGAACTTATTAAAGGCTTGCTTATATACATTTTTGAATGTATATTATATACAAACAGGAATGTATGTAAATGAGAATTTAATACAATACACGTTAAATTTTGTAAAAACAGGTAAATCTAATGGTCAGAAAAACTAAAGAAGATGCAGAACTTACACGACAGCGAATCGTAAATGCGGCGCGCGCGGTATTCCTCAAGCGTGGCGTCAGTAAATCAACATTAGAGCATATTGCAACAGAAGCCAATGTTACCCGAGGCGCGGTCTACTGGCATTTTGAAAATAAAACAGATATTTTTCATGCAATACGCGAACAGGTTTTCTTACCGCTTATAGACAGTATAGATGATACTCTGACACCTGTCGCCAATAGCAATGATAATCCGCTGAACCAGATCGAAGCCAGTTTATGCAATACTATCAATGATTTAAGCAGTAATCTTGAAATGCGTGAGACTTACGAAATCATCATGATTAAATGTGAGTATGTGGATGAATTTGCCAGCGTATTGCATCAAATGCTGCACAATTGCTCATGTATCGTCGAAAAGCTTGAAGCGGCCTACGAAAGAGCCAAAGCGCAAGGCCTGCTGGCAACACCACTCAGCCCACGGGCGCTGGCACTGGATACGCACCTGTTTTTTGGCGGCCTGCTGCACATGTGGATTAAAGATGCCGATGGCAGCAGATTCCGTTATCAGGCGATTGATTTAATCAAATCACACATGAATTTACGCAGGAAGCAAAATTAGCAGGTAAAACACTTGTTAATCAGTGATGGCGACGCTACCATACGCGAGAATTAAGGGTCGGGAGGCATTGTGATACATATAGGCGAAATTTACGGCAAACAAACCGCAAACAAATTCGTGATGTACCACGTGCTAAAAGTCAGCAAGCAGTTGATTACTCTGCAAAATATAGACAATCCGCTCAGTCTGTTTGAGACCACAGAGCAAAAACTGGCAAGCCTAGGTTACATTCGAGTGAGTCAAACACCATACATTGACTTGAGCCCAGCTAGAACCAAACACAAAAAAGCCGCAAAAAAACCAACGCGTTGCCCACTGACTCTGGATTTTTTAGAAGAACGTGCCGATAGCGAGCGCCCTGCTCCAATCATGCCGGATTTATTCAGCGCTTAAGTATTCAATTACCTGAAAAACGCAATTACCTAGCAAAACGGCAAATGATCGCTCATCTGCCGCCTGTTGTTGCTTTTATCCAACTTAAATATTCAGCCTTAGCTTCTTGGTGGTCCGCCTATCAAGTCATGCCCATCTGCGCTATAAATTTCCACCTCAACAAAATCACCCGGTGCCAGGCCTTCAGCATCTTCTAAATAAACAACACCATCGATTTCCGGCGCGTCGGCTTTAGTTCGGCCAATGGCTTCAACATTACCTTCTACATCAGTCACAATTTCATCAACCAGCACGGTTTGGATACTGCCGATTTTAGAATGCAATTTAGCTGCACTGATACGTTCCTGCACTTCCATGAAACGGCTTAAACGTTCTTGCTTAATCTCTTCAGGCACTTGGTCTGGTAAAGCGTTAGCTGCAGCACCATCCACTGCCGAGTAAGCAAAGCAACCTACGCGATCCAATTGTGCTTCTTCCAAAAAGTCCAGCAGCATCTCGAAGTCATCTTCAGTCTCACCCGGAAAGCCAGCGATAAAGGTACTGCGAATCGTGATATCTGGGCAGATTTCACGCCAGGCTTTGATGCGTGCCAGATTATTCTCGCTGCTGGCCGGACGTTTCATCGCCTTCAGAATCCGTGGGCTAGCATGCTGAAACGGCACATCCAGATACGGCAGAATCAAACCATCTGCCATCAGCGGTATCACCTCATCTACATGCGGGTACGGGTACACATAATGCAATCGTGTCCACACACCCAACTCGCTAAGCGCTTTAGTCAATTCAGTCATGCGTGTTTTTACCGGGCGGCCATTCCAGAAACCCGGGCGATATTTCACATCTACGCCATATGCAGAAGTATCTTGCGAAATCACCAGAATTTCACTCACACCTGCATTAACAAGGTTTTCGGCCTCATTCAGCACCTCACCGATCGGGCGGCTTACCAAGTCGCCACGCATGCTAGGAATAATGCAGAAGCTGCAACGATGGTTACAACCCTCAGAAATTTTTAAATACGCATAATGCTTAGGCGTTAAGCGCACACCTTGCGGCGGTACCAGATCAACAAACGGCTCATGTGGTTTAGGCAGGTTTGCATGCACCGCTGTCATCACTTCTTCCAGTGCGTGTGGACCAGTCACAGCCAGTACGCTAGGATGCGCCGCTTGAACCACGCCCGCTTTTGCACCAAGGCAGCCTGTCACAATCACTTTGCCATTTTTATTGATTGCCTCACCGATTGCATCCAGCGACTCTGCCACTGCACTATCAATAAAACCACAGGTATTGACTACTACCAGATCGGCTTCATCATAGCTGCCCGATATCTCGTAACCTTCAGCACGCAACTGGGTGAGAATACGTTCCGCATCAGAACCGGCCTTAGGGCAACCCAAGGATACGAAGCCCACTTTGGGTGTGGCGTTTTTAGTTACTGTTTTATTTGTCATAAAAAACCTATAAATCTTAAAAATATCGTTATGATTACACCATGTATATTATTGTTATTGCATGGCTTTACGTTGTGATCTTAATGGCAGCTACCGAAAAATCTATAGCTGCGGGATTACTAACTTTCACTTTCTACGGCTTGGTTCCGTGCGCCCTGTTGTTATGGATACTCGGCGCAAAGCATCGTCGCCATTACAGAAACAAACAATTACTCGAGCAGGATGTGCGCGAGCCAGATAGTAGCGACACCCAGGCTGATCAATGAGACCTGGCTGATTGTCGCCTTTAATTCGGTACGTTTATGCAAGCTAGGAATCAAATCCGCCACTGCAACGTATAGCATGCTGGCCGCAGCCAAGCCCAGAATATACGGTATCCAACCCATTACAAATTGCAGAGCAAAGTATGCGATCAGGCCGCCAATCAAGGTTGCCAGACTTGAAATCAGATTAAAAATAAACGCCTGTTTTTTGCTGTAGCCTGAGTGCAGCAGAATCAGAAAATCGCCAACTTCCTGCGGGATTTCATGCGAAATAATCGCCAGTGCCGTCACCATACCAAGCTTAACATCCACCAGAAATGCGGCAGCGATTAAAACACCGTCAACAAAGTTATGAAAAGTATCGCCTATCATGATCATCATGCCGCTACGTCCGCTATCATGATGGCTGTGTGTATGCGAATGACTTTGCACAATAGATGGCGCATGAGATGTTACTGCCCTGAATTTAGCACCACCCTCTTGTGCTGAACTGCTATGCTGCGCTTCCGGGCAATTAGCCTCGTTATGAATGGCATGCACTTCGCAATGGTCACCATGACAATGGCGCCAGATCACCAGTTTTTCAAGCACAAAAAACAGCAATAAACCAAACAGTAGCGTTGCCGAAACACTCTCTACACTTGTCGCCTCTTCAAACGCGTGCGGCAGAATTTCCAGAAATACCGCACCCAGCATTGCACCAATCGCATAACTGACCAGCATGGGAATCCAAGCCGTGCGCAAATTAAGCGCAAAAACTGCCGCAAGAGAAACACTCAGCAAGCCACCGGCAAAGCTAGTGACGATAATCCAGGTCAGAATGGAAAAATCAGGAATGGTCATGCGGTACTTGAAAGAAATGAATAGCCGCCATTATAACTTAGACGACTATCATTTAGAAAAAGGTTAATACCTATAGAAAGCACTGATTTATTCCGTCATTGTGAGCAATTAAGCCTTTAGCCGCGAGCTAACGTGGCGGCGGCAATCCATAGTACTGCTGATTCAACTTCGAAACCCTGAATGCTTCACACCGTTCGCAATGACACTACACTCTTCGATATGTCTCATGTTCGTCATACCAACGCAGGCTGGTACCTAGACAAGATTTGTGATTAAAGACGTTCTATTTTCATAAAAAATATCACTATCATTTTAGTCTTTACATATATCACCATACGATGATTAAGAAATTCAATGTTAGCGCATCAAATAAGCTCCCGATAAAGTTTGGCATAAGACTCAATCATTTTATCGGCGGTAAAGTAATGCCAGTAACGTTCTTCTGCATTTTTTCCCATCACCAAGGCCTGCTGCGGATGATCCCATAAATGCTGCATGGCTTGCCTGAGTGCCACCGGATCACTTGGTGGCACCACTAGCCCGGTTTTCCCACCAATATTAATAAAAGTTGTACCGGTACCAATCTCGCTCGAAATCATAGGCTTACCGAACATGGCACCTTCCAGCAATGAAATGCCAAAAGCCTCGGAACGCAGATGGGAAGGAAACAGCACGCCGTAGCAAAGTATCAGTAAAGCTACCTTATCTTCATCCGGAAGCAGACCTAAAAAATGAATGTTTTTTAGTCCTAATTCTGCAACTTGAGCTTTCAGCTCAGCCTCAATGGGCCCAGCGCCAACAATTACAATGGGGTAATCAACTCCCTTTGCCGCCTCGATTAAAATATGCAGACCCTTGTAATAGCGCAACACACCAACAAACAAATAAAAGCGATCTTTAAATTGCGTTCGCCAGTAGCGCAGGCGTTCTGCTGTAGGCTCAGGATAGGATGCCTTGTCCAGACCGATAGGAATAACACTGACTTTATCTTTAAATTCGGTCAGCACATCACTGGTGGCAAAGTAATTTGGCGAGGATGCTACGATACGATCTACACTGGATAAAAACTTGCGTTGCAGCGGGCTATAGATCTTGAGTAAGTTTTTCTGACGGATGATATCGGAGTGGTATGAAACCACCGTTGGTTTTTTTACACCGGTAGCAAAATGTACAACATCCATAAACGGCCAGGGAAAATGGTAGTGAATGATGTCAGCCTCTTTGGCCAGCGCTGCAAATTTTCTGAAACAGGAAAATGAGAATGGTGTTGATGCAATCTGGAAATCGACTTTAGCTCGGTAAGCTTGATGCTCGTCCATTTGCGTGACTTGATCATCAGCATGCTCGCTTAAAAAAAGAACAGTACTTTCTATTTCATAACGCTTACCGCCGCGTGCCAGCTGAAAAATAAACTGTTCGATACCACCCATGGTGTCAGGAAGATAGGTCTTGAAAAAGTGCAAAATTTTCAAACCAAATCCCTTGCAGCAAGCTCGCGGTAGACCTGAATTGTCTGTTCTGCGCACTTATCCCAGCTGAAAGTAGCTGCTCGATGCAGCCCCTTAATAATGGCATTTGCTCTCCAGTCAACATCCTCCAAACCTCTGCTTATCAACTGTCGTAGAGTGTCAATATCGTCGTGATCACATGTCAGGGCAGTATCGCCTACTACTTCTGGTAATGAGGATGAGTTAGAACAGACCACTGGCACTCCACTCGCCATTGACTCCAGAACGGGCAAGCCGAAGCCTTCATAATGTGAAGGGAAAACAAATAACCGTGCACCCGCATACAAATACGGGAGATCTTCATTCGTCACATAGCCCAGATAATACGCCCAGCCTGCATCTACCGCAGCCTTGATGCGCGCATGCAGCTTTTCACTCTGCCATCCATGAAAACCTGCTATCACCAGCGGCCATTGTCGACGCGTAGCTTCCGGCAATGCCGAGTATGCATCCAGAAGTCCATCAATATTCTTGCGTGGCTCAACCGTACCTGTAAACAATGTATAGCCTCCATATTTTAAACCGTGGAGCTTCAATACCGGGCTGGTTTCAATCTCGCTACGAGGGTGAAATTCGCCAGAACAAGCTAACGGGATGACGCGGATTTTTTCAATCGGATACCCGAACTGAGACGCTATCTCGCGCTGCGCAGATGTCGAGACTGTAATCAGCATAGAAGCACGCTCCATTGCCAGTTTCATCTGTCGCTGCATAAATCTGACACGCTCCGGCGGATGATACTGCGCAAACGTAAACACTGAGATATCATGAAAGGTAGCCACACTAGGGCCATCAAAGTCAGTTAAATAGAAATTTGGACCATGAAAAACCGCGTCTTTATGCTTCTGCAGTGCATGCTGACTGATAATGTCTTTAATCGCTTTTGCAGCTTCTACGGCAATATAACTTTTACGCAAGCGTTGATACAGCCAGCTTTTAACGTTAGGTAAAATGTTCTGCTTTGCCGATGTGTTGGGTGCATGAGCAGGCAATTCAGCCACGAACCTGTCGTTTGATAAAAGCAAAAGCTCTAATTCAGCGCGTGTTTGCAACCTGCTGGCTAGCTCATAGGTGTAGCGACCAATACCCGTAAGCGGGTACTTAACCGAGTCAACTGAAAGAATGACTTTCATATTATTTTTTTAACATTCTAGGTAATCTTACTTTAAGGTGAGCATGACAATATTCTGAATAACATTGTGGAATCAGGCGTAATCACATCAATACCCTCAACAGCATTATACTAAACAATGGTTTTGGTGAAAGGTGCTGGCACAAACTCTCTGACGCCCGCCTCTACACAACGCGACCAGTCAATTCATACCAGAAGTATTTAAGCGCTTACTTTTTACTATTGTTCTGTCAGGTGCAATTTTTCAGTTAATCGTTACCGAACAAATCGCGGGTAAATATCTTGTCACTCACATCAGCAAGATCATCCGCCAGGCGATTAGCGACAATGATGTCTGCTTTAGCCTTAAACGCCTGCAAGTCGTTGATAACTTCAGAATGGAAGAATTCCTTCTCTATAAGGGTCGGCTCATAGATAATAACTTCAATCCCCCTTGCCTTGATGCGCTTCATAATACCCTGAATACTGGAAGCCCGAAAATTATCAGATCCGGCTTTCATAATAAGGCGATAGATACCTACCACCTGTGGATTGCGCTTCATGATGGATTGGGCAATAAAATCCTTACGCGTAGTATTAGACTTAACAATCGCTTTAATGAGATTTTGTGGCACATCGATGTAATTCGCCAGTAACTGCTTGGTATCTTTAGGTAAACAGTAACCACCATAGCCAAAGGACGGGTTATTGTAATGTGAGCCAATACGTGGGTCCAGGCCGACACCATCAATGATCTGTTTGCTGTCCAGCCCGTGAGAAATGGCATAAGTGTCCAGCTCGTTAAAATATGACACGCGCATCGCCAGGTAGGTATTGGCAAAGAGCTTAATCGCCTCGGCTTCGGTCGGGTCTGTAAACAGCACCGGAATATCCTGCTTGATAGCGCCCTGCTGGAGCAGTTTGGCAAAAACCTCTGCGCGCGCTGAGCGCTCACCGACTACGATGCGAGAAGGGTGCAAATTGTCGTAAAGCGCACGACCCTCACGTAGAAACTCCGGTGAAAAAATAAGCTTATCACAGCCAAGCGTCTGTTTTGTAGCAAGCGTATAGCCTACCGGCACAGTCGACTTGATAACCATGACTGCATCAGGATTAATCGCCATCACATCACGGATAACTGCCTCAATACTGCTAGTGTTGAAATAGTTGGATTCAGGGTCATAGTCAGTCGGCGTCGCGATAATAACAAAGTCAGCTCCGGCATAAGCATCATGCTTATCCAGTGTGGCTCTGAAATTAAGCGGCTTATTTTTAATATAGTCCTCAAGCTCAGAATCAACAATCGGTGACTGCTTGCGATTGATCATGGCTACCTTTTCAGGGAGGATGTCAAGCGCAACGACCTCATGGTGCTGTGATAACAGCACGCCATTAGACATGCCAACATACCCGGTTCCTGCTATCGCTATTTTCATGCTTCTTAATATTTCCAAAATAAATTAGTTATTCTGATGTCCATTCAATTTCTAATGGGGAAATGCCAATATCATGGCCCCAAAATGCAAATTCCTGAACTATAGATATTTGTAGTTTTTGCCCACCTTCAACCGATTCCGGTTGCACAGGTACTCTAACATTAACACTACCATTGGCAGGTATATCATAAGGGATACTTTTACGCCTATCCCATCCTGATAGCGGACTCCCATCCGCACCAATAAACCGCCATGATAATCGAAGCGGTTTATTAACAGCAGAGGCAGCCGATATATGCAAATCTCCATTATTCTTAACTTTGATCTCTACATATTCTTTACCGGCGTATTTACTGCGTCCTACAAATTCAAATGATAACCTTTTGATTTCACCTGGTGTGTATTCACGGTTAGAAACAGTGTATGGTCGCTTAACAAACCAATCAGGATTGCAATTAGAAAATCCAACAGGTACTACGCGTTTTATTAAAGCCAGATAGGCATCATTATTGTTAGGCTGCCCAATAAAGCCGAGATACTGCTGAATGCGCTGCGGTAACTCTGCACAGTCATTACCGAAATCTACAGAATAACCGGGTGGGTATAAACCACTATATCCATTAAGTGTCGGCAAGCCATGATTAAATGCTGCCCACATCGCATCCAGCTCATCGAAAGAAAATACATCGCCTTTCTGCGCATAAAACAATATTGCATTTTGTGGAAGGTTAGCCAGCATGGCAAGCTCACTGGCGGCCAACCTATTGCGCCACTCTGCTTTAGAAGTCCTTCCCGGTGGTATGGCAGAAAACTCCAGTAGCAGCAACGGAATAATAATAAACAACGTCTTCTGCTGCCAATAGCCTTTTAATCTAAGCCTATCTACTGCAATAGCACTTAAAAAAGCCACTGGAAACAAAAATACTAAAATGATACGTGTCATAGCGCGTATGGCTGAAGCTAATGGGAGCTTTGAAAAAACATACCAGAGACTAACGCCTCCAATTGAGAGTGTTAACAACAGCAACAAAATTAAAGAGCCGCTTATAAGAGGAAAAGCCAACCTCTTATTTTGCCTGCGGCCTATAAGGAAGCCGCTAATGGCTAACAGCATGGGTACCGCACCAATAAACATCTGATGCTCATGGCGCATCGGTAGATCAGCAAATATTTTAGACTGTGATGCCCATAGCGTGGACTGGTCGACCAGAAAATAACTTTCCAGCCTAGGCAGCATAGTCGATATTTCCTGCCAAGGCCTCTTCGCGTCGTATAGAACACTAATCTGTAAATACGGATAAAACAGAAGTGCTGTTAAGAGAAACAGAACAACAAAAATAACAATAAGTTTAGTTTTTTCAGGATAAGGCAGCCGAGCAAACTTATTTAAAAAATCAATGCTTATTGTTTTAATACCACCGGCACCGGCTTTTAATGAAATAAACACATAAATGCAAGTCATTGCGGCAAGCGTTAATAATAGAAAAAAACCGATGTATATCGTGCAATAGAACTGCCAGACCAGCCAAGCAGAACCCACAGCAAAACATCGCCAATCTTTTCTGTCCAGAAAATGAATGTACGCTGCAATCGATAACGGGACAGCAAAGCGGTAATGCAACTGAGCATGGCCGGAATGCGCGGTAACAGGTAATGCAAATGCGAATATCAATGCCCCAACAACAGCAGCCAACACACTTGCATCCAGCTTGCGAAGCGCATAGTAAGCTGCAGCATAATTAGCAAAATAACCAAATAAATACCATATTTGAAAAGCCGTATCTGCCTGACCGCTGATCGCCCTTGGGATCAGGTAAGCTGGTGACGTACCGAAATGATTGTCACTGAAACCCAAAACATAAGGAAATGGATAAAAGAAATTTAAATGAAAAAGAGAGGGGGAGTTTCCTTGTATGTACTGATATATATTTTCCAGAAAATAGTTATTTAAACGCGCATCACCTAAACCACCAGGCATTAAGAGCATGTCACCGAGCTGTGCATAAGGCACAGAAAAGAATGCAGCAATAAAAAAAACCCAGAAGATCACTGATTTTTTTATTGCCTCTGAATAACTAAAAGTCATCTGCTCGGCTATTTGTAATTAAGAGTGTTGTGAATTTTCTTAACTTAAAATCACGGCTGATGATTTTTAATAAAAAATAGCCAACCACGACCAACTGCCATATTGCAAAAAGCAATCTTTCGCCACCGAAATCAAGCGTTCTGGAAACAAAGGGTCTCCAGAGCGCGCTGAATTCAGGAACATACCAGCACAAAAATTCCAATTGAAAATTATTGATCCAACACTCATTCATATTTTGCTGGCCAAAAATATAACCATTGGTAGCTACCCATGCGGACAATATAAACACGCAACTGAATATTGCAGATGCGGTCGGCGTAAAGTGCGTTTTTTCATCAAAAAATGCAGCAAGCGCTATAGAGGCTGGGAATATCAGAATAAGGAAAAATCTTGGCCCCCAGAAGCTACCGCCATACCAGGACCACCATTTACTATAAACAAGAATCAGAGAAATACAGAAAACAACAATGATCACTCTCTCTTTTTTACCCAAACGCAATTTTTCCAGAATTGCAGGGTGAAACAGCAAGATCAGGCCCGGGATAAAAAACAGCAGCCCTTTGCCAAATGAAAACAATATAGATACGACTCCGAAGAATAGAGGATAACTAAACCCTGGATTGCCAGAGTATGGCAGAACTGTCTGAAATCCTTTTGAAACTAAATAAGGGTGTTTAGATAAGCCGAATTTCAGGTACATTTCCAACGCCATAATCAATGTAGCAAAAATTACGGCCGTAGCAAGCGTAAAGGTATAGTTGCGATCTATAGATCGTGTAACTAACATTGCCAGTACTGTCACAGCAGCAGGCACTATCATCACCGGCGTATTGGCTATACCCAAACCTATCAGGATAATCGCCAATAATTTTTTTTTATCAAACAAAAGTAGAAAGCCTGTCACCATCAGCATGCTGGTCAAAACCTCACCATAATAATGCTGCAAATGGTGAGGCAGCATTGATGCGGCGAGAAGAACCAACAGGAAACGTACTGCGAGTTTACATGAGTACATACGGCATAGCAGCGTACTAGCGGTAAAGCCAAGTATTAAAAAAACAAGGAAATTAAAATAAGCTACATAGGTGATGACATCCTGTCCCGACCAAGCCGCTAGATATGCGATTGGCATGGATAGGAAAGGCTGAACCAATGAATATAAAATCGGCTGTATTTTTGCACTATCAAGCATCGCCTGCACGATCTCATAGCGTATGGCACCATCACCGGAAACCATAGGGTTCAATGTGAATGCCATCAACATAAGTCCGGCCAAAAGCAGAAAAAACTCTATTCTGAGTGTATTAGTATCTCTGGCTAAACTTTGGGGCAAGCTATTTAACGGCATGAATAATCGCTCGTAGCTGTACTACTTCTAAAAGGATTAATTAAATCGTCTGAATATTTACCCATAAGCAGACGCTGTTTTGGTAAAAAATTCTGACGAAATGACCGACTGAACCTAGCGATTTTATTGCCTTTTTCGGTCAATTTTACACATCCATTCTCTATTTGAATTGTGCCTGACTCCAGTTGCTCAGTGAGCCTGACATCCACTAATCGATGCTCTTTCACATACTCTTTCGTAAAAACCTGTTCGAAACTATCGAGCCTGATGCCGCCGCCGCGCTGCTGGATTTTTTCTAATAGATAAAAAGATAATGAACGGTCAATGACCGTTGGTACGGAAATAGCAAACGCATAACCGGCAAGCAGCCAGATCAGAATCATCTGTGATTTTTCAAACAAATTGAATGAATTAAAATAAGCTGCAGCAAACAAAATCAACCCAGCAAGCAGTGTCGCCAATAGGCAATCAGCAATAGCCGCATAGAAAACGACATTAACGCTGAAGTAAGTGATATGAATGTAGTAGATGAGAAAAAGTAGCATCACAAAAATAGCAGTTGCAATGGCTGAGCGAATCAATTTCATACGTTAAATACCAATTTTTTGTTACCCACATAACTAAGTGAGACTTGAAAAGCCGTGGCGATTAAAAAACCTACTCTGTAATCAAACCCTAGCCAGTCAGTCCACACCAATAGAACACTTCCGTGCAAAACGGCTATCGCTCCATACAGTCCACTAAATTTCAATGCCTGCGATAGTATGGCACCCTCTGTTTTGTTAAAAACGAAATAACGGCTGCCAAGAAAAGATACAGTAATGCCAAAAATTGCCGCTACAAGATTAGCCGCACCTGCAGAGGGCATGTCAAGCACATGCAAATTGAATGTCAACACACCATAATGTACGGCTGTCGCGACAAGGCCATTAATAATGTAACGCATCAACTCTGCATGTTGGCTTTTCATGTTTTATTCACATTACTGACTGTTTCAGTAACACTCTCAACAAAATCGTGATACGCCACCATAGTTGCCACTGTACCGCTTCGAATAACACCCGTCAGCATCAACGTCATGAGTGCGAGCGCACCTGTCTGCAGTAACATTAAAACCAATATACCAAGGGCTACAGAAAACCAGCCAGGAGTAGAGAATCCGAGCAATTTAAGCATAATAGCTGCAATAGCCCCTATCACAGAAAGTGCTGCTATCAATGCACAGGCAATACCCACACGTACCAGTACGTCTTCAGCAAACACCATCAAGCCCTTGAACCCGTGCAGCACCAGCCCGACAAAATTCATTTTTGACTGCCCTGCATAGCGCTCGCCACGATCCAGCGGACAAACTGCCGCTCTAAGCTTTGATGCCAGTACTGCGCCTGCTATGTGAATTGATAGCTCCTGCATGGCCACAAGCCGCTTAACAGAACTGGCTTTGAGTGCCATAAAGTTACCGAAACTGATGGCACGCCCTGTCATTATGCTGAAAAACAACTTATACACAGCGTAAAAAGCTTTAAAACGGAAGGTTTCAACGCGGCTCTTGCGCTGTGCCACTACGACATCAACATCAGCCGCTGCTAGTCGATTGAGTAAATCCGGGATCGTTGATGGTAAGTCTTCCCCATCAGAATCCATGACTACAACTTTCTGTTCAGCTTGAATATACTCAGATACATAGCCCAAGCCAATGGCTATCGCACGCTGGTGGCCTACATTACGCCTAAGTTTGAGCACAACGCCATCGATGCCTGAGTTCTGCAGGCTACTGATATTTAACGGCTGCTTTACCGAACCATCGTCCACTGCCACTACAAACACATCACGCTTGAACTGTACTGACAACTCTCTGAACAGGCGGCTACTGGCTTCAACATCTTCATAAACAGGGGTAACAACTATCAGACTATGTTGAGCAAGCTTCATAGTTCCATAAACTCCCTGAAATAAACGATTGTTTTTTGTAAACCGGCTTCAAGTTCAACCTGAGGCTCCCAAGCCAAAGTTGCTCTGGCAACAGTGATATCAGGTTGACGTTGCTTAGGATCATCTTGCGGCAAAGGTTTTAATATCAATCTGGATGTTCCGCCTACCATCTTCAATATGGTTTCAGCTAGCTGTTTGATAGAAAACTCTCTGGGATTACCGATATTGATTGGGCCAGTGACTTCATGCGGGCTCGCCATCATACGCAAAAAACCTTCAATCAGATCATCTACATAACAGAAACTGCGGGTCTGTGAGCCATCGCCGTAAATAGTGATATCTTCACCACGTAACGCCTGCACTATAAAGTTACTGACTACACGGCCGTCATTAGGGTGCATGCGCGGGCCATAGGTGTTAAAAATCCGCACCACCTTGATTTGGAGGTTGTGCTGACGGTGGTAATCGAAAAAAAGTGTTTCAGCGCAACGCTTGCCTTCATCGTAGCAAGAGCGAATACCGATTGGATTGACATGCCCCCAATAATCTTCTTTTTGTGGGTGCACTTCAGGATCTCCATACACCTCACTGGTTGAAGCCTGCAGAATTTTAGCTTTGGTTCTCTTGGCAAGCCCCAGCATATTAATGGCGCCGATCACACTGGTTTTTGTAGTCTGTACCGGATCCCATTGGTAATGAACCGGCGATGCCGGGCAAGCCAGGTTATAAATTTCATCAATTTCGATATAAAGCGGAAATGTCACATCATGACGCATCAATTCAAAATGCGGGTTTCCGATCAGATGCACGATATTATCTTTGGTACCACTGTAAAAGTTGTCAACACAAAGAACATCGTTTCCTTCTTTCAGCAGGCGCTCACATAAATGCGAACCTAAAAAACCAGCACCGCCGGTCACCATGACTCTTTTTCGGTTAGAAACCCGCATTCAATTCCCCTATAAAAATTAATCCAACAAGCCTAATCTGTTAAACATTCACATAACAAGTGCAGGCCGATACAAACATCTGCAAATATAACTACCAATCTTATGCGTTTATGTCCATGAATCATTCACGACCATATTGATCTTGAAATCGAACGATATCATCTTCACCAACATATGCGCCACTCTGAACCTCAATCATGACCAGCTCAGTATTACCTGGATTCTCAAGGCGGTGTTTATGTCCAGCCGGAATGTAAGTGGATTCGTTCACATTAACGACATACTCCAGCTGCTCGTTTGTAACCTTGGCTATTCCGCTCACCACAACCCAATGCTCGCTGCGATGTTGATGTAACTGCAGGCTGAGTTTATTGCCAGGCTTAACAATGATGCGTTTGATTTTGAAATGCGGCCCCTCTCCGAGCACACAATAAGTTCCCCATGGCCGTTGCACCGTAAGATGCGTTTCAGCCAGCGACGAATATCGTAATTTGACCTCATCAACAAGCAACTTTACATTCTCGGCAGAATTACGATCACAAATAAGCGTAGCGTCAGCGGTACGAACAATAATCAGATTATTCACACCAAGTGCAGTGAGCACACCACTCTGGCTCCACAGCAAACTATTCTGGGTACCAAGACAAACCACCTCACCGTTGATGACATTATTATCAGTATTTTTGGTATGGCGCTGATAAATAGACTCCCAGTTACCCAGATCACTCCATGCCATGTCTACCGGCACGACCGCAACGTTATCAGCCAGCTCAACCAAGCCATGATCCATGGAAATACTGGGCAATAACTGATATTGATCTGCTATGTTATCTTCATTGATCCCAGCCAGAATGGATGAAACTTCAGGTTGATAACGCTCTAGAAGCTGCATAAAAACATCCGCACGGAACACGAACATACCGCTATTCCAGAGATAGCCGGCTTCTACGAATTTTTCGGCATTTTCCTTATTGGGTTTTTCAACAAATGACAAAACAGAGCTGACGTGCAACGCGCCATCAGCTAAGCTTAAAATAGCGCCTGGTTGAATATATCCGTATCCAGTTGCCGGCTCTGAGGGTTTAATGCCTAAAAGTGTAAGATAACCTTCTTTAGCGCCTATTTCAGCAGCATCCCAAGCTGCAATAAAAGCAGCTTCATTATCAATAGCATGATCCGATGCAAAAACACCAACAATAGCCGTGGGATCAATTTCATAGATATTTTTAACTGCAATTGCAATTGCAGGCAGGGTATTTTTTGCGATAGGTTCTGCAATAACGCCACTCACCGCATCAGGCAAAACCTCTGCCAACTGGCCCTTTACCTCAAAACGATGACTGTCGTGAGTCACCGTAATCAGGTGGCTGGCAGCTACTTTTTGGTTAATACGCAGCGCAGTTTGCTGCAATAGCGTTCTATCACCATTAAGCGGCAGTAGATGTTTTGGCTTAAGTGAGCGCGAGAGCGGCCATAATCGTGTACCAGAACCACCACATAAAATTACAGCGAAACGATTTAACATTGAGACCTCTATATTTTTCACTGATTAATGTTTTACAGACGGTCATAATTATAATTTTTATGTACAAATCAAAATCAATTGCTTAGTTATAAAACTCTAAAGCAACAATTATTTGACTATTTTTTCGATTTTACATCGATGTAACATGTATTTCATTCAGTTTATATTGTGCCAAACAAAACTGAAAACTTAGCCTGCCGCGAGAACGCTAAATCAATTCACTAACCAGCAGCGTAGCCACAGTTAAATCAGCGCTAGTACCTGGATTGATAGCGCGCTGTTTGAGTGAGGCATCCCAATCCAGCAGCCTTTTTTGCACCAGCTTAGGGTTTTCTGCTGTGCTGTGCATGTGTTCAAACTCAATAGACTCTTGCCTGATAGTTTCAGCAAAAGATTCTCCGTATTTACGCACAATATGTGTATCAGGGTAATGCGCTAGAAAAGCCAGATACAAAGCCGTAGCAGACCATGCCGGATTTACCCATTTAATCATGGCGTCAGCATAACGTGATAACCCGAACTCCATAATGTCCTGAAAATTGTTGGCATACTGCCATGCAATGCGGTCTTTATCCTGCGCAGCAGTCATCATTTTCAGCAAGTTTACGTTGGGTATTTCACGTACATCGTATTGAGCCGCACTGCCCAAACCACCGGGGCTCGCCAGCACAATCGCTCTTGACACACATTCGGCATCATGAATGGTTAGCGCAGATAATGTCTGGTTTAAACTTTGCTGTAATGATTGACCATTAGTTAAGCGTAGTGCCGCATCTATGATAGGCGCACATAACAGCAGCACACCAAGATTAGTGTTTTGCCCAACCGCATTTTTAGTAGCTTCTGCCGCATAAAATATACGTTCACCTAGCGTTAAATCTGCACGAGTAATAATTTCGGCTGTCACATCTGCGCTTTGAATAAAATCATCAATAGTCATGCCGTGGCCGTCGGAAAATGCGTGCACATTACCTGGCTTTAATGCCTGCAGCTCTGCCATGCATGCCGTTTTATAGGCTTTGGCTAATTGCACAGAAGTGTATTTTTTTGACTGCATAGTCTTAACCTTATTGCTTAAAGCAGCTTACTGTTGAAGATTCCAATTTACATAAAAAATCATCCACCAGCACTTCTGCAATATTAAAATCTGTCACGCCCTGCAGGCCGCGCCATGCCGGAATACTGTTTACCTCCAGCACATAATAATCACCGCTTGCAGCCTGAATAATGTCTACACCACAATAATCGATATCCACGGCATGTGCCGCTTTTAAAGCTATCACCTGCATCTGCTGGCTTGGCTGTATCGCTTCACAGCGACCACCCGATGCTACATTATTGACCCAGCTTTCACCCAGGCGCTTCATCGCGGCAACCACTTTGCCACCAATCACGAATACGCGATAATCATGCGGCTTATCTGCGGTCTCAATCAATTGCTGCACATAGTAAACGCCATCTACATACTGCTGCATGGGTACCGGCAATGGTTCACTATGCAATAGTTTACGCACACCCTGCCCCTGCGAACCGAATAATGGCTTCAGTACCAGCTGCTGATTATTTTTAATCGCCTGCTCACGAATGGCTTCTATCTGCGCTCTCGACTCGCACACCCAGGTTGCAGGTGTAGCCACGCCATGCATGCGCAGCAGAAAGCTGGTCATGGCTTTATCTACGGTCCGCTCTATCGCCTGCGCCTGATTGTAGATACGCACGCCCTGCCGTGTCAGCATATGCAGCACATTCAAGCGTGTTATCACTTGCTGCAAAGTACCGCCGGAAACACCGCGCACAAAGGCAGCGGGCGGCAGCGTATCGAAATGCGGAATTTGGATTTCAGGAGTTTGCTGCGCCAGATTGATGACACAATCCTGCAGTGAAACAAAAACTGCTTCTACGCCACGCGGCGCAAAGGCTTGCTTGAGCTGGGCGCCCTGCCAGCCCGCATCGTCAGTAAATATAGGGATGCGCACGCAATTAACCTGAAGCGATTCAAGAGAATGAAAGATTAATTAAATCTGCATTCAGATAGCCGCCTGCAAACACATTGCCAGTATCTACGTTGGTAACAGTGACTTTGGCCGGGCTGAACAGCATCGGGTCAATCTTATAAAAGTCCATTTCGTAAAATTTAAATACCTCGGCAAAGGTTTTACCGTAATCTTTTGAAGCGCTGCTAGGCAGATCGGCAGCCAGTTTTGCAGCGGCCTCATCATCGCCACGCACCTGCAGATGCACATCGCCACCGAACAGAATCGCATCATTGGTACGGCCCATTGCCGTCATAAAGTCTTTAGCCACCGGAGGCAGCACCGCCAAGCCGGAGCCGCTCACAATATTTTCCAGCGGAAAATGCAAGGTATGTGCTTTGTGCAGCGCAACTTCGAGCACGCGACCAACGATTTGCACCACACCGGCAATACTACTGGTTGGCGTTAAAATAACGACCAGGTGTTCGGCGGGGATTTTTGTATCACGCACAATCTTTTCAATCACCTGCAGCGGTGGCACTTTATCGGTTTCCAGCACTATGCAAGTGCTGGCAGCACTATCAACATAAGCCAGCTCTTTGAATAAATCTTCACGCTGCGCCAATGCTCGTGCCGGGCCAGAACCCAATGAGAAAAATTTTTCATGGCTCAAGGCCCAACCGGCATATTGGCTGGCGAGGCAAGCCAACACCGGAGACGTGGAAGTCACAGCAACTGCATCAGTCCAGCCAGAAAAACGGTCATCAGTCTGTAAAGTAACATGACCAAGACCGCCCATGCATATTTCGGCAATCAGCCTGCCAGCCTCCGCGCTACCGGCATGTTGAATACCGGCATCAACGATAGTACAGCCGGACTCATGCGTCGAGACGCCAAGCTGCAGCGTATCTGCCTGCGCTAACAATTGACTAACCAAAGGTGCCGCAAGCTGATTAACACTTGCCTGTTGTTTTGATGATGGTGACGTCTGTGTGTTTTGCACTTTTATCCTTTATTTTCTGCAAATGTTTTTTAATTAGTGGCTTTGCACGGGCATGCTAACGCAGTTATTCGTGCAAGGGTCTTGGTTAAGTGATTGTAATAAATTTTGTATTATTTCAACTCTGCTTTGCGCTATTTTTTTCGCCATGTCAGCGCTATCAGCATATGCAAGCACCGTACAAACAGGCTCGCCGCTAGGTATCATGAACATCTTTTCACTGAGTTGCGGTGTATCAATGACCCAGTCCGGCCATAGCGTCGGCACTGAGAACGCTATTTGTTCTGCAGCATAAACGATTGCATGCGCTTTGCACTGTAGATTTAACTGATGCGCCTCATTTTGATTCAGATCATCATTATTTAAACAAATATTGGTTAACCAAACATTAACGTGCCGCTCAAACAGATTCTTTTCTGCGCAGCTATATAGATCAACCGTTGCGCTTAACCTGGGGTTGATTTCCAGAACAAACACCTGACCATCCTGCCCTACTGCATTGACAGTCTCATCTACAATGGCATCCAGACTATTCAGCCCCAGTAAACCAAATTCTCTGGTCAATTTTTGCGCGGCATTAATCAGCTGCTGCTGAACACCAGTCGACAATTCCACATTGCTTACAGCCCCGCCATAACGAAATGGAGCATCCGCTGATGGACTCAGCCACTGCTCGTTAAAACCGATCACTTCAATATCATGCTTATCAGCCAGAAATAGTAATGACACCGGCCGCCCATTAATTTTTAGCTGATAATAATATTTATCCGTCAGTAAATACGTGTGCGAGTTAGCTGAACGTATATGCGTACCGCCACTACCGCCAACTAACTTAACCAGATAATCATCTGAATAATCTTCAGGATATAAATAACAAACGTCCGGATGGTTAATATTCAACTGCTGTAATGCTGCAAAAAAAACCGCTGGGATTTTTACGGCTGTAACAGTGTCAGCAGAATTACCAATCAGGGGTAACTGTGCACCTATTTTGAGCAACAGCTCCGGCTGTGCCTCAAAGCCACTGCCATAAACAAAACCAATAAACCGACTTAAATCCATGGCATCAAGCGCGACCATCAGCGCATTCGCATCGAAGCCCTGCCTGCCGTACGCAATGGCTATCGATTTTTCGGCTAAGGCAACAGTCTGCTCATCGGCGAACGCATCTATTGCGGTAACGGCGTAACCAGCCTTAACTGCAGCCTCAACAAACGGACGTGCCGACAGCGCTATTATCAGGATGGATTTTTTGATAATTCGCGTGCCAGGCTAAATGCTGCCATGAAGTCAAGATACTTGATTTTATGCCCGAGTTTATCTTGGGGGTTATCCTGAGATTTATCCTGCTCTTGCGGCAGCATTTGTTTTAACAACTGATGCTGTGTTGCATACTTAAGCTGACCGATCGCCAGTGCTCCGATGCCGTAAATATTTGTACCAGCAACCTGCACGCCATCATGACTAACATCCACCCCTTGCACACCGTTAGGTGCAACCGCATTCACATCTGCGACAATTTTAAGGCGCTTGGTCTGCATTAGCTGCTCAACGCTGATGACCTGCACTCCAGCTGCAGCCGCACAGATGACAATATCCGTTTGCGCCAGAACCTCGGCTTTTTTGGCATCGCTGCTACCATCAAGCGCCTGTAAGTTAATGTTATATTCGGTGTTCCAAGCCTCGGCCTTTGCCTGAACCCTTGCTAATGAATTATGTGCAACAAGCTGTACGTTTGCGCCTTGCTGGGCCGCAATAATCGCAGCGCAGCCACCTACCGGCCCTGTGGCACCAAACACACTCAGTGTTTTGCCATTTAAATCTTCACCAAACTTATCGTTGAGATGTGCTTCAACTTTGGCGATCATTGCCGCAGCTGTAGTGAACGCACCGGAAGGATCAGCGAATACGGAACAGGCAAACGGAGCAAACATGGCATTTTTGGCTGCATGCAGCATTTGCATGGCGAGGTCTATATCACGGCCGCCGATAAAAATACCTTCACGCTTCACGCCGGATGGGCTACGCGAAAAGATCGCATCCTGCGTCAGCCCGGCCACTTCAGACAATTCAACATTGGTGTACGGCACAATTTTATCGAAACCTGCGTCATACGCCATATTGACATCAAATGGGCTGGCATTTTTAGCTGCCGTAAACAAATGCAAAATGCTGGGTTTTTCCATAGCAACAACCTTAAAATATATTTAATTTAAATCCGAGCCGTTAAAATCCGGACTTTTAAATCTGAACCTTTGTAAATCTCTACTTTGTGAATAAATCTATACCTTAATTTCCGTACCTTGATTATTAGCTTTGCAGATTTTCCAGGACAAGGCTTGATCACTAAATTTCGTTTTCAGCTGCTGCGCGTATTGTTCCGCTGTGCTGCTATTTTCAAATATCGCAAAACCGGTTGGTCCCCAGGAGCTCTGTCCGAAACAGGCAACACCGGCTTGCTGCAGATAATGCAGCACATCGCCCACCAGCTTACTGGCGTAACGGCCGCCCTGCACCGGAGCGAAGTAATCACCCACATGCTGCTGCAATACTTGTATGGAATGCCCGAAAGCGGTTAAATCTTTCTCGATAATCGCCGGCATGGCCTGCATCAATACATGTCGGCATAAATGCGCCGCCAGATTCTCAGAGAAAACCGGTAGCTGATTAAAACCCAACCTCTCCTGCTCGCCATGAATACCTGGCTGTGTCGCATCAAAAATCAGTAATATCGTCCACGCTTCCGGAAAGTGATATCGCGCCAGTAAAGGAGGCACCGCATTAGTATCAGCCGCAATACCACGCCCGCCATCAATTAACAACCCACCATGATCAAACGCGGCAATGCCAATACCGGAGCGCCTGCCGCGCCCGGACAGCTCCGCAATTTTCCTTGCACTTAAATCAAGCTGATATAAATTGCTGATGGCCGAACCTACCGCGAGCGCAATCTGTGTACCCGAGCCTAATCCGGCATGTTCAGGTATGTGCTCACTTATATGAAGGTCAAGCGCCCCATGCAAATTCAGCTTTGTTACTAACTGCTGCGCAATGGCAGAGGCTTTTGCAAGTACAGTGCCTGGCACCGAAACGTCACCTGTAACATTAAGGTGTTCAGAAGCATGCGCTTCAACAATCAGGGCTGGTTCTGCCAAACTTAAACCTATGCTGCCGAATTTTCGTCCCAGCCCGCCATGCAGATCGAAAAAACCCATGTGTAGACGCCCGCTGCAGCGAACGTGTATGCTAGCAGTCATGTTTTTCCAATTGCCGAAGTGGCCAGACAGGCATATTATAAAATTTGAAGTGTTGCATGGTTAATTGTTGCATCATTGTAAGTGTTGTTTCCTGTTATGCAACTATATTTTAGCTGACAGTCAGTTATTTTCATATATCGCAAGCATGATGGCAAAAGAATAATTTAATCGATTTTCAACGTTTACTTAAAAGATTTATTTAATCTAAGCATTATCAGGTGACAACCTCCGCATAATTAGGCAAAATAAGACCTAACTAATAATAACTAACTATTTAATCACCCTTTTCCAAACGCATATTTCACATATCTACTGCAATATGTTGGCCAAAAGCGGACTGAAAAAATTAATAAATTACTTGTTTGAACATCTAAGGAACTATCATGTCAGCCCACGTTATTCCATTTGAAAACCTACGCAATATAGATGTACCTTCAGTCGGAGGTAAAAATGCTTCCTTAGGCGAAATGATTTCACAATTGTCCGCAAAAGGCGTGCGCGTCCCAACAGGGTTTGCGACAACAGCAGATGCATACCGTGAATTTCTGGCCCAAAATGGTCTTGATGACAAAATCAATGCTGAGTTAGATAACTTAAACATAGATGACACACAAGCATTAGCCATTTGCGGTAAAAAAGTTCGCGAATGGATTATGGAAGCACCGTTTCCAGCCGCTCTGGATAAAGCGATTAAAGAAAACTACGAGATTCTGATTGCTAAATCAGGTAAAGATGCAACATTCGCAGTGCGCTCATCAGCAACTGCTGAAGATTTACCAGACGCTTCGTTTGCCGGCCAACAGGAATCTTTCCTGAATATTCATGGTTTAGACAACATTCTGCACGCGATCAAAGAAGTGTTCGCATCTCTTTATAACGACCGCGCAATTTCATACCGTGTACATAAAGGCTTTGTACACGCTGATGTAGCACTTTCAGCTGGTGTTCAGCAAATGGTCCGTAGTGATATCGGCTGTGCTGGCGTCATGTTCACAATCGATACTGAATCTGGTTTTAAAGATGTGGTGTTTATCACTTCATCATACGGCTTAGGTGAAACTGTAGTGCAAGGCGCAGTGAACCCGGACGAGTTCTACGTGCACAAACCGACACTGGCACAAGGCAAGCCTTCAATCGTGCGCCGCACTATGGGTTCAAAACTGATTAAAATGATATTCAGTGATGCAACGCGCGCAGGTAAAAGTACGCAAACCGTCGATGTCGACCCAGTAGAGAGTGACCGTTACTCACTGTCAGACGCAGATGTTTTAGAGTTAGCACGTTATGCAATGCAAATTGAAGCCCATTACGGCTGTCCAATGGATATCGAGTGGGGCAAGAACGGTATTGATAATAAACTGTACATTCTGCAGGCACGCCCGGAAACTGTTAAGTCACAACAAGCAGCAAACAATATAACTGAAACATTTAAACTCAATAAACACAGCGAAAAACCATTAGTGGTTGGTCGTGCGGTAACGCAAAAAGTTGGCGTGGGCCCGGTGCGTATCGTATTGGATCCAGCAGACATGCACCTGGTACAGCCAGGCGACGTTCTCGTAGCCGACATGACAGACCCTAACTGGGAACCGGTCATGAAGCGCGCTAGTGCTCTGGTGACTAACCGTGGCGGCCGTACCTGCCATGCAGCGATTATCGCGCGTGAATTAGGGATCCCGGCAATTGTAGGTGCAGTCAATGCAACTGATGTATTGCGTGAGGGCGAAATTGTTACTGTATCCTGTGCTGAAGGTGAATCAGGCTTTGTTTACCACGGCGCGATTGAATATGATGTAAACACTCAGGCCACAGCTGCCTTGAGCAAACCGCCATGCAAAATCATGATGAACGTAGGCAACCCGGATATGGCGTTCAGTTTTGCGCAAATCCCGAATGATGGTGTTGGCTTGGCACGTCTGGAATTCGTGATCAACAACATGGTTGGTATTCACCCGAAAGCGATCTTGAATGTAGATGCAATGCCATCGGCAGTGCAAACTATCGTAAAAAACCGTGCTCGCGGTTATGCTTCACCAAAACAGTTCTACATTGATAAAGTAGCTGAAGGTGTTGCTACGATTGCTGCCGCGTTCTATCCAAAACCAGTCATCGTGCGCACTTCAGACTTCAAATCTAACGAGTACAAAAAACTGGTTGGCGGCGAGATCTATGAGCCAGATGAAGAAAACCCGATGATCGGTTTCCGTGGTGCAGCGCGTTATATGGCAGAAGACTTTAAAGAGTGTTTTGCAATGGAGTGTGCAGCCATGAAAAAAGTACGCGATGAAATGGGCTTGGTTAACGTTGAGTTAATGCTGCCTTTCGTGCGTACTTTGGATGAAGCTAAAGCGGTGACTGAGATCATGGCGGCTAACGGCCTCAAACGCGGTGAAAATGACTTGCGCTTGATCATGATGTGCGAGATTCCATCTAATGCATTACTGGCTGAACAGTTCCTCGAATACTTCGATGGCTTCTCTATCGGCTCTAACGACCTGACTCAGTTAACATTGGGTATGGATCGTGACTCAGGTATTCTGGCTGATGGCTTTGATGAGCGTAACGATGCAGTAAAAGTATTGCTCAGAATGGCAATCAGCACCTGTAATCGTCTTGGTAAATATGTGGGTATCTGCGGTCAAGGTCCATCAGACCATGAAGACTTTGCTGAATGGCTGGTTGCCGAAGGTATTCAATCAGTATCACTCAATCCAGACACAGTGGTTGCTACATGGCAGAGACTGACTAAGAAATAGTCTTTGCATCGCACAACCGTTGCATCACTTGGACAACACAAGACTGGATAGCAGAGCATGATAAACCGTACCGCGTTCTTTATTTCTGACGGCACTGGTATTACAGCAGGTTCTTTGGGTAAATTGCTGGAACACTTTCCAAATACGCACTTTACCCAGGAGCGTCTGCCATTCACCAATACGCCAGAAAAAATTAAACTGGCGCAGGATGCAATAGCGCGCGCTGAAAAAACAGACGGCGGTCGTCCGGTTGTGATTATGTCATTAGGT
The DNA here is from genome assembly GCA_036567185.1 of Methylotenera sp. Classification (GTDB taxonomy): domain Bacteria; phylum Pseudomonadota; class Gammaproteobacteria; order Burkholderiales; family Methylophilaceae; genus Methylotenera. Next base: position 25,855 of record DATCVB010000026.1, read on the forward strand.
GATTTAAACCTGCGTAACATGATCAAGCAATCTAATGCTTACTTTATCGACCTGTTCACTACGTTTATTGATCCGCTTGGTGTTGAACTCGAGCAGCCACCACTGACCGGTGCAGGTATTGCGCACAGTGTGATGGGCAGCAGTTATAACGATCGTATGGAAGCTGTGAATTTTACACTGAACCACGACGATGGCATGACTAACAACGGCCTGGAACAAGCAGAAGTAATCCTAATTGGCGTTTCCCGTTGCGGTAAGACGCCAACCAGTGTTTACCTGGCGATGCAATTCGGCGTTAAGGCTGCTAACTATCCGCTGATACCGGAAGACTTTGAGCGTGGTCATTTACCGGAAGTGTTAAACAAGCACTTAGATAAAATATTCGGTTTAACCATTAAACCAGAACGTCTGCATGCAGTGCGCAATGAACGTAGATCAGGCAGCTTTTACGCTTCTCTGGATAACTGCCGCAAAGAAATCGCTACTGCTGAAAACCTGATGCGCAACGCTGGCATTACATGGGCAGATTCAACCAGCCGTTCAGTTGAAGAGCTTTCTGCAATCATCATCGAAAAAATCCGACATCCAAGCAAAAAACCAAACGGCACTGCCTGAACTAAGCCTGATCAGAGAACATAAATAAAAAAAGGAACCTTGAGTTCCTTTTTTTATGTTCAAAATCCTGAATATATCTACTTCAAAACCGGTTTTATTTTACCCATAATCTCAGCAGCATCAGGTTTTACATCGCTGGTGTAAGCATAAACTTCTTTACCGCCGGGCAAAATGACATATTTAAAGAAATTCCAGCTAGGCGCCTGGCCGGTTTTAGCTGCAAGCTGTTTATAAAAAGGATTTGCATTGGCACCGCTAACAGAAGTTTTAGTAATCATCGGAAACTTGACTGCATAAGTCTGTTTACAGAAATCACCGATTTGTTTGTCATCACTGAGCTCTTGCCTGAAGTCGTTGGATGGAAAACCAATCACCAGCAAGCCCTTGTCTTTATACTTACTGTAAAGCCCTTCCAGCGACTCAAACTGTGGTGTAAAACCACATTTACTTGCTGTATTCACTACTAAAATCGGCTTATCCTGATAGTCACAAAGGTTGATTTTACTGCCCTGCAGCGTCGTAAACTGATGATTGTAAAGCTCCGAACACGCGGCATTTGCCATATGCGTCACCGTTAATAAAATAGTTGATAACACGATCTTTTGACCCACATTTAATACTTTTTCAAATCCATTCATAATCACTCACTAAAATTTTATTGCATAAAATACTAGACTAAAGAGTCGCAATAAAATTCCTGAATATGAAATTTAATGTTTTAAATACTGAATAAAAGCCACGCCTGCTGCTGCCATCAGTAGCGCACCAAACACATGGCTGCAGGTATGCAGCATCGCCAGCACGTACTCCTGCTTATGCAGCAGAGACAGGCTTTCACCGGTAAATGCCGAGAATGTTGTCAGGCCGCCTAAAAACCCGGTGGTAACAAACAGACGCAGACTGGCACTATCCAGGCTACCGACACCAATCAGCCCCATTGCCACACCCATCAGCAAGCCACCAATTAAGTTGGCAAGCAATGTACCCAGAGGAAAGTTAGGCAATATCGCGTTCAAGACCAAACCAAGCCCCCATCTGGACCAGGCACCAAACGCCGCACCAGCACCAATTGCCAGCATGTTTGTAAAATTTATCACTGGATTCATCTTATAGCCGCACCATTATGTTCGTGTAGTAGAATTACAGACGCCAACCGTGTGTTTTACAGTCTTCACAGAACTTTAGCGAGAAAATCATGCCAATGAAAGTATTATTTGTCAGTTCAGAAGTTTTTCCTCTGATTAAAACCGGGGGCTTGGCTGATGTCAGCGGTTCACTGCCTAATGCATTGCAGAGGTTAGGCGTTGATATCCGCATATTAATGCCTGGCTATCCAGCTGTCTTAAATCAGTTGATCGACCTGAAGCCTATTGGCGCACTGCATCATTTGCCGCATATCGACCATGCAGAACTTTTACTTGGTACCATAAAAGAAACCAACGTAAAAGTCATTGTCATTAAGTCAGCGGCTCTATACGAACGCAATGGTGGCCCATATGCAGATCCTAATGGACTGGAATGGCAGGACAACCCCGTGCGTTTTGGCGTACTGTCAAAGATTGCGTCTATTCTTGCTAGCGAACATTCCCCTATTACAAACTGGCATCCGGATATTGTACATTGCAACGACTGGCAGACAGGTTTGGCGCCAACTTACATGAAGCTAACCGAACATAGCCGTGCAAAATCCATTATCAGCCTGCACAATATGGCCTTTCAAGGAAGCTACGCTCCAAACTGGGTAGTATCACTTGGTTTACCCAGTGCAGGCTTCTCTATCGAAGGATTCGAATATCACGGCCAGCTATCGTTTCTGAAAGCCGGTATTTTTTATGCAGATGCTATCACCACAGTGAGCCCACGCTACGCTGTAGAGATACAGACGGCAGCTTTTGGCTTTGGCCTTGAAGGGCTTTTATCGCAACGTAGTGATGAGATAAAAGGTATTCTCAATGGCATCGACACAGAAGAGTGGAATCCTGAACACGACAAATACTTGATCAAAAATTACAGCAGTCAGAATCTGAGTGGCAAGCAAGAGGTTAAGGCGGCATTGCAACAGAGCCTTGGGCTCAATGTTGATGCAGATGCACCATTGCTGGGCGTAGTAAGCCGGCTAACACACCAGAAAGGTCTCGATATGCTGATACCGCATTTACAGACTTTAATAGATCAGGGTTGTCAGTTTGCATTGCTTGGTGGCGGCGAATTGGGCCTCGAAGCATTGTTTCAGAATATAGCGATTCAGAACCCGGGACGTGCCAGCGTCACCATAGGTTATAACGAGCCGTTATCGCATCAGATCATGGCTGGCTGTGATATGTTCATCATGCCTTCACGCTTTGAACCTTGCGGCCTCAATCAGCTTTACGGACTGGCTTACGGAACACCACCTATCGTCAATGCTACCGGTGGCTTGGCTGACTCAGTCGTCGATAGCAATCAAGCGCACATTACCAACAACACTGCTAACGGTTTTGTGATGGTCGAAGCGAGTGCCGATGGCCTGATGGCCTGTATCAGGCGCGCTGTAGACATGTACCGGAATGATAAAAATACCTGGTTACAGATTCAAAAAACCGGCATGTCGCAGAATTTAAGCTGGGATAAAAGCGCTCAGGAATATCTGGCTGTGTATGAAGGGCTAGTCTAAATCACCACAGTAATGCGTGCCGCTAAGAAAACAGGGAGACAAACAATATTAGGAAGGTGTCGCTTGGCATAGTTAATGCTTTAATAAACTTAAGCCTAGTGCTTCTCCAAATTATTGCTTTTCTCCCTTTGGGCGTCTACTGACATGGACGCCCTCTTTTTTTAGCCTTTACGCTATTTTATTTAAAAATACTATTTAACGATAAAGTGTTCGCGATAATATTTAAGCTCATCGATGGATTCATAAATATCGGCCAGCGCTTCATGTTTGCTCGCTTTTTTGAATCCTGAGTAAATTTCCGGCTTCCAGCGGCGTGCCAGTTCCTTAAACACGCTGACATCCAGATTGCGATAATGAAAATAACTTTCCAGCTGTGGCATATAACGTGCCATGAAGCGCCTATCCTGACAGATAGAATTGCCGCACATCGGTGACTTGCCGCTAGGCACAAACTGCTTTAAGAATTCGATCATCTGCGCTGATGCTTCATCCTCAGTCAATGTCGAAGCTTTTACTTTTTCAATCAAGCCAGAACGGCCATGCGCGCCCTTGTTCCAGGCATCCATGCCATCTAACACGGCATCGCTCTGATGTACCACAAAAACCGGCGATTCCCCCAGTACATTGAGTTCAGCATCAGTGACCACTGCGGCTAGTTCTAAAATACGGTCTGAATCAGGTAATAAACCACTCATTTCCATATCCAGCCAAATTAAATTATTCTGATTCGTTCCGTTGGTTGCTGCTGTCATCATGATTTCCATTAAAATTAGCGTTATAAAGCAAACTGCGTGAACCATCGTATCTAAAATGCTTCACAATACATAATATTAACTGAAATCAATTTTAACTAACTAGATTAATGATGGCATATACACTTACTTTTACTTTTGTAACCTTACTGGTAGTGACTACCGGCATTCGCATCTGGCTGGGAAATCGCCATATTGCCCATGTGCAATCCCACCGCAATGAAGTTCCGGCAGCATTCAGCAGCAGCATTTCACTGGACGCCCATCAGAAAGCCGCTGATTACTCCAACGCAAAAACAAAGTTGGTGATTATTGAAGCGACTGCGCAGGCAGCACTGCTAGCTTTACTCACCATAGGCGGCGGCCTGCAGTTGATTGATGAAATTTGGCGTAACCTGTTGCCAGCTAACGAAATTGCACGCGGTGCACTGGTGATATGTAGTGCCATGATAGTCAGCAGCCTGATCGACATTCCTTTTGATTATTACAAAACCTTCACCGTAGATGAAAAGTTCGGCTTTAATAAAATGACACGCAGCATGTTTTTCAGTGACATGCTTAAACATACGATTGTAGGCGTGCTACTCGGTGCGCCTATCCTGTTCGCAGCATTATGGCTGATGCAGGGTGCCGGCGCTTACTGGTGGTTGTATCTATGGATTGTATGGAGCGCATTCAACCTGCTGATGCTCGCGGTTTACCCGACTTTTATTGCGCCTTTCTTCAATAAATTCACACCATTAGCAGATGCAGAGCTGAAACAAAGAATTGAAACGCTGCTCACAAAGTGCGGCTTTAAATCACAAGGTCTGTTTGTGATGGATGGCTCAGCACGCAGCAGCCACGGTAATGCCTACTTCACTGGATTTGGCTCATCCAAACGTGTAGTGTTTTTTGATACGCTGCTGGAAAGATTGAATGCCGATGAAATTGAAGCAGTGCTCGCGCACGAACTCGGCCACTTCCGTCATCACCATGTCATCAAACGCATCGCGCTGATGTTTTTTGTAAGTTTTGTAGGTCTGGCACTGTTGGGCTGGCTCATGAATCAGGACTGGTTCTATGCAGGCCTGGGTATTGAGCAGGCAAGTAACTATATGGCTTTATTGCTATTTTTGTTAGTATCACCGGTATTCTTATTCCTGCTGCGCCCGCTTATGGCGAGTTACTCACGCAAAAATGAATTTGAAGCAGATGATTACGCAGCAAAACATGCCAATGCTAAATATCTGGTAGAAGCTTTAGTCAAACTATATCGTGACAATGCATCTACATTGACGCCGGATCCGCTGCATTCTGCATTTTATGACTCTCATCCGCCAGCAAGTATACGAATTTCAAAATTAGCGGCGTATACTAGTTAATACACTGTTTTAAAGGCGTTGGATATGAAAACTCTATGCTTAATCACAGGTTTGTTACTGGCAAACAGCTACGCGCTGGCAGAGCCTTTCAAGGCTGCCGACGCGAGCGCCGGTAAAGCACTGGTTGAAAAAACTGTATCAGCTGCCATGCCTCAAGCTTCGGCGGTGATGGCTCTGCAATTTACACGCGTGATTACCGCAAGGTTAAATCCGCAAAAGGCCTGGTAGCACAAATTCGTAACTGCAATACCATGCTCGACTTAAAATGGTTTGAGGATGAAGAGCTTAATGTTGCAAAATATCTCAACCAGACTTACTACAAATTTACTGAATAGTTAAGAATAATAAAATTAAAAATAATAAATTAGTGCAATCACCAGACAACACGCAAACGCAAGGCGACTTGCAAGGTACAGTAGTCGCAGCTTATGGCAAACGCTATAAAGTTGAACTCGCTGAAACTATGCACCGCATCAGTTGCGTAACGCGCGGCAAAAAAACCGATGTTGCCTGTGGAGACCATGTCACAGTCAAGCTCACAGACAAGCGCGAAGGCGTTATCGAAAACATCGTGCCACGTACAACCCTGCTTTACCGCAGCAATGCTTTTAAAAGCAAAACGCTGGCAGCCAATGTAACGCAGATCATCATCGTACTCGCCACGCAACCGAGTTTTTATGAAGCACTGCTTAACCGCTGCCTGATTGCAGCAGAAGCTGCCGGAATCAAAGCATTAATCGTGCTGAACAAATGTGATTTAGCCGATAACGATAATGCAAAACAGAAACTAGAGCTTTACACCAAACTGGGCTATCAGGTATTACCGCTATCCGCTAAAGAAGATATTTCTACGCTAACACCTTTTTTACAAGGTGAGGTCAGCATACTGGTAGGTCAGTCCGGTATGGGCAAATCGACGATGATTAACGCACTGCTGCCAAATGAAGCTGTACGCACACAGGAAGTCAGCAAAGTACTCGACAGCGGCAAACATACGACGACTGCTGCACATTTATATCATCTCGATGCAAACAGCATTCTGATCGACTCGCCGGGCCTGCAGGAGTTCGGCCTGCATCACCTGAGCACCGATGAACTCGAACATGCATTTATCGAATTCAGACCTTTTCTGGGCAAGTGCCGCTTTAATAACTGCAAACATTTGCAGGAACCTGACTGTGCTATTAGCGAAGCGGCCACTGCCAATAAGATATCAACGGAAAGGTTGGCGATCTACAAAATGCTGCGTACTGAAATTTCACATTAGCAGCCATGAAAACCGCATTTATCTCACATCCGGATACTTTGCTGCATATCATGGATGGCAGCCATCCTGAATCGCCTGCCCGCATTAGCGCAATCAAAAATGCCCTGATCAAAAACGGCATTTACCAGAAACTCGATATTTACGAAGCGCTGCCAGCCACAGATCGCGAACTGCAGCGCGTTCATAGTAGTGAGTATGTACAGAAGATACGTGCATTGTCCCCTAAAGCAGGTTTAGTCAGACTGGATGCAGATACTGCAATGGGACCTATGAGTCTGTCAGCGGCACTACATGCCAGTGGCGCAGTGGTGTTTGCCACTGACCTCGTCATGCGTAACCTGGCAGACAATGCTTTTTGCTGCATCAGACCACCCGGGCATCATGCCGGACGCGCCAACAGCGCCGGATTCTGTATTTTCAACCATGTTGCGGTAGGCGTGGCACATTCTTTTGAAAAGTATGGCATCAAACGCGCAGCGATTATCGATTTTGACGTACATCACGGCGACGGTACCGAAGATATTTTCAAGAACGACCCGCGCGTGATGATGTGCTCGACCTTTCAGCATCCGTTCTATCCGCATCGCGGCGCCGATACGCGCAGTGATCGCATGCTCAACATTCCGCTACCGGCAAAATCTGATGGCAAAAAATTTCAGCAGGTGTTTGAACAAGAGTTTTTACCTGCTTTGAATCAGTTCAAGCCGGAAATTATTTACATCTCTGCAGGTTTTGACGCCCACGCGGATGATCCGCTGGCTGATATGCGATTATTAGATGCAGACTACGCGTGGATGACTGGATTCATTAAAAAAGTGGCGGCTCAACATGCCCAAGGCCGTGTCATATCGTCACTGGAAGGTGGCTATCACCTTGGCGCCTTGGCTGACGCCGCATGCAGTCACGTTGAAGCGCTATTACTTTAGTCTATAGCACTAACAAAAAAGAGCGCTCAACGCGCTCCGCAAGAGTAGCCAGCTTTCAGAATCAGCCGCCTGTCTATTGCTCGTAAAAAATCACCTTGTTTCGACCAGCACTTTTAGCCTGATACATCCCATCATCTGCCAGCTTAATAATTTCTTCTTTGCTTGGCGTCATTCCCTTAAACAACACGACACCTATACTCGCAGTACAATAGTGCTCTACAGTGACATTAACACCTTCATTATTAGTAATATTGATCAAATAAGGCTCAGATAAAACGGAGCGAATTTTTTCAGATATTTTTTCAGCCTGCTGCCTTGATACCGACTCATCCGTATCAAGTTCGGCCAGCATCACTACAAACTCATCACCGCCAATGCGCGCTACCGTATCCATTTCTCGCACACATTTCTGCAAACGATTTGCAACCTCAATTAATAACTTGTCACCTGCTTCATGTCCATGTGCGTCATTCAGTGGTTTAAAATTGTCCAGATCCATGAACATTAATGCACCATACCGAAGGCTCCGTTTGCTGGATAATTGTGCCTGGCTTATCCGTTCAATCAATAGACGACGATTAGGCAGGTTGGTAAGGACATCATGAAGCGCAAGATGACGTATCTGCTGCTCCATTTTCTTACGCTCTGTAATATCGAAAAACGTTGCAATTGCACCAATAACCATCCCATCAACCACAATGGGCTGTGACCAATATTCAACTTGAATTGCATAACCGCTTTTATGCCAGAATACTTCATCCGCACAGTGGACTTCTAAATTATTTCTGTAAGCTGCATATATTCGACATTCGCTAGCTGGGTAGTGAGTACCATCTGCATGCGAGTGGTGAATGAGTTCGTGAATATGCTTCCCTACAACCTCTTCTTCAGTTTCATAACCTAGAATTTTCAGAAATGAATTATTTACAAAAGTACAGTTACCATGAGTATCGACCCCGTAAGCACCTTCCGCTAAAGATTGCAGCAAAGAATCCATTTTTTTATTGGATTCACGCAGTGCCCGTTCTGCCTGTTTTCGTGAGGTGACATCCAGTTTCACTGCTACATAGTGACTTACTTTTCCATCACCATCCTGAATTGGAGAAATATAAGCTTCTTCATAAAATATCTCACCATTTTTCCGCTTATTCACAAACTCACCTTGCCAACTTTCGCCTTTAGTAAGCTTTGACCACATGTCATCATAAACCTTGCTATCAGTCATCCCGGATTGCAATACGCGTGGATTTTTCCCTAGCACCTCATCCAGCGTATAACCGGCCTCCTTGGTAAAAGCTGTATTGATGTATTCGATTTGAGCTGCAATATCCGTAATTGCAACAGATGTAGGACTTTGTTCAATAGCCGTAGATAACATGCGTAGCTTAAGTTCGGTTGCCTTGCGTTCAGTAATGTCACGAGAGATACCGAGCACGCCGATTATTTGTCCATTAGCATCTTTTAAAGGCACTTTGACGGCTTCGAATAAGCCTCGATAACCTCCATCGGCAAAAGTAATCCATTCTTCGTTAGATACTGCTTTATTCGCCATCATCGCTCTATGATCGTTCTGCCGGAATGAATCAGCTTGTTGCTTATCTACGAAGTCATAATCCGCCTTGCCAATAATATCTGCTTCTTTCGCACCATAAAATCGTTCGAATGCCGAGTTGCAGGACATATAAACACCTTTAACGTCTTTCAGCCAGATAAGATCAGGAATGGTTTGCAGCAGGGTATGAAGTTGCGCATTCTTTCTTCCAAGCACATCTAGTAAGTTATTAAAGCCGCTAATTAGCTCGCCAATTTCGTTATTAGCACCTGTAGGCAATGGCAGGTGACTTCCTCCAGCTTTAGATAAAGCAGCAAGTTGTTTTACTGCAGTAAACATAGGTACCAGTTCACGTTTTAACATCCACCATATTAAGCCACCCGCAACCAATGTCATTAATGTTGCAAAGAGCATAATATGTTGCTTAACATCTTCAATTGGCGCAAAAGCCTCTTTAACCGGCAATGCTACAACAATAAACCAATCTGCAATGTGAACGCGTCTGGCTGAGGCAAGTACCTTCACCCCGAGAGGGCTGACGGTAATGTCAGTATCATCGAAGCCATTAACATGGCGATCAATCAGTTTATTAACGCCAGGTGCTGGTAGTGATTGCATGATGCGGCGCTTGTCAGTGCCGGTGATAATTAACCTGCTTTTTGCGTCTTCAAGTAAGAAATAGCCGGTTTTGCTATAATCATTCTGGAATAGTTTATCTAAAAAATTAGGTTTTCCCAGATCAGTCACGCCCACTAATGCTGCAACTACTTTACCTTGGGAATCGCGAACCGGTACTACCACATTAAAAAGAGGCGTTCCTAGCACTTTACCAATGATAGGTCTGGTAATCGTTGACTCACCTTGTTTGAGCGCAGCCAACACATAGTCCCGCTCCATGTAACTAACGCCAACCCTTTTGATTGAAGAAGGTATGGACGCACTTGCCACACCATCGGCACCAACAATAAAAGCACCGGCATTGAAGTTTCTTTGGATAACCAGTTGCTCATCCAATATAGCTTGTAATCGCTTATGGTCTTTTGACGATATTGGCGCTATTTTTTCCGCAACTTTTTCTAATACATCCAGACGCTCTCGTAGCTCTTCGTTGACCTGTGTTGCAAGAATTGCTGCGATTGAGGTTTGTTGATCTGCTAATTGCCTTTGCATACCTTCATGCAATTGCTGACTGATTAAAAAATACAGTATCCAAACCCCAATAACAAAGATTCCCACAGTGAACAGTGTCACACGGGTTTTAATTGAGTGGAAATTAAAGGTGTTTGAATTGGTCATAATTATGGATAATGAATCGCCACCAACCTTATAGACACTAGTCAGCCGTTTTTCTGAATTGATTTTCGTAGTCTATCGGAGATAACAAGTTATTGGAATTGTGACGTCGTTTTGAGTTGTAGAACAACTCAATGTAGTCAAAGATATCCTGCCTTGCTTCATCGCGATGGTTGTATATTTTTCGTTTAATCCTTTCCCGTTTAAGAAGTTGAAAGAAGCTTTCAGCCACAGCATTGTCGTGGCAGTTGCCGCGTCTGCTCATGCTCGATTCCAAGTTGTGTGCTTTTAAAAATACATCCCAATCCTCACTGGTGTATTGGCTACCTTGATCAGAATGTATCAATACCTTGTTTTTTGGTTTCCTGCGCCATACAGCCATCAGCAACGCATCCAACACCAGTTCTTTAGTAATCCTTGACTGCATAGACCAGCCCACAATGCGCCTGGAGAATAAATCCATCACCACTGCAAGATATAACCAGCCCTCATGGGTGCGGATATAGGTAATGTCTGTCACCCATGACTGGTCCGGATGTATTGGGTTGAACTGCCTATTTAATGTGTTGGGGCTGGTTAAGTAAGGTTTGCCACCGTAATGCCTTGGCTTACGGTAACCTACCTGTGCTTTTAATCCATGAGCGTGCATCAAGCGATAGACACGATTGATGCCAATCCACTCACCCAATGCACGCATGTCGCTATGCACTTTACGATAGCCATAAACACCACCGGATTCCAGCCAACATTGCTTAATCAATCCTGTTTGGCGCTGATCATTTTTATAGCGTATGGAATTTGGCTGCTTTAGCCATGCATAGAATCCGCTAGGATGGACTTCTAGCATCTGGCACAGCCATCTGGTCGGCCAACAGTCCTGATGGTCTTTAATGAAGGCATATCTTACTCGGACTGTTTTGCGAAGTATGCCGCGGCTTTTTTTAGCAGATCACGTTCTTCTGTGACGCGCTTTAGCTCTTTGCGCAGTTGAGTTAACTCAGCTTGCTCTGCATTTTTGGTTTGATAGGCCGCAGCATCTGGTCCATATTTCTTGACCCATGCATAAAGACTATCTGCTGTTACATCAAGTCGTCTTGCCACATCGGATACTGCATACCCACCTTCTGTGATTTGACGTACTGCTGCTAATTTGAATTCTTCTGGATAACGTTTCGCACTCATTTTACACACCTTTTTAAGTTGCCATTATTACGGCTCTAAGGTGTCTAGTAAACTAGTGGCGATTCATAAGTCTAATTTTTATCAACCACATATCTACAGTATAGCTACTCTTTGGAGGAAGTAAACATTAGCTCCATTCCGAATAAATAATGCTAAATAAATAAGTCATTACTCAAAATAGCAGCCAGATTTATCGCTAATATTGTCGTTTAAAAACTAAAGTCTTTATAAAAAAATCTTCTGATTTTATTTAACATACCAGGAAATTAAACCACTCATATTTACAATGCTCCATTCAAAATATGCTCTATTAGCGCTCAATAAAAAAGTCACGCTAGTCAGCGTATAATGTTCACTTTATAAATTAAGCATTTTTTAAGTGACCGTATTCATGCAAATTACTACCCGCCTTGAGTTTGACTCCGGACATCGCATTCCTAATCATAAAAGCCAATGCAGAAACCTGCACGGCCATCGTTACGTGCTCGAAATCACCTTGTCCGGTGATATCATCAAGCAGGAAAACGCCTCCGAAAATGGCATGGTGATGGACTTCTCCGATGTCAAAGCGATTGCCAAGGAATCTGTAGTGAACGTGTGGGATCATGCGTTTCTGGTATACCAGCACGATACTGAAGTACTGAACTTTTTAAACTCGCTGCCAGATCACAAAACAGTCGTGTTCCCCACAGTGCCTACGGCAGAGAACATGGCGCTTGAGGCATTCAGGATACTCAAATCCAAATACCATGACACTTATGGCAACCACTTAAAGCTGGAAAAGGTGCGCCTGTATGAAACGCCTAATAGCTGGGCTGACGCACTAGGCTAGCTTTCAGACTAAGTCATCTAAGTGATGGCTTGTAACTCAGCAATCAAAGCGACATGCCAATCTGGCAATGTTACTGAAAAATCCTTGGCCAGCTTGGTGCAGTCCAGGCATGAGTTAGCCGGACGTACCGCAGGTGTTGGGTATTCCTGCGTACTGATTGCCTGTATATTTTCCGGGCTTACTTTAAGTAACGGCAGGCCGTGGGCCATTTGAATACGGTTGTATTCTTCTACAATCGCCATTGCAAAACCGTGCCATGACGTCTGCCCGGCATTCGCCAGATGATAGGTTCCGGTAAGCGCATGCTGCCAATGCCCGATCACAGATAAAACCGCATTAGCAATACTGGTACTGCTGGTAGGCGCGCCAAACTGATCCGCTACAATTCTCAGCTCATCGCGTTCGGCCGCTAAACGTAAAATTGTATTCAAGAAGTTCTTGCCGTAAGCGCCATACACCCAGGAGGTGCGAAAAATCAGGTGCTGTAGCCCGACTGACCTGATTGCATCCTCACCCGCAAGTTTGCTTTTGCCATACACGCTTAAAGGTTGCGTTGCATCCTCTTCAACATAAGTACCATGCTTAGTGCCTGCATACACATAATCTGTAGAGAAATGAATTAACCTGGCACCGACTTTAGCCGACTCTTCTGCCAGCACTTGCGGAGCTGTTGCATTAATTGCATAAGCCAACTCAGGTTCTGACTCAGCCTTGTCTACTGCCGTATACGCGGCCGGATTAATGATCAAATCCGGCTGTATCGTCTGCACGGCACGGCGAATTGCACCCTGATCGGTCAAATCCAGCTGGCTACGATCTAAACCTATAACAATGCCTGCAAAAGAAGCTTCTTTTAAAAAAGCCTTTTGTAAGGCATGGCCAACCTGTCCATTAACACCGGTTAGTAATATTTTTTTATACACTAGGTTTACTCTTCAAAAACATCGGCTGCAGAAAAATCCAGACCTAATTGGTCTTTAGCCGACAGTGCTGGCTCACCTGCCAGCGGCCATTCAATAGCGATTTCAGGGTCATCCCAACGGATACAGCGCTCATGCTGCGGTGCATAGTAATCTGTGGTCTTATATAAAAACTCCGTACCTTCTTTAAGTACCAGAAAACCATGTGCGAAGCCAGGTGGAACCCAGAGCTGGCGCTTATTCTCGGCAGAAAGCATCACGCCTACCCATTTGCCAAAGCTTGCAGACTCGCGGCGCAGGTCAACCGCCACATCAAACACTTCACCGGCAACTACCCGCACCAGCTTGCCCTGTGGCTGCTGAATCTGGTAATGCAGGCCGCGTAATACGTTCACGGCTGATCTGGAGTGATTATCCTGAACGAAATCCGCTTTAACGCCGGTGAGCGACTCGAATTTCTGCTGATTAAAACTCTCAAAAAAGAAACCGCGTTCATCACCGTACACTTGCGGCTCTAAAATCAATACTTCCGGAATTGCTGTTTGAACGACTTGCATCAGTACACCTGCTCGCTTAATACCAGTTTCAGATACTGGCCATAACCATTTTTAATATATTTATTCGCCAGCGCATCCAATGCATCAGCATCAATATAACGCATACGATAAGCTACTTCTTCCGGACACGCAATTTTCAAGCCCTGACGCTTCTCGATAGTTTGGATAAACATTGAAGCTTCCAGCAAGGAGTCATGCGTACCGGTATCCAGCCAGGCAATACCACGACCCATCACTTTCACCTGTAAATCACCGTTTTGCAGATAGATGCGGTTCACATCGGTAATTTCCAGTTCACCGCGCGGTGAAGGTTTTAACTGTGCAGCGATATCCACTACGCGGTTATCGTAGAAATATAAACCGGTCACCGCGTACCTGGATTTAGGTACTGCGGGCTTTTCTTCCAGACTCACAGCCTGACCCTGCGAATTAAACTCAACCACACCATAACGCTCCGGGTCACTAACCGGATATGCAAATACGCTAGCACCTTGCTTAAGCTTGGCAGCTTCCTGCGTCATTACCGCCAGTTCATGGCCATAAAAAATATTATCCCCCAGCACCAGCGCGCAGCTATCCTGGCCAATAAAGTCTTTGCCGATAATAAACGCCTGCGCAAGACCATCAGGTGACGGTTGCACTGCGTATTGAATCGACACGCCCCATTGACTGCCGTCACCCAACAACTGCTGAAAACGCGGCGTGTCTTCCGGGGTAGAAATCACCAGAATGTCACGGATACCTGCCAACATTAAAGTGGTCAGTGGATAATAAATCATGGGTTTATCGTAAACCGGCAGCAACTGTTTAGAAACTACCTGCGTTACCGGATGCAGACGTGTGCCGGAGCCACCGGCTAAGATAATGCCTTTCATACTGAGGCCTTTGCAAAAGTGTTTATTGTAAATACAGCATTACCCGTAAAGGGCATACCCGTTAATACGGCTGCTGAAGCAGCTCGGCTTAACGCTAAAGGCGCACGGAGCGCAATAGCCGAGATAGTATGTATTAATACAGCGAGGTTATGAGCACCGTGCAACGCAGTGATGTGTTGCAAGAAATGCTTTTGCAAAGGTCTCAAGCCATCTCCTCGCCACGCTCTGCATAATGTGTCTCTACCCAATTACGATACTCACCGCTGGTGACATTATTCACCCAATCCTGATTCTGCAGGAACCAATCCACGGTTTTCTCAATACCGGTGTCAAAAGTTTCAACCGGTTTCCAGCCTAACTCATTGGAAATTTTGCTGGCATCAATCGCATAACGCTGGTCATGGCCTAATCTATCTTCCACATATGTGATCTGTTCTGCATACGAATGGCCGTCTGCACGCGGTTTTTTCTTATCCAGCATTCTGCACAGTGTACGCACTACTTCGATATTAGGCTTTTCGTTCCAGCCGCCTACATTATAAACCTCACCTACCCTGCCAGCCTCCAGCACACGACGAATCGCTGCACAGTGATCTTCCACATACAGCCAGTCACGAATCTGCTGACCGTTGCCGTAAATCGGTAATGGCTTGCCGGTTAATGCATTGTGTATCACCAATGGAATTAGTTTTTCCGGGAAATGATGCGGCCCATAATTGTTTGAGCAATTGGTGGTCAGTGTCGGCAAGCCGTAGGTATGGTGATAAGCACGTACCAAATGGTCAGATGCCGCTTTAGAGGCGGAATATGGGCTGTTAGGCGCATACGGGGTAGTTTCAGTAAATGCAGCGTCGTTTTTGCCTAATGAGCCATAGACTTCATCGGTCGACACATGCAGAAAACGGAAGTTTTTCTTATGTTCTGTATCCAGGCCAGCCCAATAGCCACGCACTGCTTCGAGCAGATGAAACGTACCCACCACATTAGTTTGAATAAAATCTTCAGGGCCGTGAATAGATCTGTCTACATGGCTTTCAGCCGCAAAATTCACAACCGCTGATGGCTTGTGTTGTGCGAGAAGTTTATCGAGCAGATGGCGGTCGCCAATATCACCATGTACAAAAACATGGTGCGCATCGTGACCCAATGAGGTCAGGTTATCAAGATTGCCCGCATAAGTTAGCTTATCCAGATTAACTACAGTACCCAAACCCTGCTTTACCCACGCCAGCACGAAATTAGAGCCGATAAAACCGGCGCCGCCTGTTACTAGAATTGTCTTATTCATTTTATTCTTTCTTAAACGGTATACACCGTAAACACATCAACACCACTAACTATTCCAAATACAGTTACCTGATTTGGCAAGCCCTGCTAAATACTCTTCATGTGCGGCCTGTTCATCTGCAGTTGCCAGCTTAATCAGAATAGGTGCATTAACTTTTGGCACAACATCGATACCAGTCTGCTCCGGCTTATCTAACGTCATCATCAGGCTTTCCTGACCACGCGTCATCGCCATATACACATCGGCTAACAGCTCAGCATCCAATAACGCACCGTGTAAAGTACGTCTTGAGTTATCTATACCAAAATGCCTGCACAACGCATCCAGATTATTACGCTGCCCCGGTCGCATCTCTTTGGCTATTTTCAGTGTATCGGTCACTTTTGCCGTTATGGCTTCCACGGTTTTAAGCCCAAGCAAACCAAACTCGCTATTCAGAAAACCTACGTCAAATGGCGCGTTATGCATTATCAACTCTGAATCAGCGATAAAAGCAATCAGATCATTGGCGATATCGGCAAAACGCGGTTTATCCTGCAAAAACTCCAATGAAATACCATGCACTTCCTGCGCCCCTTGATCAATCTCGCGATCAGGATTCAGGTAATAGTGAAAATGGTTCTTAGTCAGGCGACGATTAACCACTTCAACAGCAGCCACTTCAATCACGCGGTGCCCCTGAGTGTGATACAAGCCTGTGGTTTCCGTATCGAGAAAAATTTGCCTCATGCTGCACCTCCTTGCATAACCTGCTCCACGCCTTTGTTTGCCAGCATATCTGCGCGTTCATTACCGGCATTACCGGCATGTCCCTTGACCCAAACCCACTCAACAGTATGCTGCTGCGCAAGCACATCCAGTTCACGCCACAGGTCATCATTCTTTACCGGTTTTTTGTCTGCGGTACGCCAGTTACGTGCTTTCCAGCCCGTAATCCACTCAGACATGCCTTTTTGCACATACACTGAATCAGTAAACACGCGGGCATGGCATGATCTTTTAAGCGCTTCCAGCGCTCGAATCACCGCAGTCAGTTCCATGCGGTTGTTGGTAGTATTCATTTCACCGCCAAACAGCTCTTTTTCATGCCCGTCATAATGTATCCATGCACCCCAGCCGCCAGGACCAGGATTGCCTTTACAGGCGCCATCCGCATAAATCTCTACGGTACGGTGCTGGGTTGAATCTATTTTTGTCATGAAAAACATTACTCACTATTTATTATTATGTCTGCACCAATTATAAAACATTCAAGTGCCTATTTAGTCATTTAGAGCAGTGATATCAGTTTAAATAAACACTGCGCAGTAAATTAAAGCTAGTTAGCTGAATCAAAAAAAATGCACCTGATCAGGTGCATTTTTATTAGTCGCGCCAAAAACATCAGCGCTTGAAAATCAACGCTTACTTTTTGTTTCTGAGGTTTGCCGCAATACGCATTCTCAATGCATTCAGCTTGATAAAGCCGCCTGCGTCTTTTTGATCATACGCGCCTTTGTCATCCTCAAACGTTGCAATGGTTGGGTCAAACAACGAATTTGTTTTACTGTCACGGCCAGTGATAATCACATTGCCTTTGTACAGCTTCACACGTACCCAGCCGTTGACTGAAGCTTGTGTATGATCAATCAATGTCTGCAGGGCAATACGCTCAGGACTCCACCAGTAACCGTTATAGATCATGCTGGCGTAACGTGGCATCAAATCATCTTTCAAATGCGCTACTTCACGATCCAGTGTAATAGACTCGATAGCACGGTGTGCTTTGAGCATAATGGTGCCGCCCGGGGTTTCGTAGCAGCCACGTGATTTCATACCCACATAGCGATTCTCAACCAGGTCCAAACGACCGATACCATGTTTGCCGCCAATAGCGTTCAGATGCGCCAGCAGCTCATGCGGCTTCATTGCTTCGCCATTCAGGCTGACCGGGTCACCGTTCACATATTCAATATCCAGATACTCCGCTGCATCCGGCGCTTTTTCCGGGCTTACACTCCAGCGCCACATTGACTCTTCAGCTTCTGCAGCCGGGTTTTCAAGATGACGGCCTTCGTAAGAGATATGCAGCAGGTTGGCATCCATACTGTATGGACTGCCGCCTTGCTTGTGCTTCATATCAACCGGAATACCATGCTTTTCTGCATACGCCATGAGTTTTTCACGGCTTAAAAGATCCCATTCACGCCATGGGGCGATGATATGAATGTTCGGGTTTAATGCATAAGCACCCAGCTCAAAACGCACCTGGTCGTTACCTTTACCGGTAGCACCGTGTGAAATTGCATCAGCATTGGTTTGATGCGCAACTTCAATCAAACGTTTTGCGATCAATGGACGGGCGATAGAAGTACCTAACAAATACTCGCCTTCATATACGGTATTGGCACGGAACATTGGGAATACAAAGTCGCGCACGAATTCTTCACGTACGTCATCAATGAAAATCTCTTTAACGCCGGCAGACATGGCTTTTGCACGCGCTGGTTCCAACTCTTCACCCTGACCCAGGTCAGCGGTATAAGTTACTACTTCACATTTATACTCATCTTGCAGCCATTTCAAAATAACTGACGTATCCAGGCCGCCAGAATAGGCTAAAACCACTTTATTAATTTTGCTCATTACTTAATTTTCCCTAATTAAATCTTATCGTTACGAACACCGACTACAAAAACCGGTTTCGTTAAACTTTGCCTAACAGCAAATATTCCATCAATGCTTTTTGTGTGTGCAAGCGATTCTCTGCTTCATCCCACACTACGCTTTGTTTACCGTCAATCACATCTGCAGAAACTTCTTCACCACGGTGTGCCGGCAGGCAATGCATAAATAGTGCATCTTTGTCAGCAACACGCATCATGTCCGCATCAACCTGCCAATCGGCAAAGTCGCGCATACGTTCTTCATTCTCGGCTTCAAAGCCCATGCTGGTCCAAACATCTGTCGTGACCAGATCGGCACCTTCTGCCGCATCCATCGGGTCAGCAAATACTTCGAAGTGATCAGTACCATACAAGTTGGCACGTTCAGGCTCGACTTCATAACCGGGCGGCGTTGACACATGCACGTTGAAATCCAGCACTTCAGCAGCCTGCAGCCATGTATTGCACACATTGTTGCTGTCACCGATCCAGGCTACGGTTTTACCTTTGATTGAACCGCGATGTTCAATATAGGTAAAAATATCCGCCATGATCTGGCACGGATGATATTCATTGGTTAAACCATTAATCACCGGCACACGTGAATTAGCAGCAAAGCGCTCAATGATTTCCTGTTCAAAAGTACGGATCATCACGATGTCGCTCATGCGTGAAATCACCTGTGCCGCATCTTCAACCGGCTCGCCGCGACCTAACTGTGAATCGCGCGTATTCAGGTAAATAGCTGAACCGCCCAATTGCTGCATACCCGCCTCAAATGAAAGACGTGTACGCGTGCTGGCCTTTTCAAAAATCATGACCAACGTACGGTCCTGAAGCGGCCAGTACTGCTGATAAGCCTTGAATTGATTTTTAATCCAGTGTGCACGCTGAAACACGTGCTCAAACTCGTCACGATTTAAATCATTGAATTGCAGAAAATGTTTTATTGCCATAATGGTTTGGAAGCCAGAGTTTTATTGAAACGGGCTTCTTCAGTTAATTAATTTGTTGTTAAATTGTTTATATTGTTAAGTCTGTTATTTTGCCAGAAAAGCTTTGATCAAGGCAGAAAGGCGGCTCACCAGCTCTCTCGCTTCAGTTTCATTCATGATTAGTGGCGGCAGTAAACGCACTACTTTATCAGCAGTAACGTTAATCAATAACTTATCTACCAACGCCATTTTCACCAGATCACCGCATGGACGATCCAGCTCAATGCCGATCATGAGGCCTGCGTTACGCACGGTCACTACACCGGCAGTATCTTTAAATTCAGCCGCAAAACCTTCGCGGATCAGATTACCTATTTTCTCGGCATTCTCGCGGATGCCTTCTTCTTCGATAATGTTAAGCGTCGCTAAACCAGCAGCGGTTGCCAAAGGATTGCCGCCAAAAGTTGAGCCATGCTTGCCATAGGTAAATACATCAGCCGCTATACCGCTTGCTACACAGGCACCGATAGGCACACCTGAACCCAGCCCTTTTGCCAGCGTCATTACATCCGGCTTGATATTGGTGTGCTGAAAAGCAAACCAGGTACCGGTACGGCCGATACCGGTCTGCACTTCGTCCAGCATGAGCAGCCAGCCATGCGCATCAGCGATTTGACGCAGCGTTTCAAGGTAAACACTGGCTTCTTTAGGAATATTGATACCGCCCTCGCCCTGCACCGGCTCTACCAGAATTGCCACAATATTAGGATGATGTTCGGCGACATGTTTAACCGCCTCAATATCATCATATGGCACACGGATAAAGCCGCCTACTAGCGGCTCAAAACCTGCCTGTACTTTGTAATTACCGGTAGCTGACAATGTCGCTAGTGTACGGCCGTGGAACGATTGCTCCATCACTATAATTTCAGGATTCTCGATACCCTTATTGTGCCCATAGAGACGTGCAAGTTTGATTGCAGCCTCATTAGCCTCGCAACCAGAGTTGCAGAAAAACACTTTATCCATCCCTGCAATTTCACAGACTTTATCTGCCAAAGCTGACTGCTCGGCAATCTGATAAATATTGGAAACATGAATCAGTCGGGCAGCCTGCTCGCTAATCGCTTTTACCAGCTTAGGATGTGCATGGCCCAAGCCGTTCACTGCAACGCCAGCCAGGGCATCCAGATACTTTTCACCTTTATCATCCCACAGCCAGACACCCTCGCCTTTGGCAAAGGTAACAGGTTGACGCATATAGGTATTCATCAAATGATCAGACATTTTTTACTCGATACTTAAATTGTTAGACTTTTTATTCAATTTTTATTTTTTTACAGTGCTTGCAAAGACAACCTTTAAAACAACGTAAGCAAATTATTCCATCGATCATGAATGATCATGATCGAATTGCTTCAATTTTGGTTATAATTTGAAAGGAGTGGAAACTCTCATGAGAGTAGCTTAAAACCTCGTTTTTGGCAAGTTTTACCACCGAATTCAAGCTGAAAATTATTTAATAATCACTTGATAAAAATAGTAATTTGGGCAAAAATCGCGATCCTTGAAATATAACTGCCAATCATTTTAGCCAATCATTTTATTATGGCATCTTTGAATCTGACCTCCCAACAAGACGAACAGTCGCAACTGCCTGTTGCATGGTATGTTGACCCGAGTGTTTATGCACTCGAGCAGCAATACATGTTTACCCAGGCGCCACACTACTTGGGCCATGAGCTCATGGTACCCAATGTGAGCGACTATCATGTGCTTGACTGGACCGGCGAAGCCAAAGCGCTTATTCATGGCAAAGATGGCATCAGCGCTATCAGCAATATATGCCGCCACAGACAAGCCATTATGCTAAAAGGCCACGGGCAAACCAAAAACATCGTATGCCCCCTGCATCGCTGGACTTATGATCTGGAAGGCAAGCTACTGGGCGCGCCGCATTTTAACCAGAACCCATGCCTGCATCTTGATAAAAAGACCTTACAGAACTGGCAAGGGCTGTTATTTGACAGTAAGCGCGATATTGCACAAACCCTGTCGAAACTCGGCTGCAAGCAGGACTTTGATTTCACCGGCTACATGCTGGATCGTGTTGCCGTAGAAGAATACAGCTTTAACTGGAAAACCTTTATCGAGGTTTATCTGGAAGATTATCACGTTGGCCCTTTCCACCCTGGGCTCAATCAGTTTGTGAACTGCGACGCGCTTAACTGGGAGTTTGGCGCAGATTACAGCGTACAAACCGTAGGCTTCAAGCAATCGCTGACTCGCGCAGGCTCGCCTGCTTACCAACAATGGCAAGAGCAGGTTGCCAACTATCAGGGCGACAAACCGCCGAAATACGGCGCTATCTGGATGGTGTATTACCCGTTCCTGATGATTGAGTGGTATCCGAATGTATTGGTGGTTTCGCACATTATTCCACGCGGTGTAGACGCATGCACTAATGTGGTTGAATTCTACTACCCGGAAGATATCACCCTATTCGAGCGTGAATATGTAGCCGCACAACAGGCGGCGTATGAAGAAACTGCAGTAGAAGATAACGACATCTGCCAGCGCATGCACGATGGTCGCTGTGCCTTGCATGCGCAAGGTGTTGATGAGCGCGGCCCATATCAGCACCCGATGGAAACCGGCATGGAACACTTCCATAAATGGTACCGTTCGCAGTTACAGCAACACCTAAACCTAAACCAACGGTAAATCCTTCTGACGCCTACTATCCGCATCTCTTATTGCTTCAACATGGACAATTCTGGATTGCCACGCTTCGCTCGCAATGACATCATCGTAAGGTCTCAGGCCGTGGCGATCCAGCACCAAAGGCCCAAAATAAACCATTCGTACCAAATCTATAGTGAAACTTCCAGATTTTAAAGTTTCACGTATTAGATTACCCAATCTGGGCAGTCTGTGGATGCTGGTGGCAGCACTCGGTTTTGCCATCATGGGTGCGCTGGTTAAAGTCGGCTCGCAGAAATTCAGTGCAGCAGAACTGGTGTTCTACCGCTCTCTGTTCGGCTTGCTAAGCATCTGGCTGTTCATAATTATGCAAAAATTACCGCTGGCAACCCCATATATGGGCAAGCACATGTCACGCGGACTGGTAGGCTTTACTGCACTTGTACTGTTTTTCTATGCTATCGCGCATCTACCTCTAGCAACAGCAATTACCCTCAACTACACCTCACCTTTATTTCTGGCACTCTTCATGCCGTTTCTGCTTCATGAAAAACCCAGAAAAATCCTGCTGCTTGCATTGGTGATAGGCTTCATTGGTGTAAGTCTATTGCTGAAGCCTACTATTGATCAGGATAGCTGGTTTGCCGGTTTGTTAGGCCTACTCTCCGGCATCGGCGCTGCACTCGCTTATGTGCACGTAAAACAACTTGGCAAGGTGAACGAGCCAGACTGGCGCACCGTATTTTATTTCACGCTGGT
Organism: Methylotenera sp.; assembly: GCA_036567185.1. Taxonomy (GTDB): domain Bacteria; phylum Pseudomonadota; class Gammaproteobacteria; order Burkholderiales; family Methylophilaceae; genus Methylotenera. The sequence goes on from DATCVB010000026.1 coordinate 48,973, forward strand.
CTCCACGATTGGCGCTGGCATATGGATGCTATTTGACTCGTTTCAGCATATTACCTGGCAGGATTTACTGATACTGTCCGGCTTAGGTTTATCCGCCACCATCGCACAACTGGCACTGACGCGTGCCTACCGTACTGGTGACACGCTGGTGGTAGCAAGCCTCGCCTATGTCACTATTCTGTTAGCCAGTTTATTTGGCATATTGTGGTGGAATGAGCATTTAAGTTTTGACGCTTGGCTTGCAATAGGCCTCATTATCCTTAGTGGCATGATTAGCATCCGCAGTTCGCAACCCGCACAAGCAGATGCTAAGTAACTATCAGATCATTAGCAAAAGTCCTATGCGGGTCAAAGACTTAGCCTTAAATTAACTCTGGACAATTATTTTATTCAGCAGTAATCTAACCCTCCCGCGTTAAAAACGTAACTCCGATAAAGTTTTATTTATCTCTAAAATTGATGAAGCTATCGCGATTAAATCACAGGCTTAAATACATAGCGCTAATGATACTGGCAGCGCTATTATTAACAGGCTGCTTTGGTGGCACGGTCACGCAGCAGCTGGCGAGATCGTTGTTCATGCATGGTGCCGACAAAGTTACTGCTGCTGCAGTTGACGCGCATGAACGCAAAGAAAAACATGCAGCTCAATATCTGGTAACAAAAAATGCAGAACTCGATGATTATCAGATCGCTTTTTTACGCTCTGGCTTTGAAGTTATCCAGCCGCAAATAGAAACACTTCCGCAGACACTCGCGCAGACTGATTCAACATCTCATACATTACAAGCTAGCAGGTTGGTAAATGTAGAAGTGTGGAGCCTGCTAATCGGTGATGAAAAACAAAAGCTGCTTGAAAAATCGAGATTACAAGGCTCTCAGCTCATTCCACCTAAAGAAGAATGGCCATCATGGCATGTCGCAATAGGCGCTGCCGATGATTTCAAAATCAGCAACAACTCCGAACCCATCCTGTTCCTGATTCCACCAGATATCGGAAAAATGCGTAGTGGCAGCAAAGCATTAGTCGAGTTGCCTAATAATGGCGAATTAAGTATTGCCCGCTACGCACTAAACTAGATACTTAAGCTAGCTTATGGGCATGGCTGGCGGCATTTGCCTACATGCATCGGCTTTTAGAATATCTACAAGCGACCACATGAAGCGCTTAACATGCTATAACTAAACGCTAACTATTAAAGACTTAGGCATCCAGTAAGCCGCTGCGCATCGCAATCAGTGCGATTTCAGCTGAATTGTTAGCGTTCAGCTTCTGCTTGATATTGTATAAATGTGTACCCACAGTGCGCGGGCTCAGAAATAGCGTTTCAGCAATTTCATTCGTGGTTTTACCTTTAGCCAGTGCCATGAACACTTCAAATTCGCGCGGTGACAGAACATCCACCGGGTTCTGATCACCGGAAAGCTGCTGAATCGCCATTTGCTGCGCAACACTTGCTTCAAGATACTTCTTGCCGGAAGCTACAGTACGAATCGCTTTGATCAGCTCTTCGGCTGCGCTGCGCTTGGTTAAGTAACCCATAGCCCCTGCATTTAAAACACGCTTCGGGTGTACCGAATCTTCATGTGCTGACAGTACGAGAATCTTCGCTGTATTATCCTTGGCCAGAATACGTTCTATTGCCTCTAAACCGCCAATACCGGGCATGGTAATGTCCATCACCACCACATCAGGTTTATGCTCGACATAACGCTGAATCGATTGCTCACCGCTTTCTGCTTCAGCGACCACTTTGATATCAGTGTCAGACTCCAGCAACATTTTGAATCCCATACGCACTACTGCATGGTCATCCACTAGCATCACGTTAATCTGGCTCATATTGCGCACTCTTTTCTTTTTTTAGTTATATCTTTGAAATTCTATTGGTTCGGATTACTGTTTGGCACAGTGATATTAATTTTGGTACCTCGATTAGGTGCGGCAATGATATTAAAAGTTCCATTCAAGGCCTGCACACGTTCACGCATACCCAGCAAACCAAAATGTGTAGTCTGATCAACGGCGTCTACGTTCATGCCAATACCGTTATCCTCTATACTCAGTTGCAACTCCCCAGCTGCAGATTTTGTAAGCCGAATATCAATTTTTGTGGCCTGCGCGTATTTGAATGCGTTATTAAGCGACTCCTGCACAATCCGGTAAAGATTAATGCTGACGGTTTCACCCAGACTCTGTAAGTTTCCTGATTCCAGATTCGGCGATAAATACAATTGAATTTTAATGTCAGGATTTTGCGCCTGATAATTAGATACGGCATCTTTCAGCGTCTCAGCCAGACCAAGATTATCCATTGAGCCAGGCCGCAATTGGCGCACAATATTGTGCATACCGTCATATATCTGGTTTGCTGCAGATACGATAATCTGAGCGCTAGATGCAATCTCAGGCATACCCGCAGTTGTACTATTAGCTTTAGCTTTGTTTGCTATGCCTACCGCAAAAGTCTTAATAGCAGTTACATACTGACCAAGCTCATCATGCAACTCACGCGCCAGGCTTCTGCGTTCTTCTTCAATATGTTTTTGAATCAGGAAAGTCAGTTGACGATTCTCTTCCAGCTGGCGCTCTGCTGTCAGCGATTCTGCCATGCGATTAAGGCTATGGCCGATGCGGTCAAATTCCGGCAATCCAAGCTTAGGCAAGCGCGTTGTCAGATCACCTTGCTCAATACTGCTAATTGCGGCCAGAATCCGGTTGATCGGCCTGAGCGAATGGCTAAGCAACAAGTACACCATGATATTAAGCAATATAAAGAACCCCAGCCCGACCAACATGAGCTGACGAAACCCGGACCAAGCTTCACGGATAGAACCGGCGGAGCTTGAGCTAATAACCAAGGTGCCATAGCGTATCTTACGCTGTACTGTTTCCACCTTGGGCTGCACCAGTTTGACAAACCACTCCGGAGGCACCACATCGCTTTTAAAAGTTGATTCCGGTGAACTATAAATCTCACGCCCTTCATAATCATAAAGCTCTATATGACTGCTGCGCACGTAACCCAAAGACCCTAAAAAACTCTGCAGAACAATATGCGTAGGCCCCATTTCCGGGTTTAATGCCGAACTGATAATTACCGTATCCAGCAACTGTACTGTCACACGGCTCGCTGCTTCTACGCGCTCGCGAATCGATACACGGGTATCATTCACCAGAATACTGCCAACCACCAGTATAAAAGCCAGTGAAAGCAAAGTAATCAGCAGATTTAAGCGGAAACGTAAACTCATAAGGGCGCTTCTATAAATGCGTTATTTGGGATGCAGTGCAAGGCGCACGGAACGGAGAATCCGAGATAGTATGTAGTATACAGCGAGGTTGCGAGTACCGCGCAACGCAGCAATGCGCCCAAAGAATGTAGTTTATAGAAGTGCCCATAAGTTGAAATCAAAATGTGATGTGTGTAGAGTTTAACAACTTTAATCAATAATCAACATAGTGTTATTCATGATATGAATTCCTCATTTATCCTAACTGCCGCTAGCGCCATCCAGAATGCAATCCTGCAGCACGAATCCGAGCTGGAATCGTTAGACCGTGCCATCGGCGATGGTGATCACTACATCAACATGAAGCGCGGCGCGCAGGTGATTGTAGAAATGCAGCCTGAGTTAGCCGCACTGACACCCGATGCCGCACTCAACAAAATCGGCATGAAGCTGCTGAGCACTATCGGCGGCGCTTCGGGGCCTTTGCTTGCAAGTTTTTTCATGGGCATGGCAAAAGTCATCAAAGAAAAAGGTGGCACATCCATAACAACCTATGCCAGCGCATTCGCCTCCGGCGTCGATATGATACGCCAGCGCGGCAAGGCTGACTTGGGTGAAAAAACCATGCTGGATGTACTCATCCCGGTAGCGAATCAATTTACCGTAATGGCAGCACAAAACGCCAGCGCTAAAGAAATCAGCCTCGCACTCAAACAAACTGCCGAACAGGGTATGCTTTCAACCAAAAACTTGATTGCGACTAAAGGTCGCGCAGCAGGCTTGGGTGAACGCGCCATCGGGCATATTGACCCCGGCGCCAAGAGCTGCCAGCTGATGATAGAGGCTGTTTGTAATTTAATACAATAAGAAAGGCTCATCATGAAAAAATTCATCAACAAAACAGACGACATCCTCACCGAAAGCTTAAGCGGTTTTGCCCTTGCACATCATGATTTAGTGAGCCTTAATCTAGACCCGAACTATCTCACCCGCAAACATAAAACTGCCAACAAGGTCGCCATAATTTCAGGCGGCGGCTCCGGGCATGAGCCATTGCACGCCGGCTATATCGGTTACGGCATGCTCGATGCAGCCTGTCCCGGTCATGTATTCACCTCGCCGACACCTGACCAGATGCTGGCTGCGGCAGAAGCAGTACACGCCGACAAAGGCATTTTATTTATTGTTAAAAATTATGCCGGCGATGTCATGAACTTTGAAATGGCGGCTGAAATGCTACCATTTGAATCAGCGACTGTTCTCACCAGTGACGACTGCGCCGTGATCAACAGTACCTATACCACTGGCCGCCGCGGTGTTGCCGGCACCGTGATTGTAGAAAAGTGTGTAGGCAGCCTGGCTGAAACCGGGGCTGACCTGCAAGCGTGCAAAGCACTGGGTGAAAAAGTCAACAGCCGCACCGCCAGCATGGGCGTAGCGCTCACCAGTTGTACGGTACCCGCTGCCGGTCGCCCTACTTTTGATATTGATGATACTGAACTTGAAATGGGCGTAGGCATTCACGGTGAACCCGGCCGCAGACGTGAAACCATGCGTGAAGCGGATGCGATTGTGACCGATGTTGTGAATGCAATTCTGGATGCACTGAAACCCGCTGCAGGCAGCGAAGCGCTGTTACTGATTAACGGCTTTGGCGCTACGCCATTAATGGAGCTTTACCTGATTTACAATACTGCAGCCAGATTATTCAATGAGCACGGTATCAAAATTTCACGCTCACTGGTGGGCAATTACACCACAGCACTTGATATGGCAGGCACTTCTGTTACCCTGTGTCTGCTTGACGACGAACTCAAACAACATTGGGATAGTCCGGTGCATACTGCTGCATTAAGGTGGGGTGCTTAGTCATTTAATAATCGAGAAAATCATTTGCCGAATCTGCTTGCGTGCGCTGTAACACCTATAAATTTTAAAGGTTTAAATCGTTAATATGTCCCAAGAATGTGTAAAGTGCGGGGCCTGCTGTGCTTCTTTCCGTGTCTCGTTTTACTGGGGAGAAACAAGCGCCCATAATCAGGGCACAGTACCCATTGAGTTCACCACAGCCATCAGCCCGCATCATGTCTGCATGAAAGGCACCGGGCAGAAGCCCGTGCATTGCGTGGCATTAACAGGGGAAGTGGGAAAACAGGTGAGTTGCGGCATCTACGAACAGCGCTCCAGCACCTGCCGTGAGTTTGAAGCCGGCAGTGAGGATTGTAATCGCGCAAGGTCTATACATGGCATGCCTGAACTGATTGCCAGCTAAGAAACGTTAATTTATTTATAAAGCCGTCATTGCGAGCAAAGCGCGGCAATCCAGAATTTCTTTTTAGAACAAAGCACTGGATTGCCACGCTTTGCTCGCAATGACGATTTAATAAACATCGTAGGGTGGGCAACTCGTTGCCCACGTGCTCTGAGTATCCGCGTGGGCAGGATCTGCCCACCCTACTTAACTTGGCAAGTCTCCAAGCAAAGTCATGGGTCTATAAATTAAGCAAACACCTGATTCCACAATACCGTCACGTTTTCTACATGATGTGAGATGACTGGCAGATCAACCGTTAACTGTGCTGCGCCCTGCAGTTTGAGCATATGCTGGGTATGACGATATTCACGATAAGCCGCAGCTACGCTTTCTGCCAGATCAGCGTCAATAATATTGAGCTGACTCATCAACCTTAACAGACCGATATTACCTATATTCCCCGTAAGTTCAGAATGATGCGGGGCATGCAGCAACACCAGATACTGCACTAAAAATTCCACATCGATAATACCGCCCACGCTCTGTTTTAAATCAAAAATACCATCTTTCAGATGCTGCGCATTACGCATCTTTTCACGCATAGCTATCACTTCTGCTTTCAGTTTCACCTGATCACGCGGCGCCATCATGACTTCGGCACGAATCTGGTCAAACGCTCGGCCAATATCCGCGTCTCCAGCCACAAAACGTGCCCGCGTAATTGCCTGATGCTCCCACAGCCAGGCTTTATGCAGCTGGTATTCCCTGAATGCTGCAACACTACTCACTAGCAGGCCGCTGTTACCATCCGGACGCAGTTGCAAATCGGTTTCATATAGCAGCCCGGCAGAGGTTAGGCTGTTGAACCAGTTATTGATACGCTGTGCGAAACGTGCGTAAACCTCGCCTGCTTCAGGCGCTTCATCATCGTACAGAAAAATAATATCCAAGTCAGAGGCATAGCCCAGCTCTTTACCGCCCAGCTTGCCATAGCCAATCACCGCGAACTTCGGTATGTCACGATGTTTACCGCGCACATTCGGCCAAATCGTTTCCAGCGCCACATTGAGTATCAGGCAGGCCAGATCGCTCAGGTAATCAGACAAGGTTTCCAAAGCCAACTCGCCGTTAATATCCTGCACTGCAAAACGGAATACGTTGGCATGTTTGAAGTGGCGCATGATATCCATTTGCCGCTCAATATCGCCTTCTGCTTCTGCCAAACGGCCAAGTAACTCCAAGCGCAGAGCTGCAAAATCAGGCACCGCATATAAGGTACGGGTATCCAGCAGCTCATCGAGCAAAATCGGGTGCTGTGCCAGATAATTAACCAGCCATGGGCTGCTGCTACAAAGCTTGACCAGTAACTGCATCGCCTGCGCGTGCTCAGCCAATAACGCCAGATAACTGGCACGGCGGCAGATGCTTTCCAGCAGATCAATGACTCGCGTCAGGGTAATATCCGCATTCGGCATTTTGGCTGATTGCGAGATTACGTGCGGCATGACCGCATCAAAACGCTGGCGGCTTAATTCAGGCAATTGTAGATAACGACTGCCCTGATGCAAAGTATTCAGGCGACGCAATGTCTCTTCTGCCTCAATAAAGCCAATTTTCTGCAACGCTCCAACAGCCTCAAGCTCTGCCAGCGCACCATTCCAGATCGATTTTTCTAATTCAAGAGCGTCTTTATCAGTAGCATCCTCTTCAAAAGTCTCATCAAAATGCTGTTGTACCTGCCTGCGATAAGCATCCAATTGCGCCAGAAATTCTGGCCAGCCATAATTTTCTTTTTTCTCAAAATTCATCGCCTTGGCGATACGTGCCTTGGCTTCATCCGATTTTGGCAGTTCCTGCGTCTGCATATCTTCCAGATACATCAAGCGATGCTCCAGATTGCGCAGAAACACATAAGCTTCGCTAAGTTCCGCCACAGTTTTTTCTGGTAGCAGACCTTTGTTTTGCAGCAACGCCAGTACGGATAACGTAGGTTTAATCTGCAGACTTACATCCTGGCCGCCACGTATGAGCTGGAATACCTGCGCAATAAACTCAATCTCACGTATGCCGCCGCGACCAAGCTTGATGTTGTCATGCAAGCCTTTGCTGTTCACATCACGCTGAATCTGAATTTTCAAATCGCGCATACTGGTAAATGCGCCAAAATCGAGATATTTACGAAACACAAAGGGTTTGAGCAGGCGTGACACGTGATTGCCACCCGTCACCTCGCGGCCTTTAATCCACGCATAACGCTCCCACTCACGCCCATTATTCTGGTAGTAATCTTCCAGCGCATCCAGGCTGCTCACGAGCGCACCTTCTGAGCCGAAGGGCCGCAAGCGCATATCGACACGGAACACAAAGCCGTCTTCAGTAATTTCATCAATGGCGGCAATCAATTTTTTGGCCAGGCGCGTGAAAAAATCCTGATTACTAATAGATTTTGCACCTAAAGTTTCACCTTCAGCATCATAGGCAAAGATCAGGTCAATATCCGATGATACATTTAGCTCGCCACCGCCTAGCTTGCCCATGCCGATAACAATCAAACTCTGCGGCTCACCTTTAGCGCTCATCGGCTGGCCATAAGTCTCTGCCAGCCATGTATTGAGATAATATATTGCGGTATTGATCGCACACTCTGCCAGCTGCGAGGTGGTTTGCATGACTTCGTGCAGATCAGCCAGACTGTTTAAATCCCGCGCAATCATGCGTGCCATTACCTGCTTACGTAACAATCTTAGTGCGCGTTTAAGACTGGACTCATCAAAAATATTCTGTGCCGCCAAAAATTTTTGCATGTCTTCTATCTTATAGCTTATGTATAAGTTATCTAACAAATCCTGCAGCAACAAGGCATCATTCCCCAACATTCTTGCTAAAAACGGACTGCAGGAAACTGCATGCAGCACATGAGCCTCATCATTAGATGGGATGCGGTTGTCAGAGAATAAATTATCGTGTGTTAGCATAGTTTTTTTCAGGTAATATTATGTACGTTACAAATATGTAACATTCTATTTTTCGCAAATCTGCAGCTTTGATTATAAATGTGTAATTGTATTTAGAGGGGTTTTAAGCATGTCAATTGAGTCAGTTCTTCATGAAAACCGGGTTTTTGAACCAAGTGCAGATTTTGTAAAATCGGCTAACGTCTCCGGCATGGCTGCATATAATGCGCTATGTGCCGAAGCTACTGCCGACTATGAGGGATTCTGGGCCAAACTTGCGCGTGAATTATTGATTTGGCACAAACCTTTCACAAAAACACTGAATGAAGACAATGCACCGTTTTACAAGTGGTTTGAAGATGGCGAGCTTAACGTTTCTGCCAACTGTCTTGATAAACACCTCAATACCATTCCCAACAAAGTGGCGATTATTTTTGAAGCCGATGACGGCAGCTCCAAAAACGTTACTTATAAAGAGCTTTATCATCAGGTTTGTCAGTTTGCGAATGGCCTGAAAAAACTGAATTTAAACGTAGGTGACCGCGTTGTCATCTACCTGCCGATGGGCGTTGAAGCCGTGGTGGCGATGCAAGCCTGTGCACGTATCGGCCTCATCCACTCTGTTGTATTTGGCGGTTTCTCAGCTAAAAGCCTGAACGAACGCATTATCGACGCCGGTGCCCGCGCAGTGATTACATCTGACGGTCAGTTCCGCGGCGGTAAAACCATGCCGCTGAAAGCTGCAGTAGATGAAGGCATCGCCATGGGCGGCTGCGATACTATCGAGAAAGTGATCGTACTGAAAAAAACCGGTCAGGAAATCGAATGGAACAGCAATAACATCTGGTGGCATGATTTAATTGCCGACACCGCAGACACCTGCGAACCAGTCATGGTAAACGCAGAGCACCCGTTATTTCTGCTTTATACTTCTGGCTCTACCGGCAAACCTAAAGGCGTACAACACAGCTCCGCAGGTTACCTGCTGCATGCCATGAACACCATGCGCTGGACTTTTGACATAAAAGACAATGACGTTTTCTGGTGTACCGCAGACGTGGGCTGGATTACCGGTCATAGCTATGTGGCTTATGGTCCACTGGCAATGGGCGCGACACAAGTCGTATTTGAGGGTATACCTACCTACCCGAATGCTGGCCGCTTCTGGGAGATGATAGCCAAACACAAAGTATCTATTTTCTATACGGCGCCAACTGCGATTCGTTCACTAATCAAAGCTTCGGAAACGCACCCGGAAGTACATCCTAGAAATTACGACCTCTCAAGCTTGCGCTTGCTGGGCTCTGTTGGTGAACCGATCAATCCGGAAGCATGGATGTGGTATTACGAGAATGTAGGCGGCAGCCGCTGCCCGATTGCCGACACCTTCTGGCAAACCGAAACCGGCGGCCATGTGATTACCCCGTTACCGGGTGTAACACCGCTGATTCCCGGTTCATGCACACTGCCCTTCCCCGGCATTGATATTGATGTGGTGGACGAAACCGGCAAAGACGTACCTTGGGGTATCGGTGGCTTACTGGTCATTAAAAAACCATGGCCATCCATGATTCGCACTATTTACAATGACCCAGAGCGTTACAAAGCCAGCTATTACCCGGTAGACCTGGGCGGAAAAACCTACCTTGCAGGCGATGGCGCAGTGCGCGATGCTGTGACCGGTAACTTCACGATCATGGGTCGTATCGATGACGTACTCAACGTATCCGGTCACCGCTTGGGCACCATGGAAATTGAATCTGCACTGGTTGCCAACCCATTAGTGGCTGAAGCCGCTGTAGTCGGCAAACCACATGATGTAAAAGGTGAATCTGTTGTAGCTTATGTGGTGCTCAAAGGCCCACGCCCGGAAGGTGAGGAAGCCAAGAAAATCGTGGCACAGCTACGCGACTGGGTGGGCAAGGAAATTGGCCCTATCGCCAAGCCGGATGAAATCCGCTTTGGTGACAACCTGCCTAAAACCCGTTCCGGCAAAATCATGCGCAGGCTGTTACGTACCTTAGCAAAAGGTGAAGAGATTACATCTGACATCTCAACGCTAGATAACCCAGCGATTCTGGAGCAACTAAAAGAGGTTGTGAAATAACTGCTGAGGCAGCTTTTAATAAAACCCATAGCCAGTGCAAAGCTGGCTATTTCTAAAGATGTTTTAATAATGACAACCTCTAACAGCTGGTTTTACTGGGCAATAATGTCTGCCGTATTTGCGGCACTGACAGCTATTTTTGCCAAAATCGGCATTCAGGGAGTTAATTCCGACTTCGCCACACTCATCCGCACGTTCATCATAAGCATTATTCTAGTGTTCTTTGTCTGGTTTACCGGCAAATGGAGCAATCCATTCAGCATGACTGCAAAAACATGGCTATTTCTGGGATTGTCTGCTTTGGCTACCGGCGCTTCATGGATATGCTATTTTCGAGCACTGCAAATTGGTGAAGCCTCGAAAGTGGCACCAGTAGATAAACTTAGTCTAGTACTAGTTGCCATATTTGCATTCGCCTTTCTTGGCGAACGGCCAACACTAAGGGAGTGGATCGGCATAGCAATGGTCGCGGCAGGTGTTATGGTACTGGCAAGTAAACGCTGATAATTTTGATCATTAATCACAGGAAACTTCAGAATTGCATAAACTTCTCATTAGCCTATGTCTTTTAGTTATTAGTCCTATCACTAACGCAAAACCAGCATTCACTGGACAAGATTTCAGCGGCGTTTACGACTGTACAGGTGATGACAGCCACGAGGGAAAATACACTGGCACGGTAACACTTCAACTTGTGCCATCACAAAGCCTGAACAATTACGGTGCCTATACATTCAAGCTGGAAGTGCCAAGCTATGGCACTTACTCAGGCCAGGCTGCCGCTCACGGTACCAATGTAGCAATGCATTTCGCCTTGGCCGACCAAAGCACTAAAGATTACGGCACCGGTATTGCCAATTTTAAAAAGAACAAAGCAGGCAAATGGTCATTCAGCAAGTACTACTATGAACCTGAGTTTAAAGGCGGTAATTACGGCTCTGAAAAATGCACGCTGCGCTGACCTTTCGGCGTTACCTATAAAGCTACTAACTATCAAAAGGAGCAACCTCTTCAGTAGTGTAAGCTAGCTGAATATCGTAATTGCCTCTCTTTTCCACGCTGCTATACAGCTTTCTATCGTGCCATCTCAAGCTGCGCTTCAGCTGTCAACTCTTGCCTTTCTGGTAGAACGTGGCCATGTTTAGTAGCAGCTGCAATATTATCGAGATTTCCTCTTTCTATATTAGCTATCATCATGGCATCAAAATTACTGAGCTGGGCTTTAATAAGCACGGGGTTGGCACCAGCAGCATTCAATTTTTCTTCAAAAATATTTTTTGCATTGTATGCAGCATCTAGGCTAGGAAGTTTTTCGCCCTTGCCATATGCATGAGCTAATTCATGATCTTTTGAAACGGCTAATAATGCTGCCTCTTTTTGCGCATCAGACCTGCTGGCAAACTCAGCAATTTGCTCTTTAGTCATTGTCGGTGGAGCCATTCCCGGGTCTAATTTCATATATTGTGCGGCACCCACGGCTGCTGCGTCATAAGCTTGCCTGTATGTTGCCTGCTGCGGAAGCTTATCAGCAATATTCATCAATGACTGATAACCCGGATCTTGCTCGGGATGGTCTTTAAAATAACTATTGTTCTGGGCATAGCCAGCAGCGAACTGCCTTAGTGTTTCAGCTAAAGGTTTGCTTGGGTCACTCGGCGTAATATCGGCAAGGAAAAGATTGGCTTTTGTTGCGCCCTCCTTCATTTTCTCAATCATTGCAGGTGAGGCATTTGCCGGGCCTTCTGCAGTAAAAACCATGATTTTATATTTATCATCTTGAGAAACTAACGATGTTGGTGATCCGGTAAATGGCACCTGTCCCAATGCATAACCGGCCTCTATCTTTTGCGCATGAGAATCTTTACCAACAATATGCTCTTGGAAAACAGCCGGAATGTTAACTCCACTTTTCTGCAAGTCATGGATATTAGCCAATGCATCCGCTTTAGAAGCATGAAGTATGGCTAGATAATCTGGATTAGGATGCTCTGCTGTCGGCTTATGTCCTAATGAATAAGACATGAGAACACTACCGCCGCCAATTTTCTCGTCATAACGATCCATAGCAGTTGCGCCGACTACCTTACCCTCCTTATCCAACACGGCAGAAACCATCGTATTGGTTCCGGCTTTTCCATCTTCATACAGTCGGCTCAGCCATACATCTTTGTTTTCAGATTTTGCAAATCCCGGGTAGTTTTCTTCAAGCAATTCGAAAACCTGCCCCATGAGCTTTTCCTGTTCATCAGCACCAACATCTTGCAGCCGAACAATGGTATTTCCATCTGGTAATTGGTAGTTATGCTGATTGGTAGTATTTTTTGTAGCAGTCATTTCACATACCTCCTGTAAATTTTAAAGAATTACAGTTAATGGATTTATTGTTGCAACGCATGAAAAGCACGCTCATCTTAAACACCCCATAAAGTTACAACCCACAGATAAATATGTAAAATATTCCCATATATTAAGAATGTATCACATTCAATATGAAATTGTAATTATTTTGTAACGGTAAAATTACCAGCTAATAAAACTGCATATATATATATATATATATATATGCAGTAACTTCCATATCAATACATGTACTGATAACTTATTGATTAATTATCAGCTAACCTCATTTAACTACTATCTAATCCAACTAAGTCAAAGATGGCAATAACGATGACGTGCGTATTTAAGGTAAAATGCCACCTTTGTATTTTTAGCATCATTAATTACCCATGTCACTGCAAGAAGAAATCTCCCGCCGCCGCACCTTTGCCATTATTTCGCACCCGGATGCGGGTAAAACCACGCTGACTGAAAAACTGTTGTGGTTCGGCGGCGCAATTCAAGTTGCCGGTGAAGTACGTGGCCGTAAGGCAGCGCGCCATGCTACGTCAGACTGGATGGAGTTGGAGAAGCAGCGCGGCATTTCGGTTACGTCTTCTGTGATGCAGTTTCCGTATCGTGAGCACATGATCAACTTGCTTGACACGCCGGGCCACGATGACTTTTCTGAAGATACTTACAGAACGCTCACTGCGGTGGATTCTGCAGTCATGGTAATTGACTCGGTAAACGGCGTCGAAGCGCAGACCATTAAACTGCTGAATGTGTGCCGCATGCGCGATACACCTATCATCACGTTCATCAATAAACTTGACCGTGAAAGCCGTGCGCCAATTGAGTTGCTGGACGAGATTGAAACCACGCTTGGCATGGAGTGTGCCCCAATCACCTGGCCTATCGGCATGGGCAAGACTTTCCGCGGTGTTTACCATTTATATAACGATGAGATTTCATTCTTTGATCCACGTGCGGAAAAAGGTACCTCAGAAGTCATCAAAGGTCTGGATAATCCACGGCTGGATGAAGTGCTAGGTCATCAGGTGGAGGATCTGCGTCTGGACATTGAGCTGGTGCGTGGCGCATCGCATACCTTTGATAAAGAGCGCTATTTGAGCGGCAAGCAGACGCCGGTATTCTTCGGTTCTGCCATCAACAACTTTGGTGTGCAGTCATTATTGGATGCAGTTGTTGAACTGTCACCGCCACCGCAGGCACGTAACACGGCAAGCCGCGCAGTATCTGCAGATGAAGGCAAGTTTTCAGGTTTTGTGTTCAAAATTCAGGCGAATATGGATCCGAAGCACCGTGACCGTATCGCATTCTTACGCGTATGTTCCGGCCGCTTTGAACGCGGTATGAAAATCAAGCAGGTTGCCAGCGGCAAAACGCTGAGTATCAACAATGCAATTACCTTCATGGCACAGGACCGTACTACGATGGATGAGGCCTATTCAGGTGACATTATCGGCATTCCTAACCACGGCACGGTAAAACTGGGCGACACGTTTACCGAAGGTGAAAACCTCAAATTTACCGGCATTCCTTCATTTGCGCCGGAGTTTTTCCGCCGTGCGCGCATTAAAAATCCAATGAAGATGAAGCAACTGCAAATCGGCCTCAAACAGTTGGCTGAAGAAGGTGCGGCGCAGCTGTTCCGTCCTTTGTTGTCAAACGACCTGATTTTAGGCGCGGTAGGTATGCTGCAATTTGAAGTTGTAGCACACCGCCTGGAACATGAATACGGCGTGGATATGGTATTTGAGCCATACGACTGCTACACCGCACGCTGGCTGCACGGTAAAGATGCGGACCTCAAAGCGATTGCCGACAAATATGGATTTAACGTAGCGTTGGATGGCGCGGATGATTATGTGTATCTGGCGCCAAATCGCGTAAACCTGCAAATGGCGCAGGAACGTTATCCGGATATTGAGTTTAAAGAGACACGCGAGATCGCCTAATTCTCATCAAAAACTCATGATGTTATGCCCCTGCGAAAGCGGTAAACCTTACAGCAAATGCTGCGAGGTTTACCATCTAGGCACACCTGCCCCAACTGCCGAAGCCCTGATGCGCTCACGTTATAGTGCTTACTCACTTGCGGACCAAAACCCGGCATTAATCAACTACCTTCTGCAAAGCTGGCACGCTGATACAAGGCCACAAAGCCTGAACTTGAGCGGCGAAAATGCAACGATATGGCTGGGGTTACAAATCAAACGTCATCAAAATATTGATGCAGAGCATGCAATCGTCGAATTTGTAGCGCGCTACAAACCTGCTGACAATCCGGGTGGAAAAGCTGAAAGGCTGCACGAAACCAGCCGCTTCAAACGCATTGAGAATCACTGGTACTATGTAGATGGCGATTATCAATAGCTGCTGCCATCCCTAAACAGGCATTTTCACAATTCCGTCATCAATTTTCCATAATAACTTCACGGTAAATTCATATTGATTAAGTAGTATCCATCCCGTAACGCTCACACAAAACTTTTTAAAAATAGTTGAGCTCACATGAGATGACCATCATGGTATATGAAAAATCTGCGCTTGGTTTTAATGAGTTTATTACTGACAAACGCACGCTAGGCGTACGTGAACGGCAAGTATTACTACTTGTTAACGGCGTTCGAAAATTAGATGATCTGGAAAAGTTTTTTAAAAAAGATCTGCTAATAGATACGATTAAAAAGCTGGAGTCTGAAGGCTATATCTACCTGCCTGTTGAATATCAACAAAACCAGCTGCAACCTCAGCACACACCCACTTTTCCCGCCACACTCTCATTTTTAGATACACATGATACTGCTGAACCTATCTGCCCGGTAAAACTGGCTGCTGTAAAAGCGATATTAATTGAAGCAGCTGATGACTACCTTGGCATCATGGGGCGAGGCATCAAAGCCAAGATTGAAGCCTGCGATAATGAAGATAACCTGAGACAGTCAATTTCAAGCTGGCATATGGCGATGCGGGAATCAAAACTTGGGCGGGAATCTGCAAGCTTTTTAATGGAGCAAATTCACCAGACTCTGGAAGGAAAAATAGTGAGTTCAAAGATTAACGAACAACCGCAGCACTGATTTCATAGTCCTACCAGAATCAGGTGCTGCAAAAGTCAGACTCAGAACAGCTTTAAAGCTAATTAGAACAAATTAAGCGCTCTCAAACGCTTCGCAGAACTGACTTAATAACTGACCGAAAATCGGTAGTATTTCCTCAATATCGTGCGGGCTGTCATCATCTGTACCTGCAATCACAAACGCAATCACCACTTTGTCGAGGTTCTCTCTGAACTCTACCCAATGTTCAACTTCAGCTTCGGCAATGAGCTGAAATTTATTAAAGCCTGATTCAATGATTTCAATCAGCTCAGCATCCGGCAAACCTGCAAACAGGGTCTTGGCAATTGTGATTTGTGCCGTTGAAAATTCAGGGTTGATATCTTCTCGCACCAGCGGCGTTGTGAAAAAAGCATAGTTCAGTAACGCAAAAGCCTGATAGACGCTCAACATGTCGAAGTTCTCGGTGCGCTCTTCCAGCGGCGAGCGCCCGGCAGACTGTATTGCCTTAAAAGTCACGTAACAGCTCAGGTAATCCGCGGCATTGAGCGCATCGTATTCATCCAGATTGGTGTTTGGAGTTTCATCATCACGTAACGAAGTAGCCAAACTCAAGGCGTGCATCAGTTTTAAACGTTGTGAGTATTGAATTTCCATAATGGGTGTCCTGTTTATTTAAATTGAAAACTATCGTTAATCTAGTGCCGGAATCGCTTCCAGCTGCTCATGTAATTCCAGCCAGCGTTCTTCAGCAGTTTCCAGATTGCTTGCCAATTCTGCCTGTGTTTTTAATAACTGCTGTAATTCTGTTTTGTCAGATGCGTTATAAAGTTCAGTATCGTTTAAACGCTCATCGCAGACTTTTTTATCGGCCTGCATTTGCGCCATATTGCGCTCAATCTGCTCCAGCTCTTTCAGCAAAGGGCGGCGTTCGGCAATTCTGGCCTGACGTTCTGCCTTGCTCTGCGCCCTATCGTTCTTGTTTGGTTTATCCGGCGCTTGCGATTGTGCTGCCTGTTTCTCTTTTAAGCGCTGCTCGTTCAACCACTGGCTGTAATCTTCAAGATCACCGTCAAACGCCTCCGCTTTGCCGTCAGCTACCAGAATAAACTGGTCACAGCTGGCGCGCAGCAAGGCTCTATCATGCGACACTAATATTACGCCGCCTTCAAAATCCTGCAAGGCAAGCGTCAATGCGTGGCGCATTTCCAGATCCAGATGGTTGGTCGGTTCATCCAGCAGCAGCAGGTTCGGCCGCGTCCAGATCAATAATGCTAACGCAAGCCGTGATTTCTCACCACCTGAAAAATTAGCGCAGGGTGACCTTGCCATATCGCCTTTAAAATCAAAACCACCTAAATAATTAAGGTGCTCCTGTTCACGCGTCAGCGGGTCCAGCTTCATCATGTGCTGCAGCGGAGATTCATCAGGCCGTAGCTGCTCAAGTTGGTGCTGTGCAAAATAACCGATGTTTAAATCCTTTCCTTCCACGCGCTTACCCGACATGGGTTCCAACTCATGCGCCAGCAGTTTAATCAGTGTAGTTTTACCCGCGCCGTTCTTGCCTAGCAAGCCTATACGCTCACCTGGCCGCACTGCCAGTTCTATATTGCTGATCAGTGGCTTATCGCCATAACCCACACTCATACGATCCAGCACCAGCAAAGGATCAGGAGCAGAAATCGGCGCCCTGAATTCAAAACTGAATTGTGAATCCACGTGTGCAGCAGAAATCATCTCCATGCGTTCCAGCGCCTTGATACGACTTTGTGCCTGACGCGCTTTGGTCGCCTGCACACGGAAACGGTCAATATAACTTTGCAGATGCGCAACTTTGCGCTGTTGTTTCTCAAACATGGCTTGCTGCAAGGCAAGTTTTTCAGCACGCTGACGCTCGAAATCCGAGTAGCCGCCTTTATACAAAGTCAACGTTTGCTGCTCAATATGCGCAATGTGATTTACGATTGCATCCAGAAAGTCACGGTCATGCGAAATCAGGAACAAGGTACCGCGATAGGTTTGCAGCCAGCTTTCCAGCCAGATTACAGCGTCAAGATCCAGATGGTTGGTAGGCTCATCCAGCAGCAATAAATCAGAACGGCACATCAGCGCCCGCGCCAGATTCAAACGTACACGCCAGCCACCGGAAAATGTAGAAACCGGCTGCAGTAATCCGGCCTGGCTAAAACCCAGTCCGCTCAGCAGTTCAGCCGCACGAGCTTTGGCACTATAACCATCAACATCGGCTAACCGCTGGTGCAGCTCTGCAATCAGCTCACCCTGATGATTAGCCTCGGCCTTAACCAAAGCCGCCTCAATTTCGCGCAACTCTACATCACCATCCAGTACAAACTCGATTGCCGGCATCGGCAATGCCGGGGTCTCCTGCGCCACATGTGCCACCACCCAGCTTGCTGGCATTTCAAAATCACCCTTTTCAGGGTGCAGTTCACCGCGCAGCATGGCAAAAAGTGAGGATTTTCCTGCGCCGTTCGCCCCAGTCAAACCAACTTTATGGCCTGGATGCAACTGCAAACTAGCACCCTCGATCAGGATTTTTGTGCCACGGGTTAATGTAAGTTGTTTAAATTGAATCAAGTAATTACGCTCTAAATAATGGCAAGTCCGGCTAAAGCTCGTCAACCGAACTTTAATTAGGCCGCTATTCTAAATGATTCAGGTGCTAATTCTCATAAAACTTTCATTTTTAGCGCATAAAATGCATCCAGTATTCAGCTGGATTTACATAGTATTTACATCTGAAATGCCTTGTAAATCGCACCTAGCGACTGATATTGCAGTAAAATGCAGGCTTAACAAATAACTCAAATAAAATAGATTAAATAATGCTTAAAAAATCCATGCTCTGGTTATGCCGTTCCGCACTATGGCTTGCCGGGGTTATGTTGTCCATCATACTGATTGCAGCATTGACCATTCAGTTCTGGGTCATGCCCAATATCGGCCAATACAAAAATGACATCGCCTCATTTGCAACAAAAGCGGTGGGGCAAAAAGTCACTATCGGCGACATCAAAGCGCATTGGCACGGAATTAACCCACAGCTTTCAATAAGTCATATTGATATTTTTGATGCAGAAAACCGTCTTGCCTTACAGCTTAAAAACACTGAAGCTTCGTTATCATGGCTAAGCATACCGATGCTGGAACCACGACTGGATGCGCTGACTATTAATGCGCCGGAACTTACTGTTCGCCGCATTGCATCTGGTGAAATTTTTGTCGCCGGCATCAGCATGAGCGGAGAATCCAGACCGGCATTACCCAACTGGCTGCTACGACAAAATGCGGTAGAGATCACTCAAGCAAAAATTATCTGGCTTGATGAAAAACGTAACGCCCCCGCCCTCAGCCTGGACAATTTCAACCTGAGTCTACTTAGCCCGTTATGGAAGGGCCTGGTTAAGAATCACAGCTTCAAAATAAGTGCCATCCCTTCTGTCGGGACCAGAAACCCCATACTCGTCGACGGCAGTTTCTATGGTGACGATATCAGCCAAACTCAGGAATGGGATGGCGTCATCAATCTGACATTAAAAAATACTGATCTGGCTGCATTTAAAACCTGGATTGATTATCCAATTGATGTGCAGACCGGTGTTGGCAGCACGCATGTACAAGCGGACTTCAAGAACCATGAGCTGCAATCTGTCACCAGCAACGTTGACATTCAGAACTTGCAAATACAAGCCAAACCAGACGTATCGCCAGTAAAACTGCATAAACTTAGCGGCAACCTGAACTGGGAAAACTTAAGCAAGTTTCAACTGCTTGGCACCACTGCAACCAAAATTGGTTACACCATCAGTGTTGATCATTTATCTGCTAAAGCTGATAGCGGACTCAACCTGCAAGACCTCAAAGCCGACTACTCAAATACTACGGCTGGCAAGCAAACTTTCAACCTTGAACTCGCAAGCTTCAATCTGACTGGGATACAGGGATACCTTGCGCTACTGCCTTTACCCCCGTCATTACAGCAGCATATCGCTACAGCTGCCCCCAGTGGCGCGCTTAAAAACCTCGATCTGCATTGGGAAGCTGTTAACAATAAAACCACGGCTTATCGTATTAACTCGAAATTCAATAATTTAAGTATCAATGCGCAAGAGCAGATACCCGGCTTTAACAATTTATCCGGTGAATTAAAAGCCAGTCAGAAAAACGGTCAGCTATTACTTGACTCGATCAACAGTAAACTTGACCTAAAAGGTATCTTGCGCTGGCCTGTGCCGATAAATAGCCTGAACGGAAAAGTCAGCTGGGATATTAACGGCAAAGTCACTGAAATCAATGTAGACAGCTTGGATATAAATAATCCACATTTATCCGGTACATTAAATGCCAGCTATAAGATGGATGGCATTAAGGGCGGTTATCTTGACCTGAGCGGTAAGTTTGATAAGGGCGATGCCAAATACGCACTTAATTACTATCCTATTATGCTCGGCGAAGCCACCCTGCACTGGCTGGACACTTCAATTCTGGCAGGCCGCATTGAAGATGTTAATCTCACAGTAAAAGGTCGTCTCGCAGACTTTCCATTTGTTGACAGTAAAAATCGTCCAGATCCAAAACTGGGTGTATTCAAGGCTAGCGCAAAACTGAGTGATGCACTTCTCGATTATGGCACCGGCTGGCCAGTTATTAATAACCTGGGATTAAACTTGCTGTTTGAAGGCAAACGTATGGAGCTTAATGCACATACTGGCAAAATACTTGGCAACCAGATCATTAAAAGCAAAGCGACTATTGCCCAGCTTGATGCTGACGACCCTATTCTCAATATCACATCTGAAGTCATCGGCCCGGTCAGCGAAGGTATCAACTTTGTAAACAAAAGCCCGGTACTGGAAGTAACACAAGGCTTCACTGAGGGTTTAAAAACCAGCGGCAACGGCAAACTGAGCCTTGGTCTGATGATCCCTATGCAAAATCTTGAGTCGGCTAAATACAAAGGCTTATACCAGATCACTAATGGCAGTATGGAAAACTCAAACATACCTACGCTTAGCCAGATTAATGGCCTGCTGGAATTCACCGAAAGCAGCCTTTCAGCCAAAAATATTAAAGCTTATGCGTTCGGCTCACCGCTTGCGTTTAATCTGAATTCCGGCAAAGATAAAGTGATACGTATTGCAGCAAAAGGCCGGTTGAATGAGGATGGTCTTAAGCAACTGTTTAAAGAGCAGAATGTTGAGAAAGTAGCAGATTACATCAGTGGCAGCACTGACTGGACAGGTAATATCCTGATTCAGAAACCGCGTGTTAATGTCAGCATCCGTTCTGACCTGCTTGGTATTACCTCTAAGCTTCCGACTCCGCTGGATAAAGCAGCTGATCAGCAGCTTAGCCTGTTTGTAGATAAAAAACAGGACGAGAATTTCGATAATATTCGCGTGACTCTTGGCAATAAAATTGCTGCCATGGTTATAAGTTCAACAGAAAGCGGCAAGTTTAAACTCCAGCGTGCAGATATCAGATTTAACCCTGACAGCTCTGCCGGCTCAGCTGATACTGATACAGTTCAGGATAGCAAACTTACCGGTATATCTGTAAACGGTAAGCTGGATTATCTCGATGCTGACGCCTGGCGCTATGTCATAAAAAATATTGCTGGCAGCAATAAGCAGGAAACACCATTTACCTTCCGACAAACAGCACTCACTATAAATGCGCTGGATATTTTTGACCGTCGCATCAACAACCTGAAAATCAGCAATATTTCTAACAAAGAAGGGCTGCATGTCAACGTTCAAAGCCGTGAGATCACCGGCGACCTGCAATGGATCAACCAGAACAATGGCAAACTGATTGCGCGCCTGAGCAACCTGTCCATACCTGGCAGCGCCCCTGACAAGTTGTCAGCAATCAAAGATTCCGGCATCTCTACCCCACAACAGTTCATCAAACTTGAGCAGGATTACCCTGCACTGGATATTGTGTCGGATAATTTTGAGTTTAATAAGAAAAATTTCGGTGCATTGGAGCTTGTAGCTTACCCGCAGAATGACAACTGGGATGTCCAGAAAATTAAATTCAGCAGTCCGGACAGTGTAATCAGTGCCGAAGGCCAGTGGAATAACTGGATCAGAAGTCCGAATACTTTCTTGAACGTAAGCTGGGATATCAAGGATTTAGGCAATACACTTAAAAAGTTTGGTTATCCCGACACCATAAAAGACGGTGCCGGCGAATTAAAAGGCAGACTGCATTGGCCTGGAAGCCCCTCGCAATTTGATACTACGCGTCTCAATGGAGAACTTGAGTTTGAAGTCCGCAAAGGGCAGATTTTACAGGTGCAGCCTGGTGTTGGCCGCCTGTTAGGCCTATTGAGTCTGCAAAGTTTGCCGCGCCGACTAACTTTGGACTTCAGAGACTTGTTCAGCAATGGCTTTGCTTTTGACAAAATCAACGCAACGGTTAAAATTAATCAAGGTGTGATGCGCAGTGACAACTTTGTTATGACCGGCCCGGCTGCTGATGTAGAAATGAAAGGCGAGACTAATTTGCAAAAAGAAACTCAACATCTTTTTGTAAAAGTTATGCCCCGGATTAGTGACAGCCTGTCTCTGGCTGCACTTGCTGGAGGTCCTTTAGCTGGTGCTGTGGCGTTTTTAGCACAGAAAGTATTAAAAGATCCGCTTAATAAAATCATTTCTACCGAATATGAAATTACGGGCACCTGGGATAACCCGCAAGAAGTTAAACCAGGTGATGACAGCAATAAAAAGCAAAGCAGCAATCTTATTTCACCAACAAAATAATAGTAAAAATCCGGACCAACATATGGCGATTACCTCCCGAGTAAAAACAACTAAAGCTAAACTTAGCAAAGAAAACGCTAACGACATTGTAAAAATGGCTGCCATCCAGATGGCATCTGGCCCTTATGTCAGTGCAAACCTGAGCGAGGCAGAGAGATTAATTGAGATTGCAGTCAACCAGGGAGCAAAGTTAGTAGTTTTGCCTGAGTACTTTGCCATCATGGGTTTGAAAGATACTGACAAAGTTAAAGTTCGTGAGCAGGAAGGTCAAGGCCAGATTCAAGAGTTTTTGAGCAAAACTGCTAGAAAACATAAAATCTGGTTAATCGGCGGCTCGGTTCCGCTTACAGGCAGCTCGTCAAACAAGGTACGCAATAGCTGCCTGGTATATGACGACAAAGGCAAGCAGGTAGCGCGTTATGACAAGATTCACCTGTTCGGGCTGGATCTCGGTAATGAGCACTACCATGAAGAAACGACGATTGAACCCGGCAATGCTATTAAAGTGGTAGATACGCCATTCGGCAAAATTGGTCTGTCTATCTGCTATGACCTGCGCTTTCCGGAACTGTATCGTGCAATGGGCGAAGTCAATATTATTGTGGTGCCTTCTGCGTTTACCGACACTACTGGCAAAGCCCATTGGGAAACGCTGGTGCGCGCACGCGCGATTGAAAACCTGTGCTACGTTGTTGCCTCAGCACAAGGCGGCTACCATATTTCAGGCCGCGAAACACACGGTAACAGTATGATTGTAGACCCGTGGGGTGTAGTATTGGATAGATTGCCACGCGGTTCAGGCGTTGTCATGGCAACCATGAATCCAAAATATCAGGACAGTCTCAGAAAAAGTTTACCGGCATTGCAACATCGCACGATTAACGTGGTCAACCCTAGTTGACCATATAATTTATATAGCTAAAACATACACAATGAAAAATCAGGAAATACCAGGCAGCTCCAGTCCGATCATCGGCTCTCACTTTGACGAAGCCACACGTGCGCTGCTTGCACCTGCAAGTCTGGATATTGCAAAACTGCAAAACGTGCTCGGCGATATGATGTCGCACAAGATTGACTATGCAGATCTGTATTTCCAGTACAGCCGCAGCGAAAGCTGGGGACTGGAAGAAGGTCAGGTAAAGTCAGGCAACTTCTCGATTGATCAAGGTGTAGGTGTACGTGCGGTCAGCGGCGAAAAAACCGCATTTGCTTATTCCGACGACATCAGCCTTGAAGCATTACAAAAAGCAGCCATTGCCACCAAATCCATCGCGGCATCAGGCAATGAGCAAACTGCAAAATCAATTATCACTTCACGCAATCCACAACTGTATCTGCCGCATGACCCGATTGCCTCATTATCGGCAGAGGCTAAAGTAAAGCTGCTGGAACATCTGGAGTCTATCGCCAGAAAGCTCGACCCGCGTATCACGCAGGTGACGGCTTCTATCGCCGGTGAATATGAAGTTGTGATGGTTGCACGCCATGACGGCGTCATGACAGCCGATATACGCCCATTGGTGCGCGTAGGCATTAACGTCATTGCAGAAAGCAATGGCCGCCGTGAGCAAGGTTCAGCAGGCGGCGGTGGCCGTTTTGACTACAGCTACTTTACGGATGAAGTGTTGCATGATTATGCGCAAAAAGCCGTACATCAGGCAATTATCAACCTGGATGCGCGCCCTGCCCCGGCAGGCAGCATGACAGTAGTTCTAGGTGCCGGTTGGCCTGGCATCTTGCTGCATGAAGCAATTGGCCACGGCCTGGAAGGAGACTTTAACCGCAAAGGCAGCTCGGCTTTCAGCAACATGATAGGTCAGCAAGTGGCGGCAAAAGGCATTACTATCGTCGACGATGGCACCATCGCCGACCGCCGCGGCTCGCTTAGTGTAGATGATGAAGGTAACCCGACCAGTAGAACCGTACTGATTGAAGACGGTATTTTGCGTGGCTACATTCAGGATACGCTCAATGCACGCCTCATGAACATGCCGATTACCGGTAATGCACGACGTGAGAGCTATGCGCATGTACCGATGCCACGTATGACCAACACCTATATGCTGAACGGCACTATCCCGCCCGAAGAAATCATCAAGTCCGTGAAAAAAGGCTTATATGCAGCTAACTTTGGCGGCGGTCAGGTAGACATTACCAGCGGTAAATTCGTATTCAGCGCAGCCGAAGCCTATATGATTGAAGATGGAAAGATCACTTATCCGGTCAAGGGCGCAACATTGATAGGCAATGGCCCGGATGTGCTTAAACGTGTTTCAATGATAGGTAACGATATGTCACTGGATAGTGGCGTAGGCACTTGCGGTAAAGAAGGACAAAGTGTGCCGGTTGGGGTTGGTCAACCAACACTCAAAATTGACGCGCTGACTGTAGGCGGTACTGGTACATAATTAACGATTACGCATTTTTGTTTTACTCTCAACAGCATTACAACTAAATTTTGAAAGGAATCAAAATGGCCGAGAATACTGAAAAAAAAGAAGTAAAAACTAAAAAGGCACCAGCAGCCAAAGCTGCCGCGAAACCCAAAGCAGCCGCTAAAAAAGAAACCACAACGACAAAAAAGGCTAGCTCCGCAAAAACTACTGCAGCAAAAAAACCTGCTGCTAAAAAAACCAAGGCAGCTACCTCTGACTTGGAACAGCGCTATAGATTGATTGAAGTTGCCGCCTACTACATTGCAGAAAAAGATGGTTTTGCCGCTAGTCCAGTTGATTACTGGATTGCAGCTGAACTGCAATTCAGTAAATAAGTTTGCGGCATTTGTAAAAATGCTGACGTTAATGCAATCTGATATTTAGCAACATCAGCTTAACTATTTGAACTGTGTATGTTTTATCACATACACAGTCTTCTATTATTTTAAGTTGTTACCACGCACAACCGTTATAATCTCGCCCTTAAGAATCGCATCAAGCTCTCATTTATGACGCAGACTACCCTGCCAATCCCCAAAACCGGCCAAGTAACACGCTTTGCTCTTAACACCACTGGTGAAGACAGCCTGGCGCTTGCAAACCTTGCAACCGAATTAAAAGAAAAAAAGCATAATCGACCACTGGTGGTGATTACCTCCAACGCGTTTGATGCGCAACGCCTGCTGGAAGAAATCCCCTACTTTGCACCAAGCCTGAGTGTGCATTTGCTACCCGACTGGGAAACCCTGCCCTATGACCAGTTTTCACCGCACCCGGATCTGATTTCAGACCGCTTAACTACGCTCTATCACATCGCGCAAAATGCCTGCGATGTGATCATTGTGCCGCTTTCAACTGCACTGATTCGTTTGAGCCCCAAGGCTTATTTAAGCGCTAATACTTTCATGCTTAAAAAAGGACAGAAGCTGAATCTGGAAGCGTTGCGCACACAGTGTGCCGAAGCAGGCTACCACCATGTAAGTCAGGTCATCAGCCATGGCGAGTTCAGTGTACGCGGCGGCCTGATTGATTTGTTTCCCATGGGCTCGGCATTGCCGTACCGACTTGATCTGTTTGATGATGAAATTGAAACCATCCGCACCTTTGATGTGGACACGCAACGCGGCCTGTACCCGGTACCGGAAATCAGACTGCTGCCTGCGCGGGAATTTCCGCTGGATGAAGCCGGTATCGCGACGTTTCGCAGCCATTTCCGTGAAGCCTTTGAGGGCGACCCGCAGCGCGCTAAAATCTATAAAGATGTCAGTAAAGGCGTAGCTTCTGGCGGTATTGAATGGTATCTGCCGCTGTTTTTTGAGCAAACGGCCAACCTCCTGGATTACCTGTCAACCGACAGTGTGCTGTGCCTGCATGGCGATTTAGACCAAAGCGCGCAGCAATTCTGGCGCGAGGCGCAATCACGCTACCGCACACTTGCGCATGACGCAGAGCGCCCGCTACTCACGCCTGAAACCCTGCTGATTAAAACAGAAGATTTCTTTGCATCTACCCATGCATTCGCAAGGTTGGCACTATCCATTGATAAAACCAGCAACGGCTTACCTGCACTTGATATTGAACGACGTGCTGATGAACCGCTGCACAAACTCAAAGAGTTTATCAGTCAGTTTAAAGGCCATATTTTTATTGTTGCCGAGAGTCTGGGTCGCCGTGAAACCATGGCGCAGCTATTTGCCGAACATGGCTTGGAACTCAGCATCTGTGAGTCATGGAATGACTTTGTATCCAGTAAAGCGAAAGTGATGCTGGGGTTTGCACCTTTGCATGCGGGCTTTACCTCAACCATGATACCTTCCCCCTTGCAGGTGGAAGGCGAGGATAGAGGTAATTATGGCAAAAAATTAACCGATAACACCCCCACCCCAGCCCTCCCCCTTGCAGGGGGAGGGAATCAAAGCTTTGCCGTCATTACCGAAGCCGAACTCTACGCTGCCACAGTACGCCAGCAGCGCCGCCGCGAGAAAGAAAAAGCGCGCAGCACCGAAGGTATGCTCAAGGATTTATCCGAACTGCGCATCAATGACCCTGTTGTGCATGAACAGCACGGTGTAGGCTGCTACAAAGGACTGATTAATCTTGATCTGGGCGAAGGCGAAACCGAGTTTCTGCTGCTGGAATACTACGGCGACGACAAACTCTACGTGCCAGTCTCGCAATTATTCCTGATCTCACGCTACTCAGGCGGCCCACCGGAATCAGCCCCGCTGCATCGCTTAGGCAGCGGCAATTGGGAAAAGGCCAAGAAAAAGGCCCTGAAACAGATCCGCGATACAGCTGCAGAGTTGCTTAATTTGTATGCACAGCGCGCATCACGCCGCGGCCATGCTTTTACGCTGAGCCTGCATGACTATGAAGCATTCTGCGAAGGCTTTCCGTTTGAAGAAACGCCGGACCAGTTGGAAGCGATTGAAAACGTCATCAAAGATATGCAATCTGGCCGCCCGATGGACAGGCTGGTGTGTGGCGACGTAGGCTTTGGTAAAACCGAAGTCGCATTACGTGCCGCTTTTGTCGCGGTGATGGGCGGCAGGCAGGTTGCCGTGCTGGTGCCAACAACATTACTAGCCGAGCAGCATTTCAACAACTTCAGCGATCGCTTTGCCGAGTGGCCGATCAAGGTTGCAGAGATTTCACGTTTCAGAACTGCTAAAGAACAGGCCGCAGCATTAAAAGGCTTGGAATCCGGCGAAATTGACATCATCATCGGCACCCATCGTTTAATCCAGAAAGATGTGAAATTCAAAAATCTGGGTCTGGTGATTCTGGATGAAGAGCACCGCTTCGGTGTGCGCCAGAAAGAGCAGCTTAAAGCCTTGCGCGCAGAAGTTGATATATTGACGCTGACGGCTACGCCGATACCGCGCACATTAAGCATGGCGATGGAAGGTTTGCGCGAATTCAGCGTGATTACCACGCCGCCGCAAAAACGTCTGAGCATCAAAACCTTTCATACAGAATACTCTGAAGGCATTATCCGCGAGGCCGCCATGCGCGAATTCAAGCGCGGCGGTCAGGTTTATTTCCTGCATAACGAGGTGGATACCATACACTCTATGCGCGAGAAACTGGAGCGTATTCTGCCAGATGCGCGCATTGCTGTTGCACACGGCCAACTGCGCGAGCGCGAACTGGAAAACGTGATGCGTGATTTTTACCACCAGCGTTATAACCTGCTGCTATGCACCACCATTATTGAAACCGGTATTGATGTGCCGACTGCCAACACCATCATCATGAACAAAGCCGATATGTTCGGCCTGGCACAGATGCACCAGTTGCGCGGTCGCGTTGGTCGTTCGCATCATCAGGCCTATGCCTATCTGTTAACCGACCCGGACCGTAAGATTACACCGCAGGCGCAGAAACGTCTCGATGCAATCCAACTGATGGAAGACCTGGGTGCAGGCTTCCACCTTGCCATGCATGACCTGGAAATTCGTGGCGCTGGTGAACTGCTGGGTGATAGCCAAAGTGGCGAGATGCAGGAAATCGGCTTTCATCTATATTCAGATATGTTGAACCATGCTGTGAAACAACTCAAAGCCGGTAAAGAGCCTGACTTGAATGCGCCGCTGGGTGTCACTACAGAAATCAACCTGCACACACCTGCCCTGCTCACCAACGCCTATTGCCCGGATGTGCATGAACGCTTAGTGATCTATAAACGCCTGGCCAACTGTAACGATGATGATGAGCTGGATAACCTGCAGGAAGAACTGATAGACCGTTTTGGCCTGCTACCGGAGCAAGGTGAAGCCCTGATTGCCTGTCACAGGCTGCGTATCGCCGCCAAAGCCATCGGCATTGTTAAAATTGATGCCAGTGCCGATGCGATTCAGCTGCAGTTCAACCCAAAAGCAGACATTGATCCGCTCAAGCTGATCAATCTATTGCAGCGCGATAGACGATGCCGCATGAATGGACCAGATAAGTTGAGAGTTTCGGTAGGTTTGGCAGCCATCAACCTGCGTACGGATTTTGTGAAATCTTTGCTGAAAGAATTTGTTTAACTTGATGCAAGGCAGTCTTTAGTTTAGCCGATATTTTCTATTGTTTATGCAATCCAATAGAAGCTGTCATTGCGAGCGAAGCGCGGCAATCCAGAATTCCTTTTAAATAAAACGCTGGATTGCCGCGCTTCGCTCGCAATGACGATCTAAACAGCATTTCCCCACACTCCCATACAAGCTGGAATGAAAGTGTTTAATAGAAAATTTGAGTTTAACAGTTTAAAAAAATTGAGTGCCTAACATCACCATTAACTCACTGAAACCTGCGAATTCCCAGCTTGCATGGTGCCGATAACCGCCGCATGATTAAAACCGTCTGCATTAAATGCTGCTAATACCACATCTACAGTTTCAGGCGTACAGCTGACTAACAAACCACCACTGGTTTGCGGGTCACACAACAGCTTGCGTTGCCATTCTGCAATATGACTTTCCAAAGTTACTGACTCAGCATAACTAGCCCAATTGCGTGCTGCTGCACCAGTTGCGTAACCATCCTGCGCCAACTGTAAAGCAATATCAATGAACGGAATCCGATCAAATTCAAGCTGCGCCTGCAGTTGCGAACCACGGCAGATTTCAAGCAGGTGGCCTAGCAATGCAAACCCGGTAACATCGGTCATGGCATGCACACCTTCCAGCGCGGAGAGTGCAGTGCCGGTACGGTTAAGCTGCGTGGTTACCTCAATCATCTGCCGGTAACCGTCAGCGCTTAGTTCGCCTTTTTTCAGAGCTGCACTTAGTACGCCAACTCCTATGGGTTTCCCCAACACCAGCACATCACCCGCCTGCGCGCGGTCGTTACGTTTCACTTTATCCGGATGTACGATGCCCAGCGCTACCAAGCCATAGATTGGCTCTGGCGAGTCTATGGAGTGTCCGCCGGCGATAGGAATACCAGCTGACTGACAAACTGCCGCCCCGCCGGCCATGATTTGCTGAATAGTCTCTATTGGGAGTTTATCAATCGGCATGCCTACCACTGCCAGCGCCAGAATCGGCTGCCCGCCCATGGCATAAATATCTGACAGTGCATTGGTTGCGGCAATGCGGCCAAAATCAAAAGCATCATCAACAATCGGCATAAAAAAATCGGTCGTCGCGATAATCGCCTGCGTATCATTCAAACGATACACTGCGGCATCGTCACTGGATTCCAGCCCGACCATTAAATCAGGGAACATGCCCGCTTGTGGCAAGCCAGACAGAATCTCAGACAGAACAGAAGGCGCGATTTTGCAACCGCAGCCACCGCCATGAGAATATTGTGTAAGTCGAATTTTAGTCATTATTTTTTCTTTCATTACGAATCAAATCTTCAGCCAGTTTACTGAGGCTGCTACTATCTAATGAGGCTAAGTGCAGCACCTGCGCTTTATCCAGTTGCTGCAGGCCGACACCGGATGAGCGCTTATAAGCGGGATCATAATGCAGAGTGAGCAACTCACTTACCAACGGCACCCATTCACCCTGCTTTGCCATTTCGCACCAGCGGTTGATGACCTCGCGACCATGCATTTCAACCAGCAATGACAAACGCTCGGTCAATAATGCAGCGTTATCCAGAAAATGCGCATAATCTTCCATCAGGAACTTCACGCGCGCTTCCAACGGTACTTCAATTTTCACACAAACCGATGCACGCATACGCTCAATGAGCGCGGTTGTTACGCTTAACACACCCACTTTGCGGCTCTCGGCCTCGACATAAACCAGACGGTCCGGCGTAAAAGTACGCAACACCTGCCAAAGCCGGGTTTCAAAGGTCTTCTGTGAAGGCTGCGGCTGATCCGGCAATCGACCGAGAAGCGAACCGCGGTGCTGCGCCAGTTTTTCCAGATCAAGCACCTGCGCGCCTTGCTCAGCCAGTGCCTGTAATAGATGACTTTTACCTGATCCGGTGCCACCGGCAATTACACAAAAATCAAATTGGCCAGGTAATACTTCCAGCTCCGTGAGCACATGGCGCCGATAATTTTTATAGCCACCCTCCAGTTGCGCGGTGTTCCAGCCGACCTGTGCCAAAATATGCGCCATTGCACCGCTACGCATACCGCCACGCCAGCAATACACTAAAGGCCGCCAGGATTTTGGCTTGTCACTGAATTTTTCTTCCAGATGTTGTGCAATATTGCGTGCTATCAGTGCCGCACCCAGCTTTTTCGCCGCGAACGGCGATACCTGCTTATATAAAGTGCCGATGCGAACACGCTCTTCATCGTTGAGCACCGGAACACTAATTGCACCGGGCAGATGGTCATCCGCATATTCGGCCGGTGATCGTACATCCAGAATATCGTCGAACCCTTGAAAGGCGTGTGAAATATCGATGAGTTTATAACTAGCCATAATTACGGGTAAACCTAGGTAAAGAAACAGTCAGACAAGCTGACTGCGATTAAAATAAAAGACCTTGTGAGTACAGCAAAAGATTAGCCCTTATATGGCATACAAGTGTCATCTGGGGTTATACAGGCACGCTCAGCTCTTGTGTCATTAACAACATTTCCAAGTCTGATTACAATTTTTTTGAATTTCATGATTTTCATTTAATGATAGTTTTAAAATCGATGTAAATTATTTTACGCACAGATAACAAGCGCCTTAATTTAACTCATCATCTTTCCAGTATTTAGTACCTTTGACTGACGCTTGCAATACCAATCCACTTTTCGTGATCTGGTAAATAATAATATGGTCGATCAAGGTTTCACCACCTACTGCCGAGCCTCTATCTGAGGTCTTGGCGGCTGCATCTGCGTGCCCACCAAACTCCCAGCCGCTGTTAATGAATCTATCAAGCGTAGATTTGTTTTTGAAAATAAAGACCGCGCGAAAATCCTTCACGCCAAGACCCAGCCCGAGTCCAGCCTCCCGCATCTTCATATAGGTCTGCTTACCGCTTTTTTCCTGCACCACACCATAACCACCGCTGTAGCTGGCAAAAATAATATGCACATGCGCATTACTAAACACCGCATAACCGGGAGCTGATGCGATTTGCTTTTCTGCCTGAGGATAAAGTTTGTACAGCTCAGTTAACACATCATTTTTCATGCTTAGAACTTGATGTCGGCGTTCCTGCACCGAGCTAGCGCTGGTGGTGGCACACCCGCCTAAAAGCAGCGCAATAACAATACTGCAAACACCTGTATTAAAAAATCCCATCATTACTTACCCCGCAACATTTCAAATAGAAACCGGCTATTACTTAGATTCAAGCTTAACTGCAATCACTTACCGCTAACACTTAGCTTTAAAACAGATGTAGCCGGCTTCTCAATTCTGCGATAGAAAATATCAGCCAGAATCAGGCTGGCTAGCCATGAAAGTATCATAAAAACAAAACCTGTCAGTGAATCGCTGAGCTTAAACCAGCCAAAAATAGCATTTGCAAGCATGACAACCGAAAAATGCACAAGAAATAAAGCATACGAAATCGTGCCCAGATAATGCGTAATTTTCTGCAGTTTCAAACCTTCTTTAATCTGCATATTTCTTGTCAA
>DATCVB010000027.1:0-3168 GCA_036567185.1 Methylotenera sp.
TTTTTTGGGAGGCAAAATAAACTCTCCCGGATGCTGATTTAGCCGAGTAGCCAAACTCATAATCAGTGAGCGCCACTGATTAAAGCGTACCTTACGTGACTTCATCGCCACATATAACGCCAAGCCAAAACTGACCGCAAGATTAATAAAACCTATCATTGCCAAACCCAAAGCAGCATAAGCCGCAGCCTGCCAGCTCAGCATGAAATCCAGACTGAAACTGGCAAAGCCAACAAACGCAGATGAGAAGGTAATATGGCGAATATCAATCGGCAAACCGAGCAATATACCAAGCCCGCTCATACCGCCCAGCAAACAGCCAAAGTAAAAGTTACCTGCCAGCGCACCCAGATTATTCTCTATGTAATTAGCAACGCGCTCTAAACGTGGAATACCCAGCAACTTCTGCATCCACTTAACAGCACGCAACCGTTGTGGAATTTTGTTGTACACCGCCAAATTGTCATGATAACCGGCGATCAAGCCTGATAAGAACAAACACACGCCTGCAACAGCCGCATAAATCAACGAACCGCTATAAACAGGGTCAATACTTGCCAATAACTGCTGGGCTTTATCCGGCGTAACAAAATGCTGCCCACTGTATTGAAGCATAGCCCACGCCAAAAATATAGCCATAGGGATCACGATCACCACATTACCCAAAATAGCGACAAGCTGACTACGCATGGTATTGGCAATCATCGCTACCAGATTGTCCATCTCTTTGGATTTAGTATCGGTGGCATTATCAATAGTTGCCGCAATCGCAGCGGCCGTCATCGCTGGCTGTTTGGTGGCTACGGTAAAATGCAGAATATGGATCAGAATAAAACCAAGTCCATAATTCAGGCTGAATACAATCGCTTCAGTCAGTGGTGCCAGATGCTGCTTGGCAAAAATAAGCTTCAACATCGCCATGATTGCAATGATCACACCCGCGCCCATTGCTGAGCGCATCAAGGCGTAGTATTCACTGCGGTTTTCAGTGATGTAGTGTTCACCGGTACGGCTGGCATTCTCAGTCACGCGCACCGCCATCAATTCCATGTTTTCGCGCCAGTGTTCATGCAGATCGTTCTTATGACACTCGCTATAGACTAGCGCCTTAAACAATCTCACTATTTCAATATCGGCAGATTGCCCATGCTGGAAGTGATGCAGAATATTCAACAGCTCTTCCAAACGTGACACCTGCTGCAGCATACGTTGCAGCAGCTGAGTGAGATTGATGCTGGTTCCGGTTTGCGCAGAGTTGCGTCTGATTTTCGCTATGATCGCCTTGCATTGATCAAGCATCACCAGAATGTGCTTGATATCAATCTCGCCGGCCTGATAAGTAAGATCAGCCTGCTCCTTAAAGACTTGCGCCAGCTCACTTTGCTGTATCACAAAGGGCGAACTATGCTGCTCAAGCTCGGGATAATTACGCAACAACTCCGGCTCCAGCCCAAGCGCAGCAATACGGTAAGACAACACCTGCGAAGCTGCAAATAAATTTTGCTGACAAGTGTCGGTGAGCGTCTTATCAGCTAAATCGAAACGCATGGCTTGAATCAGTTGTGCCCATACCTCATCTGGCACTGCAGTCACCCACTGCTCGTCGCTTGTTTTGGTGAAAAACAAACTGAATAAATCGATCAAATAATCTCTATTAATAGCATCTGGCAACAGCTTGTGCGAGAGTCGCCTGCGCATTTCAGAAAAGAAGCCGGTAAATACAGAGTGGCGTGAGATTAAAAACAAGGTAATTGGCTTACTCTCGCTTAATAATTGCAAAACTGTTTCACGCAGCAATTGCGCTTTTTGTGGATCTGTCGTGAGTAAGTAGCAAAGCGCCTGAATCGCTTTTATCGCAAGCTCGGTTTGATCTGGTTTAGCCGGCCTGATTTCGGCAATAAGGTCGGTAATTAACTGTTGTGCATGATCTTGCTGCTGTGCACATCGCTCAAACACCTGCCCCATACCATTCGAATTCTGACTCGCGTTTTTTTTCATATGTTAAGTATGTTTCCAAAATCTGTTGCTGTGTGATGGTAATGCCTGATCAGGCTGCTTATTAAATCTGATTTGATCAGATTATCAAACAAGATAAAAAGTTTAATGTAATGCCAAGCAAACCAAAACCATTAAGTAATGGCTGCAAGTTTAACTGGTAAAAGTAGCATCTGCCACTGACGGGCAGATGCTGACTGGAAGATAATCTAAAGATTAATTGACTGACTGCTTATTTAGAATAATTACTTTGGCGTTTTAAGGCTATCCGTCAAATGCGGGCTCAGTGTTTGCAGCATCTGCGCAAACACTTTAGGATTACCCGCAACGATATTACCGGTTTTCAACCAGCTTTCATTGCCTTCAAAGTCACCGACAATACCGCCGGCTTCCTGCACCAGCAAACCGCCGGCAGCAATATCCCAGGTTGATAAATTGATTTCAAAGAAACCATCTACCCAGCCAGCGGCCACATAAGCCAAGTCCAGCGCGGCTGAGCCCGGACGACGGATGCCGGTAGTTTTCTTGATCATGTCTTTCAGCATATCCAGATAAGTATCCAGATGCGTAAAATCACGGAACGGAAAACCGGTAGAAATCAGTGAATCCTGCAACTTGCTACGGTTAGTAACGCGGATACGCTTGTCATTCAAAAACGCGCCGCGACCTTTGGTTGCGGT
This sequence comes from Methylotenera sp., assembly GCA_036567185.1. Lineage (GTDB taxonomy): Bacteria > Pseudomonadota > Gammaproteobacteria > Burkholderiales > Methylophilaceae > Methylotenera. Next base: position 2,676 of record DATCVB010000027.1, read on the forward strand.
AAACAGGTCATTACGCACTGGGTCATAAATTACAGCTTGTGTCAGCACGCCTTTTTGCTGCAATGCAATTGAAATACAGTATTGCGGAAAGCTATGCAGGAAATTGGTTGTGCCATCCAGCGGATCGATAATCCAGATATTTTCTGCGTCCTGATTGCTTTCGCCGCTTTCTTCACCCAAAAAACCATGGTCCGGGTAAGCGTCTTTGAGGATATCGATGATTGCCTGCTCAGCGGCACGATCCACATCACTGACAAAATCATTATAGGTTTTGGATTGAACGGTAATGGAGCCAACATCCTGAGATGCGCGGTTGATAATACGGCCAGCTTCACGGGCGGCTTTAACTGCAATGATTAGCATTGGATGCATGACTAGATTTTCTTAAAGAACTGATAAAATGCTATTTTAACTTTTATTGACCTTAACACCAAATCAAGTGTTAATAATCATCTACTGCGTCAGGCACTCAATTGGATAAACAAAACATCTT
>DATCVB010000028.1:0-5499 GCA_036567185.1 Methylotenera sp.
CTGGTATCGTTCTTCTTGGGTGATATGTGTGTAGTTCATCTCTGCAATTTCGACTGGCCGGTCAAAAAGGCTTCGATGCTACTGCATCTCACCCTCCCAACCAACGTTATTCAAAATTGCACTTCAAACTTGAATCCGCCATGTACTTTAAGGTAAGATACTCAACAAATTAATATTGATATGGAATGAAATTGGCTCCTGATGTTTCTAAAAATCAACCCAGATTCAGTATCGCGCTAGTCAATTACAAAACGCCAGAGCTGACCAGAATCGCTCTGGAGTTAATAAAAAAGCATCTCGATAGTGGTGAGTTGGGTAAAGACAGGGTGGATGTCTGGGTGGTTGACAATCATTCGCAGGACGCCAGCACTGAGTATCTGCGCTCCCTGAACTGGATTCGCCTGATAGAGCGCGTGCCTGCAGGCCCTGAAGAAGGTTTTGAAGCGCATGGCAGGGGGCTGGATTTGATTTTGCAGTCAGTGAATACCGAGTATTTGTTTTTACTGCATACCGATACTTTTATTTATGATTCCAGCGTGTTTGACTGGATGCTGTCGTACTGTCTGGCAGATAGTAAAGTAGTAGCTGTAGGTTGTTTGGAGCAATTGAATCGCGGTTACCTGAGAACAGCCTGGCGTATCAGCTCCAGATTCATTAAGCACTATTCAAGAAGATTCAGGCGTTTCATAGGGCTTGATGCAAAAGCACCCAAGCCCTATCTGGAACAATATGTGAAGAGTTTCTGTACCTTGTGGAATGTGCGCTTGATGAAGCAGCACGGCTATCATTTCCTGATGGCTAATCGTATTCCCGGTTATGAGCTTCAGGACAAAGTAAAGGCAGATGGCTACAAGTTAATCACCTTATCGCCGATGAAGCTGTTTCAGTATCTGGATCATGTGGAAGCAGGGACTGTCGGCCTGCGCGCCAATTACGCGGATACCCATCGACGTCTAAAAAGAAAAAAGTCCATCTTGGAAAAGATTGAAAGTTAAATAATGAATGCGACCAAATCTGTTTTACCTGTTGACTCTTTCGATGGTTTTCAGCTGGATATGGCTAAGGCGCGTCAGGCTGGCGAGGAGCTAATGGGTGAATACGCCTTTGCAGAGCCGTTTCCTCACGTGGTGATTGATAACTTTCTGCCACAGGAAATGGCAGAGGCTGTGCTCGCTCATTTTCCGGAGGAAACCAAGTCGCACGACAAGGTTTATGAAAAGGGGTACGGTGGCACACATAAGCGACAAATTTTACCTTACGATTGTGATCACTATGTGCGCAGTGCGTTTGCGTTTTTTAATTCGGCACCTATGCTGCAATTTTTGGAAGGGATTACCAATATCCAGGGTTTACTGCCTGACCCTTATTTCGCTGGCGGCGGTTTTCATGAGACTAAAGCCGGCGGTTTGTTAGGAATACATGCGGATTTCAGGGTGAATGAGTCCTTGCAGTTGTTAAGGCGCGTTAATGTTATTATTTATTTGAATAAAGACTGGCAGGACGCATACGGCGGCCATCTTGAGCTGTGGGATAAGGAAATGAAAAACAAGGTTAGCAGCGTGCTGCCGGTGTTTAATCGCTGTGTGATTTTCAATACCGATGAAGACAGTTTTCATGGGCATCCTGATCCATTAACAACTCCGGATGGTATCTCAAGAAAATCAATCGCGCTTTATTACTACACAGCGAATGAAATCAAGAACGATTCGGGTCAGTCCCGGCATACAAACTATGTGGCGAGACCATACGACAGTCCGGAAGTCAAAGCGCAAGCAAAAAAACTGGCGAAAAAACGTGATAAACGTGCAAAAAAAATGTTTAAACATAGCAATCAATCATCATTGAAGCAGACGATGGTTGGCATCAAAGATAAGCTGCTGAGTTTTTTCCGATAATGTACGCAAAATATATGCTGGTTTTCTCAACGTGATGGCCGAGGCAAAAAGTACACTGCAGCAGTTAGCTGCATTCGGGTTTCATACTGGCACATTGCTTCTGGCTGATGGCAGCCAGCTTGAAGTACGCAATGTGGTGAGAACGGTTCCCGGAAAGCGCCTGGTTTGCCGGTGCGTCTGGAATGCGCAAAATGTTTACGCCAAAATCTTTGTAGGTAAAAATGCAGAGCGCCATGCTGGCAGAGATGCGCGTGGCGTAACTTGGCTGAGTCAGGCTGGCATTGCTACGCCAGCTTTGCTATGTTCGAATGAATTAGCCGACAGGCCAGCCAAAGTATTAGTCTTTGCTGAGGTTTCAGATGCCGTGAATGCAGAGCAGCAGTTGCTAACCCTTGAGGCAGCACAAAAACTTGAGTTTGCAGGTTTGCTGGTGCAGGAGGTCGCGGCGCATCATCGCCGTAATCTTATCCAGACAGACCTGTATCTCAAGAACTTCCTGATCAAAGCTAATGTGGTTTATACCCTTGATGGTGATGGCATTCGTCAATTGTCAGGTTTTTGCCAGAAACGCAGGAAGTTGGCAAATCTTGCTACATTACTTTCAAAGTTTGATGCTTTGGATGATGGCTGGATTAAAGATTTGTATGCCCGCTATTGTTCACATACTGGAGTGCTGAATAAAGCCTCTGATCAAGCCAGGCTAATGGTTCTCACACAAAAGATTCGCCAGACACAGGCAAGTACTTATGCTGACAAAAAAGTATTCCGTAACTGCACAGACGTAAAGGTCTTGCAAGCGTTTGACAGTTTTAAGGCAATTGCTACCGGTTCTGATATTGATAATATAGATACCCGGTTTTTGGATGCAGTTTTAGTTAAGCCGGAACGAAATATTAAGAATGGCAATACCTGCACGATAGGTATTGCAGAGCTTGCAGACAAAAAGATAGTTGTTAAGCGCTACAACATCAAGCACTTCTGGCATGGGTTTAGCAGGGCTTTTCGTGTCAGCCGGGCTGCGCAGTCTTGGGCGAATGCACATAGATTGCTTATTTCAAATGTACCCACCGCAAAGCCTCTAGCGCTGGTCGAGCAGCGTTGGGGCATTGTACGCAGGCGAGCCTATTATCTGAGTGAGTATGTCGATGCGCCTGATGCTAAGCAGTTTTTTGCACAGTGTGCCAGTGCTGACGACAGGCTGATGGTGGCGCGCCGCTTGGCGGCCTTGTTGCACAAATTATATCTATTGAGATATACGCATGGTGACTTTAAGGCGACTAATGTCAAAATAGTTAATTTAAAGCCATTGCTGATTGATTTGGATGCGATGCAGGCGCACCGGCTTGGCTACTGTTTTGACTGGTGGTTTGAGCGCAAGCATATCAAAGATCTGAAACGGCTTATGAAAAACTGGCAAGATGATGCGGAAGTCACGCATCTTTTAATGCAAGCTTTGCGTTTGGAATATGCATCTCAGGATATAAATGCGGGTGACAATATCTTAATTCGCGCAGGCATCGTCTAAAAACAGTAAAATAACGAAAAATGAATTTTTTGAGAGTACAGGCATGATAGTTTTAGGTTTATCTGGTGCGTTGGGTCACGATGCTTCGGCAGCAATTCTGGTCGATGGCAAAATCATTGCGGCGGCTGAAGAAGAGCGTTTTATCCGTGATAAACACGCTAAAAATCAGTTTCCTTACGAGGCGGCCAAGTTCTGCATGCAGCAGGCAGGCGTTAAGCCTGAAGATGTGGATATCGTTGCTTTCCCGTATGCGGAAATTCCATTGAGCTCGAATGCGCGCTGGCATTATGCAAAGCGTCACTGGTACGCACCGGATCGCGCTTTGGATGCGATTTTTAACGGTAACCGCCGTTTCCGCCGCAACCGCGACAAATCATTGAAACTGATGGCTGATTTAGGTTTAACCAAAGCTGAATTCGTGCCGGTTGAGCACCATTTAGCGCATGCATCCAGCGCCTATCATTTAAGTGGCTTCAAAGAAAAAACTGCGATTGTCGGTATTGATGGCAAAGGCGAGTACGCAACCACATTTTTCGGCTACGGTGAGAACGGTAAAATCCATAAAATCAAAGAGTTTTATGATCCGGATTCATTGGGCGGCATGTACGGTGCAATTACTGAATATCTCGGTTTTGAAATGCTGGACGGTGAATTCAAAGTCATGGGTATGGCGCCCTACGGTGATGCCAGCAAATATGATTTATCCAGACTGGTCACATTTGAAGACGGCGAACTGCGTATTAATACCAAGCTGGTAAACGTAGTAGGTTTGCGCCGCTATAAAGAGAACGGCAAAGGTTACTATTTCACGCCGGAGCTGATTGAGTGGCTGGGCCCCAAACGTCATGGTGATGAAATTGATGACCCTTATATTCATTACGCCGCATCCGTACAGCAGTTGCTGGAAGATGTTGCGCTCAAGATGATTGATTATTATCTGGGCGATATCATCAAGGAAACCGGCCGTATTGCGATGGCGGGTGGCGTGGCTCTGAACGTTAAGCTGAATCAGCGCATTATCGCGATGCCGCATGTTAAAGAGTTGTTTGTACAGCCAGCTTCTGGTGATAACGGCACTTCACTGGGCGCCGCAACCTATGCCGCACATCTGGCGGGCGATACAATTCAAAAAATGGAGCATGCCTATCTGGGGCCTGCATTCACGAGCGAACAATGTATTGCTGCCTGTGAAGCACATCCGAAAAAGCCAATATTTACGCGTGTGGAAAATGCGGCGCAAAAAGGCGCGGAATTACTGGCAAGCGGTAATCCGCTGGCATGGCTGCAAGGGCGTATGGAGTTTGGTCCAAGATCTCTAGGCTGTCGCAGTATTCTGGGTGATCCGAGCTATCCTGGTGTAGCAGATCGTATTAATGCGCAAATCAAATACCGTGAGCGCTGGCGTCCGTTTTGCCCGAGCATGCTCGATCGGGTTGCTGTCGATATCCTGCAGACTGAGCATCCGGCGCCATACATGACATTTACGTTTGACGTGGCCGAACATTGGAAATCAAAAATTCCTGAAGTGGTGCATGAAGATGGTACCGCACGTGCGCAAGTGGTCACTCGCGAGACTAATCCGCGCTATTACGAGCTCATCGAGCATCTGGAGCAGCTGCGCGGCGTGCCGGTAGTATTGAATACATCATTGAACAGAAGGGGCGAGCCGATGATTTGCTCACCTAAAGATGCGCTGGATATGTTCTATGGCTGTGATCTGGAATATCTGATGATGGAAGACGTGTTGGTGACTAAAAAGTAAATCAGAGAAGTAATTTGATTGGTTTTTAATTAATGCACAGCTTACCAAGCTGGATTGCCACGGCCTACAGCCTCGCGATGACGTCATTGCGAGCAAAGCGCGGCAATCCAGAGTGATTCATGCCGCACTACATATTAATTACCCGTCTGTTTACCCTAAACAAAAGCCGCTTATAAAGCGGCTTTTGTTTGACGATAAGGCCGACTTTAGCGATAATCGGGGTTAGTGTTTTTTCTTAACTAAGTAAGAAACATCATGTAATAAACATTGTGTGATGTCATATTATTTGGTTCCGCTATTGAGTCAGTTATCTGAAT
>DATCVB010000029.1:0-22309 GCA_036567185.1 Methylotenera sp.
CCCAGTGAGATCATCACGCCAATGATCCGGCAAATTGCCGTACATATGCTTTAGAAAATCCAGATAATTGTCACCATGCAAAACACTTTCAACTTCGGCTGCATAGCCAAGCGCCTGCTCAGCCGTCCATTGCGGCAATAATCCAGCATGCACCATCAGATGATTACCTTCCTGATATATTAAACGTTGATGCCGCAGCCAGCTTAACAACTCATCTCTATCATGCGCTTCGAGCAAGGCATCCAGAGTATCGCCCCTGTGAGCAGCAACAATACCCTCCGCCACTACCAGCGCATGCAAATCATGGTTACCTAGTACAACTGTCAGGCTATCCTGATGCGCGTAGCACCAGCGCAACACATCCAGCGAACCGCTGCCTCTGTTGATCAGATCTCCCACCAGCCATAAACGGTCTGATTTCGGATCAAAGCTTAAGCGCTCAAGCAGCGCCTGAAATGCATGATAACAACCCTGAATATCGCCGATTGCGTAACTAGCCACGTTTAATCACCATTTAAAATTCAACAAAAACATTATGAGCGCCTTACCAAGAAAAAAGCCACTTAATATTTAAGTGGCTTTTCGTAAGGCTAAGCTAAAAATAAGCTAAAACATTAGAATGCTGCGCCTGATGCATTGGCCATGTATTTCACAGCACCTGCAACTTCAGCATCACTTAAACTTGGGTTGCCGCCTTTAGCCGGCATGGTACGAATACCTTTATTCGCATGAGTCACCAAAGTATCATAACCTTGCTTAATACGTGGCTCCCATTGTGCTTTATCACCAAATTTAGGTGCGTTCATCAAGCCTGTTGCATGGCACATTGCACACACGGCTTTGTACACTTCTTCACCACTTTTCCCTGCAACTGCTGGCGCTGGAGCGGCAGCTGCGGCAACAACTGGTTCGGCAGCTTTCACTTCAGCAGCTGGAGCCGCAGCCGCTTCAGCTGGTTTCTCTTCAGCCGCTTTAGGTGCAGGTGCTGAGAAATTTGCACCAGAAGCATTTGCCATATTAGCGACGGCACTTGCAACTTCACCGTCAGTTAATGATGGATTACCACCACGCGCTGGCATAGTACGGATACCCTCGATTGCATGCTTAACCAATGCTTCATAACCTTGTGCAATACGTGGCTGCCATTGTGCTTTGTCACCAATTTTTGGCGCATTCATCAAACCGGCAGCGTGACACATAGAACATACCGCTTTAACCACTTCTTCACCGCTTTTTTCAGCACCAGAAGTTGCACCGGCTGCCGCAACTTCAACTGCGGCAACAGGTTTAATATTTTCTTCAACCTGAGAAACAGCTGCCGTTGGTTCAGCAACATCAATCGCGTCTGTTACACCAAAAATCTTTGCTACCAACAAAACAAAAAGGACAATACCGACAACACCCACTATTGAGGCAAGTACGATTTGTCCAAATGAATAGCCTTTTTCGTCGCTATTTACATTGCTCATTACAGTTCAATCCCAGAAAAATTAGTTGAAGAAAATATTATACCTGCACTTTAGATTAAGGCAAAAAACCAAAAACACTTAGCTAAAAATCAATTGCGTAAAATGTGGCTATCGCCTGCATGAAAAATGCCTTCCGGTAATGCCGCATACAACGTTTCTGTTTGTTATAATGCGCTACCTATTGTTACTGTGCGCCCGTAGCTCATTTGGATAGAGTATCGGTTTCCGAAGCCGAGGGTAGCGAGTTCGAATCTCGCCGGGCGCACCAAACAGATATAGAAGTGGGCACTTGTTTGTCAGAGGAAGCATAAATCTGCCCCAAAGCTAGCTTTATGCTTCCAAACCATAAAGCCAATTTTATGCTTCCCGTTCTTATGCATATTATTTACCTGGCCGCGTCATCGTCATAACAAACTAAATCAAACACTCAAAGGGCTCTAATTTTAATATTTCACTCTATTGACGACTACCAATAAGTATGTCACGCTGCGAGTAATTTTACAGAAGAACACAAAAATCTATAAATGCAAGCAATTGACTTATTTAGTGGTGCTGGGGGGATGTCTACAGGGGCAGAAATGGCTGGAATTTCAGTCAATTATGCTGTTGAGTTGGACAAGTTTGCTGCACAAACTTTCGCATTTAATCACAAAGCTACAAAGTTATTTAATACTGACATTCGCACAATAACCTCAAAGAATTTTGAACCTTTAGACAAAAATGAATCGAAAATCATTTTTGGAGGACCTCCTTGCCAAGGTTTTTCAACATCAAATCAAAAAAATCGTAACTTAAACAATCCTAACAATTGGCTTTATAAAGAATATATAAGATTAGTAGATGAAGTTAGACCTGATTGGGTCGTTTTTGAAAACGTTAAAGGTTTAATTGAAACGGAAAACGGATACTTTCTTGACGCTGTTTTAATGGAGTTTAAAAAACTCGGGTACACAACAAGTCACTTTGTCCTCAACTCAGTCAACTATGGTGTACCTCAAAAGAGAAACCGACTTTTCATCCTAGCATCACTACATGGTGTAGAAGTTTCTGAACCCATATCCTACCAATCCAACATTACGGTACGAGAGGCAATAGAAGATCTACCTGACATTGAGAACGGCAATAAAGAAGATGTAAAGTGTTATCCAATACCTCCTACAAATTCTTATTCAAAAATGATGAGAGTAGATAGTGATTATTGCACTAATAATCTAATTACGAAAAATGCTACTCATGTTATTGAGAGGTATACTCATATTCCACAAGGAAGTAACTGGGAAAGCATACCAAAGGAACTTATGCATAACTACTCAGATGTTAGCAGATGTCATACCGGAATTTATAGAAGACTTAAAGAAAATGAACCCTCAGTAGTAATAGGTAATTATCGAAAAAATATGCTAATCCATCCATGGAAAAATAGAGGCTTGTCAGTACGGGAAGCCGCTAGATTACAATCCATACCTGATAAGTTCAGATTTTTTGGTTCAATCGGATTTCAACAGCAGCAAGTAGGTAATTTAGTTCCACCACTATTAGCTAAAACAGTTTTTAATTTAATTCTAAATAATAGCTGATAAGATTCATCTAATCTTTAAAAACTGTATTCATCTTGAAAAAATAGTATGGCTAATATCTTGCTTCCGCTAGAACAACATTTAGAAACTCTAGCCACATCAAAACCAGACAAATTCGCGGATCAACATACTAACTATTTTCGCAGATACCAAAGTTTAGTAGACAATCTGCGCCGTCATGTCTATAGAAATATTAATGCTGGACTATCTAGTTTATCTAAGTCTCCAGGTCTTTACACAGATCATGGGGAGCGTCATTTTGATGAAGTGGTAAGATATGCAGGACTAATACTCGAAGGTTCTTTTGACTCACTTGAGCCGTTTGAACTGTATGTGTTGCTTTGTGCTATTCGTATTCATGACGCTGGGAACATTGATGGTCGAGATGAACATGAAAGAAGAACTAGTTCAATTTTAAGAGAATATGGTGGCGATATTAAAAATGATTCTGCTGAGTTAAAAATGATAGCAGATATTGCACAAGCACACGGCGGACATACAGTTGATAAGCACGACAAAGATACAATTGGTGCCTTAAAAGAAGTGGCAGGAGTTGGGCCCATAATCGTCAAGCAACGCTTAATTGCGGCTTTGGTCAGATTTTCAGATGAGATTTGTGAACACTATTCAAGAGCTTCTACTCACAACTTAAATGCAGCTAATGTTATAGATACAAGCATGCTGTTTCAGCTTTATGCAAAAAGCATCCAAACTGCCAGCCCTAACAAATTGAATAAATCGTTCAATATCACATATAGTTTTGATGTTGCTCTATTTAAAAATAAATACAAAACACCAACAGGTGAAGAAAAATATTTAATAGATGATGTACTAGACAGAATAGACAAACTTAACCATGAAAGAGTGTATACAAATCGTTTTCTACTACCTCAGATGCAAACTGAACGCATTGAAATTGCAATGGAGTTTTATAGTAACAAGCAACTAAATGGTTCAGACTTTCAACAGATAGTTTGTGACTCTAAGAAGTGGAGCATATATGATCAAGGGTACCCTAGTGTTGCAAGTACCTGGAAAGAAAAAGATTTGAATGGTGTCAATGGGGTAAATTTTGCGGCAAAGGTATGGTTATCATGATGTCTAATCCATTTGCAGTGTCATCCCCCGAAAGCATGGATGCTAACGAGATGACTCGCTTATTCGTACCTTTATCTGAGACTTTTGAAATAGACAGTCAAGGACATATTTTTATACACGGGCATAGAGGATGCGGGAAAAGTATGCTTCTTAGGCAAATGACACCTGATTGCCTAATGCTTTCTACACAAAACGACTTCCATAAACTCCCATATTTGGGTATATATGCAACAATTAAGCATACTGATTTAGACTTATCAGATTTTGAAAGAATTGATAATGAATATGCAGGATTAATACTGGCAGAACACTCATTAACGTTATTTGTCGCATCCAAGACTTTGCAGTCGCTTCTAGAGCATTCGGGGAATAGTCTAGACAACACACTGGCTAAAAATTCATTAGAAAAATTTTGTAAGAGTTTTGTTATAAATCCTTTAAAACACGCCGGAGCGGCATTCAATGATAATGAAGTTCCAGGAACTTTTGTAACCTATCGAGATGTACTTAAAAATGCGATCAGCAAAATTGATTTAGTCTATAGTGAAATGACTTCCTATCTGAGAAAAATAGGTATAAGAATTTCTGATGGTTACATACCTTATTCAGGAACAATAGTGGGATATAGAGATTTCTTATTTCCACTTTTATGTGAATTAACACAATTAGAATGCATGCCAAAGAACAAACCAGTTTACTTATTATTGGATGATGCTGACAATTTAAGTTTCTTGCAAACGCAAGTACTTAACAATTGGGTTTCTTTTCGTTCTGGCAATAAGGTCTCATTTAAAATTTCAACACAAAAGTCCTATAAAACATGGAGAACAACTAATAAGCAACTTATAGAAGCTCCTCATGATTTTAAAGAGGTAGATATTTCAACAATATACACGGGAAAACATTCATCTGAAGCTTATCCTAAATGGGTTGCAGAAGTTGTAACTAAAAGACTTTCAGAACATGGCATTGATGTTTCAGCAGAGTCTTTTTTTCCTGCAGATCAAAAACAAGAAGATGCAATTAAAGAATTAGCTAAATTAAAAATTCAAACATGGGAGAAAGAAGGTAAGGGTTACAGACCCGGGGATGATGCTTATAGGTATTCCAGACCAGATTACATTAAAGGATTAGGTGCCAAACAAGTTAGAACTTACTCTTATTCCGGTTTTAAACAATTAGTACATGTTTCTTCTGGAATAATTCGTTATTTTCTTGATAGCGCTGCCGCAATGTATGCTGAACAGATTAAGCTTGTGCCTGGAGAATTGAGAACAGAATCTATCAAGTTTATATCTACTTCAATTCAAGATAACGTGCTAAGAGAAAATGCCGATGAGTTGATGTTCGGAACATTAGACAAATTAGTTGATGATGCAAGATTAGGTGTTTCAAAGAATTCTACCGTTCAAGAATTTAAACAATTAAGAAATTTGGTCCAAGCACTTGGGGGCATTTTCCAAGCCATACTTATGTCTGACAGGTCGGAGCGGCGAGTTTTTTCAATTGCTCTATCAGATTCACCACCTGATGAGATCATGAGAATATTTGATTTGGGTGTTATTCACGGATACCTTTACGAAGGTGCTATTGGCACCAAAGATGGTCGCGGCAGAACAAGACGATACGTTCTAACTAGACGTTTGGCACCTTTCTTTAAACTTGATCCCACAGGTTTTTCTGGGTATCTTTTCGTAACAACACAGCTATTACAATTAGCCATTCAAAATCCTACAAAAGCTATTAATGATTTTGAGAAAAATCGGCTAGGTAGTGTAATTGAAGAAACTCAATTAAGTTTGGGACTTTAAAGTGACTCAAAAATTACAATTAGAAAATCTGGTCAATTCTTTTTCAGAAAATATCTCGCTTTTTATTGGAATGGCGAGCTTTGAAAAAAGATGCTTGTCAATTTTACAAAATGTAGAAAGCAAAGTCGACTATTGCCTATTCTTTAAAAATGTTTCAGCAGGAAACTTGGCAGATAAGGCACTCAAAGAAATGAAGGCCCTTGTAAAAAATCGCAATACGACTGTTGAGCTAGATCATGATTCACCTGTCTCAACAGCAGATGCGATGGTAAAGATAATTGAAGAAAACAAAGCTAGAATCTACGGTGGAAAAGTACTTATCGATATCACTACATTTACCCATGAACAATTGCTTATTTTACTTCGTGTATTAAAAATAGTTACACCAGATGCATCTTTGATTTTGGGATATAACGGAGCTGAGAAGTACAGTGTGAATGATGATGAGCATGTTTGGCTATCCCGAGGCGTAGATCAAATAAGAACAGTTATTGGATATCCTGGTAATTTTGTACCATCGAAAAAACTACATCTAATTTTATTAGTAGGTTTCGAACATGAAAGAGCTACTGCTGTAATCAACCAACTCGAGCCAATTAGACTAAGTTTATTAAGAGGAGACAAATTACAATCAGTATCAACCGAACACTTTGAATTAAATCAGAAATTTTTCGAGCAATTAAGAAATTTCGTTGATATTACTTTACAAACTCAAACTGCAGTAGACTCTTCCTATGTATCTTGTATAGACCCATTTAGTGTTAGAGATTCAATCTTAGAAATAGTATCAAATAGTAAAGATTACAATATCGTTGTATGTCCTATGAATACTAAGTTATCTACAGTTGGTGTGGCAATGGCGGCATTAGAAAACAATAGTATTCAATTGGCATATAGTAAAGCCATTGAATACAATGAAATAGGCTACTCAACTCCATCACAGATCGCAAGATTGTTTGAATACAAAACTTAAATACAAGTTATCAAATTCAAACTGCCATTGGCGCTGTCAGTGACGGGTGATACTCATATCCATCTAAAGTAAAGTCTCTGGGTTCAATTTTTTCTAGCCACTCTGGTTCATATTTTCCAGTTTTTCTGAATTCAGGTACTCGATCTGAAATTATTAATTTTGGTGATGGGTATGGTTTACGTTTAAGTTGTTCATTAACCATATCCAAATGATTTTCATAAATGTGGGCATCGCCTATAAAATAGGTGAACCACCTTGGGGTGTACCCAGTAAGTCTCCCAACTAAATGTAAAAGCGCTGCGCCTTCAGCAATATTAAAGGGAGCACCCAAACCTAAATCATTGCTTCGTATGTAAAGGCATAGTGAAATTTCTTTCTGCGCTGGATTAGTCAGGAAATGGTAAAGCAAATGACATGGTGGCAATGCCATTTGATCAAGCTGAGTGCAGTTCCAGCCATGGAATATTATTCTGCGATCACTTGGATTATTAATTATCGTATCTAAACATTGTCTAAGCTGATCTATAGCTTTGTAAAGTACAACTTTTTCTACCCCAGCATCATTAAATGTCGTGATAATTTGATAGCCTTTTTGTACCGCATCATTTATTTGTGCGCTTCTTGAAATCTCAATCACTTTATAAGCTGGCCATTGCCTCCACTGAACTCCATAAATTTCACCTAAATCATCGACTTCTTGTCTAAAAGGATTAGCAAGCCATTGACTATTTTCATTTGCATTTTGATCCCATACCTTACAACCTAAAGTACGAAAATCCGCTGCGCTTTTATAAGCTCGCAAAAACCCCACCATTTCACTGATAGCGGTCTTGAATGCTAATCTTTTAGTAGTGATTGCAGGAAAACCATCCTTTAACAAATCGAATCGCATCATTGCGCCAGGAACGCTTATTGTTTTAATTCCCGTTCTGTTTTCTTGCCAAGTGCCAGTTTCAATAATACTTTGAACCAAGTCTAAATATTGTTTCAATTACAACTCCATCTCAACATTAAAATCGTTATAGGAAGTACTTAGAATTTAATCGCAACTTTAAAACTTGATTATACGTCCTGCATTTTCTTTGTCAGATTAATTATAAAAATCCAACTTAAACTATAAATTCCCAATCCATTCATAGGAAATTATTTTGTCAAATTTAACTTTAAGTTCATGGCGTCATTGCTAGTTCTTAAAGAATCTCAGTAACTTCAAGTTCACAATTACGATAAATATATTAGCCAATATTCATATAAATCAATATGTTGCAACATAATTAGTAATTGCAAAATCGCCAAAATAGGTATATTAGTAATTGCTATAACAAAACTTGCGCGATTAAAAAACCATGCTAATTTGATTTTCAGATTGCAAGGAAATGAATTTTATTACTTGTAATTTGAATAACCGGCGGCTTCAAACCTGCCATTTCAAAAAGGAAAAATCGAAGAAAAGAAGCTTATTGAGTGAAGCAGCCTGAATGTTCAGGCTGTAAAAATGCAAAAGACCCAAGCGGAATTCACTTGAGTCAGTTGACTGTAATACATTTTTTCTAGTCCCCACTAGATGATTACATTCTACGACGATTGTGTGTTTTGTCAAATTTTCAGACGATAGTCTTGGCACCTTTGCGCCCTAACTTTCTCATCGGTAAAAAATACCGATCAGTCAGACAGGACTCGCTATGCCCAAATTTCTACGACTCCTTAAATCAAGTTAGTTATTAGGAGCATGAAATGTTTAATCCAATCGAACTAGAAGCGTATTACCAACAACAAAACATCAGCTATGAAGCACAAGGCATCATCAATCACATAAGAAGTTCAGATCCATCACGACGCACTGCCAGCGGCATGTACAACGTGGCATGTCGTTATCCCAGTAAGAAAATGAAATGCACCATCCAGGCAGAAAGTCATAGCAACGAGTTGGCCGCCTTGTATGTATGGGATCACGACTGCGTCACCCATGAGTTTTACGATCAACCACCCAAGATCAAACTGAGCTACCAAAAGACCACCGGTAAAAAAGTGACCATCATGCATACGCCGGACTTTTTCCTCCTGGCTGATAACTATACCGGCTGGATCGAATGCAAGACTCAAGAGAAGCTGATTCAACTATCGGTCACTCAGCCTGAGCGCTACATGAAGGACGAGCAAGGTAATTGGCGCTGCCCGCCAGGCGAGGCTTATGCAGCCCAATACGGTTTGCAATATAGTTTGCGCTCGTCAGACGTTAATGATTGGATCTTAATCCGCAACCTTGTGTTCTTGTCCGACTATCTGGATGCTGATTGTCCGGCTCCTACTAAATCTCACCTAGAGATTGCCCAAGGCTTGTTCCAGCATAAACCATGGATGAACCTGATCGACCTGGTGCGTGCGGATGAAAGGCTGCCGGCAGATGCCGTATATAAGCTGATCGTGGATGGGCATCTGTATTTCCCTATCCTGTCCAACCCAATTTCAGAACTTGAATATGCTGTCGTGTACCGTGATGAGGTGGCTGCAGACTTCTACAGACTTCAGTCTACCAAGGATGTGATCACCGAGTTCCATCTGCACCAGCCAGTGCAGATCAAGCCTGGCGAGCAGATTACCTGGGATGGCATGCCATGGAAGATAGACAATGTAGGCAAAACGTCAGTCTACCTCAGCAATGACGAAGGCCGGACGGCGCAACTGCAGCTGGAAGACCTCAATACCTACCTACATGAGAACAAGATTACCGGCCTTCCTGTCAGTCTACGCGAAGACCTGCAGAGCGATGTTTACCAAAAGATCTCAGAGGCCGGCCCACAAGCGATGCAGGTAGCAATTGCAAGGTATCAGATACTGCAGGATGCAGACCATACCAGCACTGCCGTTTCCATCAGCACGGTGAAATATTACCGCAAGAAGTTCAAGCAAGCAGAAATGCTCTACGGTAATGGCCTGGTTGGCTTATTCCCGCAGACCGCCAAACGCGGTAACCGTAACCGCAAGATTGACCAGGATGTGATCGATCTGATGACCGAGATCATTGATGAGTATTTCCTTAAGCCATATGACCCGAAATTCATGGCGGCGTATGGAGCACTCAAAAACAAATGCAAAGAACAAGGCCTGATCGCCCCCAGCGACAAAACCTTCCGCAAGGCGATCGAAAAGCTGAATCAGTATGACGTCGTACTGGCCAGAAAAGGCAAACGTGCCGCCTATGAGCATGAGACGTTCTACTGGCGTCTGGATATGGAAACGCCACGTCATGGTGAACGACCATTCGATATCGCGCATATCGACCATACACAACTGGATATACAACTGGGTGACAGGCTGTTCGGCATCCAGTACGAACGTCCCTGGCTCAGCATCATGCTCGATGCTTACTCCAGAAAAGTCCTGGCCTTCTGGATCACGTTCGATTCGCCCAGCTACCACAGTTGCATGATGCTCATTAAGCGCTGCGTACAACAGCACGGCAGAATACCTAGAGTCATTGTGCTAGATGGCGGCGCCGAATTCGACAGTGTTTACCTGGAGACCTTACTGGCATTCCTCAAAACCACCAAGAAATCCAGAGCTAGATCCAAGGCCCGCTTCGGCTCAGTACTGGAACGTTTCTTCGGTACCACCAATACCCAGCTGATTCATAACCTAAGCGGCAATACCCAGGCAACCAAGACACCACGTACCTGCGTACCGAGCCACGATCCAAAAATGCTTTCCGCATGGACGCTGCAGTCATTTACCAATTGCTTTGCCAACTGGCTCACGCAAGTCTATGAGAGTAACCCGCATAAAAGCCTGGGAACCAGTCCTGCCCAAGTATTTGCGGTAGGCATGCAGGATTATGGCATGAGGAATCACAAGCATATTACCTACAACCGGGAATTCGAGTTGCTGTGCATGCCGACGACAAAAACCGGTGTCGCAAAGATTGACCGCGTCAAAGGCATCCATCTCAATTACCAGAACTATTGGTGCAATGAGTTCACGGATCCTTCGCTATCAGGCAAGAAAGTTCCTGTGAGATTCGACCCTGACAATGCGGGCTATGCCTTTGCCTATGTCCATGGTCGCTGGATCGAATGCATCTCCGAGTTTGCTGCTATTTTTAAAAACAGAAGTGTCAAACAGATCGAATTCATCACCAAAGACTTCAAGGCTAAAAACAAGCTGATGGGGCAGAAACAGGATATTACGGCGCAATCCATGGCGGTGTTTTTACGGCAAGCTTCATTCTCTGAAGAGACACAACGTCAGATCTGGCGTGATCAGGAACTGCAGGCCAGAACCCTGCTTGAATCGCCAACAACGATAGAGGTCGAACAGATACCGGATATTGTAGACGCCGAGATCGTTGATAACCAGAGCCTGCAAGTTTACGGAGACTTTTAATCATGAACACTCAAGACAAATTTCCGCTGTCATTGCTGCAAAACTCCATCGACGTCCGCAAGGAATATTTCTGCCGCAAGACGATCAACCATCCGCGACTGGAAATGGCCAAGAATGATATTTTGTCGTTGGCCGATACCAGCGGCAAACGCGACATCATAATCGTGACGGGACCTACCGGTGTCGGCAAAACAACCTTGGCTGTCAAGATCGAAGATCAGCTGCTGGAGCGTAATATGATCCGCATGCAGTCGGACAAGTCGCATTTGCCGGTCATCCGGGTCGATGCAATTCCACCGGATAATAAAGAAATGAAGTTTGACTGGAAAGATTTCTATACCCGTTTGCTGTATGCCTTCAGCGAGCCATGCATCTCGCAGAAGCAGTTGTTTGAAGACGAGATCTATATGGAGCAGCCAATATCGCCGTATCACGCCATGAATACGCCCGCAGCATTACGGCGTTCCGTGGAAAACAACATGAAGAGGCGAGGCACCAGAACATTGATTATTGATGAAGCCAATCACTTGCTGATGGTTGACCCTAAGCTCATGCGTCGGCAGTTTGAAGTCATTAAATCACTCTCGCAGAAATGTAACGTGACCATAATTTTGATTGGTACCTATGACTTGCTGCAAATCCTGGAGCAAAGTGCCCAATTGGTTCGCCGTGGACGTGTCGTGCATATGGCGCGATATAACGACTATATCCCTGCCGACAAGATGGCATTCAAGAATGCGTTGTACTCCTTTCAAAGGCATATGCCGTTCAAAATCGAACCAGATCTCGTCACGTATCTGGACATTTTTTACCTGAAGTCGGCGGGTTGTGTCGGCATCCTCAAAGAATGGCTTGATAACGTGGTAAGTGAAGGTTTAAACAGAGGTCTTGACACCATTGATATGGAATTCATATTGCAGCATGCACACTCCAATAAAAGCATTCAAACAGTTTTAGAGGAGGTCTTCATCGGCGAATCAAAACTCAAGGATATCGATGTCAAGGAATTGCGCGGCATGCTCAAATTGCATCATAAGAATATCGGCAAAGTTACAACACAAGTTACAGGTGTTTTGCCGGCAGATGCAAATGGTGAGCAAGAGTCCTTGCCAAAACTACCACCGGATAAAAAGTCCGTTCAAGGCCAGGTAGGCAAGCGAAGTCCTAAGCGCGATCCTGCAGGAGTGAATTTTGCCTTATTCTCCTGATGTTTTCATTGAAGATATTGGCAATCGTATCGGCATTCCAGCCCGAAGCCGCTTGTTCGGGCTGGAACCGATAGGTATTGGCAGTGCCGGATCAGAAGGATTGATTTCTTATCTGATCCGCTTATCCAAGGAACATTGCATCAGCCCAAGACTATTACTCAGCACTGAGTTCTTACCACGCATGTCTGATGTCAATTCTGGGCGGCATGCTATGTTCTATATGGACTATGCTAAAACCTTGCATAGCACCGGTAAGTTCGCGAACAAATTCGTGACCATGGCTGAGGAACTAACCGGCAGGAATGACCTTGCATTACTCACCGCCTTACCATGGCAGGAAATAGTCCCTGCAATAGGAACAGGCTTGATGGCACAACACCCTAAATGGTGCAGTGCCTGTTTAGCAGGACATCGAGTGGATCACACGCCGGTCTACTTCAAGCTGTCCTGGGGGTACGCGCTGTACCAGATATGTCCAATACATCAGCTGCAATTAATCGACGAATGTCCTTGGTGCGGCAGACACCAGCCTTTTATACCGGCTCATGCCAGCCTTGGCCGCTGCAATTATTGTTACGGTTGGCTTGGAACCTGCGTCGAAGCGCAAACCAATATCAGCGATACATATCAGCTCTGGATATCCGGCGCGATTGAAGACATGATCATCCACGGTAAAAGCGCCATGCAACAAGTCACGGGCGAGCTGTTCAGGGAAAGGTTAATGAAGCTGGCCACTATCCTGGCAGATGACAAGAAAACCAGGTTCTCGGAGATGTTGGGACTCACCCCCTCTACTATGGCCTCCTGGATCACGAAAAAACAGAAACCGTTATTCCCGCAATTTCTATATCTTTGCTACCAACTTGGAGTACTGCCATCTGAATTGTTATTGGAAAATTTTGATTCTCATAACATTAATATTTACTTTAAATCACATGCCAAAAAGCTGCACTGCATATCACCCAAGATAGGTTTACAGGAACCACCTAAGCACGAAATTTATGCCCGGTTGCAGGCGATTTGCAATGATACTAATGATTGCCGGCCAATGACCGACATCATTACCGAACTGGCACTCACCAGAAAATACCTGCACTATTGGTTTAAAAAAGAATGCGAAGTGATTTCCTTAAAGCATAAGCAATGGATCAACCGAACTGCAATTAAAAGGAAAAAGGCACAGCTACTGGAGGTGCGGAATATTACTTGGCGCTTATACGATCAGGGGTTATATCCCAGCAATAGACAAGTGGCAAAACAGATTCTTCCACTAAAACTATGTTTTGCAAAAATGCATTTAAGAACCACTCATCGCAACACATTAAAGGAATTAGGTTTGTTGTAACTAACAAGGAACAATCACTCAGATGTGAGTGACTGGCTGTGCAGCACCGCCGCCCCGATCAATCACTGCTGTTACATACCGATCAGGGGGTGCAGTATTCCAGCGATCAGTTTCAGCGCTCATTGCGCATGCATGGCATTACAGCCAGTATGAGTCGCAGGGGTAACCAAGAGCCGTGACTTTGGGTTTATTCTCAGATATTATTTTGCATCTTGGCAAACTTATCGAAAGGTAAGGACGCAAAGTCACCGGCCTAAGGGGGATCTATGGTAGCGGGACCGCAGTATGGGGTTTCTCCCTGTGTCTGTCTGCCCTTTCCAATGATGAAAATATGAATCTCCAGCATAGCTGCCTGGAAGGTGTAGTTGTCTAACGATAACTTCATTTGATTTGTTATCCGATTAAAGCTGCAAGCTTTATTTCGTCATAACAGATACCGGTTCTAAATAAGAAGCAATATTAATGGACAGACAGTATGAACACGAACAACATATCGCAACATAAATCTTGGTTAAAATCCATTAAGGCGCATGCCATTCTCGGAGTGTTGCTTATGGGCACATTACCTGCTATAGCTGTTGTTTGGTTGGGATTCAACGTACTATTTGAAAAAATCCAATCAGATCGTATTAATACAGTAGGGGCAGTTGCTGATGTCAAGCATGAGCAGCTGATAATGTTTCTAACGCAGGCCAACAATAGAGCCAGTTTTTTTCTGTCGATCTTGAGTGCCAAATGTGATGTCGAAAATTTCACCGCGTCATGTACTACCCCATTGGTTGAAGCATATCTAGTTTCGGAAAAAGCCCAAAGCGCGACTCTTTACATAGAAGGCAGAAAGAGCTTGGTCGTAGGATCTACTCCAAGTCAGAGCGGAAAAATAACACTCCGCGCGGGACAGTTGGCAAAATTTATTGGAACTGGGCCAGGCCACAATCTCTCATATTATATATCCGCAGAAAATCCATCTTCTGGCTTGCAACTGGATACAAGTTACCCATCAACGAATCTTCAAAAAATATTCACTGCCCCCTTAGCGCTTGGGAAATCAGGTGAAATCTTCTTAGCAGACGGTGATGGTTATTTTGTCACCCAAGCCAAATATTCATCTGCTCATGGGCAGCATAAACCTATTCATGCAAGGCCTATGCGGGCTTGCCTATCTCAGAGAAATGATAATGTCAAGGATTTGGATTACCGGGATGTAAACATCATTCATGGGTTTCGCTTTGTACCTGAATTCGGCTCGGCTTGCATAATGGCACACATCAACCAGTCAGAAGCTTTCTCTGTCCTTGCAACGCTGAAAAATTACCTATTGCTAGCAATAACGTTTTCCATTTTGCCGCTCTTCATCATTATTATTTATATAGTTAAAAATATTTCGAAACCTTTAGAGCAATTTATAACAGCAACACGTGCCATTATGCGTGGAGATTATACGGCTCGGGTAAATGTGAGCGCGGTCAATGAAATATCAGAACTTGAGGTGGCATTCAACACGATGACCGAGCAACTGTTTTCTACCAATCTACAGTTGAATCAAAAAACTAAGGAACTCAAAGCCAGCGAAGAGCGCTATGCCAAGTTATTTAAAGACTCCCCTGATGCCATTGCATTAGCTGATGCTGAAACCGGTGTGATTCTTGACTTCAACCAAACTTTTCTGAATCTACTTGGATGGGAAAGAGACGATCTTATCGGGAAACCCCAAACAATATTACATCCCGATGCTGGAGATGCGGCAGTGTCCAGCAGCTTTGAGCGGCACCGTTCAGACGAGGCAGGGAATTCTATTGAAACCCAGATAAAAGCAAAAGATGGAAGAATCATTGATGTGATCATTACCGCGACCACTCTTGACATGAATGATCGGAAAGTAGTGCTTGGGTCGTTTCAGGATATCACCACGCGTAAGCAAGTTGAAACTGAACTGCGCATCGCAGCTACCGCTTTTGAATCTCAGGAGGGCATCATTGTCACTGATGCCAGTAGGCAGATTCTTAGGGTGAATCGTGCCTTTTCCAATATCACTGGGTACGCTGCTGAGGAAGTCATTGGCAAGAATCCAAGCTTACTCAGCTCAGGGCGACACGATGCAAAATTTTATGAAGCTATGTGGGATGGCCTCAATCAAACTGGCACCTGGCAGGGCGAAATCTGGGATCGGCGTAAAAATGGCGAAGACTATCCAGAATATCTCACCATCACCGCCGTAAAAGATTCTGCCGGGAAAGTCTCCAATTACGTTGCAACTTTGACTGATCGCACCGTGAGCAAGAAGGCAGAAGAAGAAATTAAGTTCTTGGCGTTCTTTGACCCTCTAACGCATCTGCCCAACCGACGGCTTTTGCTGGACCGGCTCCAGCATGCCTTGGCTACCAGTGCGCGTAGCGGCAAGCAAGGCGCACTGTTATTTCTGGATTTGGATGAGTTCAAAACACTCAACGATACCCACGGTCACGATATCGGCGACTTGCTACTGCAACAGGTTGCAGAAAGGCTGACAGCTCTTGTGCGTGAAAGCGACACCGTTGCCCGTCTGGGCGGTGATGAGTTTGTGGTGATGTTGGAAAACCTGAGCGAACATGACCTTGAAGCTGCGGCACAAGCCGAAACTATAGGCAACAAAATTCTGTCCGCCTTTAAACAGCCCTATCAGCTTAGCCACCAGCAATGTCAAAGTAGCACCAGCATCGGCATTACCCTGTTTAACGACCATGAACGACAGATAGACGAAATGCTGAAGCAAGCCGACATTGCCATGTATCAGGCCAAGAAGGCAGGCCGCAACACCCTGCGCTTCTTCGACCTGCAGATGCAAATCAACATCAACGCCCGCGCCGCCATGGAAGGCGAGCTACACAAAGCCCTTCAGCAACAGCAATTCCAGTTATATTACCAAATTCAAGTGGATGGGTCTGGGCATCCGCTGGGCGCTGAAGCCTTAATTCGCTGGAACCACCCTGAGCGCGGCTTGACTCCGCCCCTTCAATTTATTCCGTTGGCAGAAGAAACAGGGTTGATTCTTCCCATCGGGCAATGGGTGCTGGATACAGCCTGCGCCCAGCTTAAGGTATGGCAACAAGATGTAGTCAGCCGCAACCTAACGCTATCGGTGAACGTGAGTGCCAAGCAATTCCGCCAGGCTGATTTTGTGGCCCGGGTGCAGGCTACCGTGCAAAACCACGCCATCAACCCGATGCGGCTCAAGCTTGAGCTGACGGAAAGTATGTTGCTGGAGCACATCGAAGACACCATTGCCTCCATGAACACATTACAGGCAATTGGAATTCAATTCTCACTGGACGACTTTGGCACCGGCTACTCGTCCCTGCAATACCTCAAACAGCTGCCCCTGGACCAATTGAAGATTGACAGGTCGTTCGTACGAGACATTGCTATCGACAGCAGCGACAAGGCGATTGTAAGCACCATTATTGCCATGGCGAGCAGCCTGGAGCTAAACGTTATTGCCGAAGGCGTAGAGACGGAAGAACAGCGACAGTTTCTTGTGAGCCGCGGCTGCAATGCCTACCAAGGCTACCTGTTTGGAAAACCAGTACCGATTGCGCAGTTTGATGCGTTAATTCGGAGGGGTGACCTTATTTAAAGGTGAACAATGAGGTGCTACATGGGATACATGTAGTACTTAAATAATAGATTAAACATTGAAATGATATTTTAGCTTTATTAGTGATGAAAGACTTAATAACAGCAGTTTCAAAAAATAATGCATAGAAAAATAACAAGGAAATAGCATGTTTACATTGACGGTTAGTTTGGATTCTTTTTCGCTACACATTGTTGCGGCAGATATTCTTATTTTACTGACTTATATCTTGTATCTTTATCAGAAAAAAAGAAATATAGAAAAGTCCATCAACAGCATATCGGAATTCATTTCACAGTATTTTATGAGTACTGGAG
The DNA here is from genome assembly GCA_036567185.1 of Methylotenera sp. Lineage (GTDB taxonomy): Bacteria > Pseudomonadota > Gammaproteobacteria > Burkholderiales > Methylophilaceae > Methylotenera. The sequence goes on from DATCVB010000029.1 coordinate 17,792, forward strand.
TGGAGGTGCAGGTAACCTGTTTCAGATTGGAAGAAAATAAACGCTTCGTTACATTGATAGAATCGGAACCGCTTCAGCGGTTCCGTTACTCTAATGTTTTAGAAAGAAATTTAATTGCGCATATTTCCAAAACCACAAATAATGTTGTAGAAAAAATTTACTGGAGATTCCCACTTCACCTTCACAAAGATACTATTGGCATCGATGAAAAAAACAATCTAGAGATCAACGATTTTTATTTTTTGGATACGCAGGACCTAGATAAATCTAAAAGTGGTTATAAAGTTTCTGAAGCGTCCTGGGGCGAATTTGAAAAATAAAAAGGAGGGACTTTGCACATACTAAGGTGGGTAAATTGCCCCTGTTATGAATCACCCAAAGATGTCCATTATTCGGAATTAAAAAATGCGACAATTTGTAGTACCATCTTTATAAAAATGGTTATTAGGTTAAATAGCAGGCTCTTAAATACATAGCTTTCCGTAACACTTAAAGGAAATGAACTGGAGGTCAACATTAAATCAACAATCAATTAACCAAGCCCACTATTGAAACAAGATGCATTTTGATCAAATAAGCTAATGTTATATCACTAATAAGGAGAAAAATATGAATAACATATCCCTTGGCTTCACACAGGACTTGCTCCCACCCGGGACACATATGTGTTACATCTACAATGACGAGGAAGAGCGCAGTGAAGTGATTGCCAAGTTCGTTGAAAGCGGTCTTTTAGGCGGTGAAAAGGTTGGCTATTTCGTGGATGCAATTTCCCCTGAAGAAATGCGCGATCATCTGGCTTCACTTGGCATCTCGCCTACACCTACGCAACAAGCGGAACGAGAGCAGCTCGTAATTTCTAACGCATTAAACACATATTGCTGTGATGGTTGCTTCGAACCCGCAGCTATGCTTGATAAATTGGGTGGATTCTATAGACAGAGCCAGAAAGAAGGTTATGTTGGGGCTCGCGCTACCGGCGAAATGACTTGGGCTCTGCGTAGCGTTCCAGGTAGCGAAAAACTGATAGAGTATGAATCTCGCTTAAATCTCCTGGTAGAGGAAAATCCTATAACCTTAATATGCCAATATGATGCCAATCAATTTAATGGCGCCACAATTTATGATGTTCTGAACGTCCATCCGATGATGATTGTTCGAGGTCAAGTGGTACTTAATCCCTACTATATACCACCCACCGAATTTCTGGCGTCACTATAAGTAAAGGATAATCGCCAATGTCTCCTACGTCTGATCATTCAGTTGCACTGGGAAAATTGTTGTTGATTCAGCATGCTTTGGAGGTGCTGCCAAATGAAACGTCAATAGCTTCATTTTTGTGTCGGTCATTATCTACCATACCAGGTGTGAACGATGTACATGTCTGTCTCCGTGGCGTGGCCACTCCGGATAATGCAAGATATAGAGAGCTCTGTAGCAAGGACGTGGACTGCTCTGGAAATGTAGCCTTGTTGGATATACCTCCGTTAACAAAACACTTTCTGTTACGTACTCAGCATCATATCTACGGTGCGCTATTCCTTTCCATTGACAACGAAGAGCAGTTCTCGCACTGTCAACCCTATGTAGCGAATACGGCGAATACAGTCGCAACTTTGCTTGAGAGCCGCGATCATGTTCATGAGCTTAATATGGCAAACGAAAGTATTCAGCGAGGACGCGATGAGCTAGAAGTTCGGGTTAAACAACGCACAGCAGATTTATTGCGCGCCAATGAAGAACTCCAGTATGAGATGTTTGAACGTAAGGTTGGCGAAGAAAAAAATCAGCGACTGACGCAACTTTATGCCGCACTGAGTCAGTGCAACGAGGCTATTGTGCGCTGCACCAGTGAAGATGAACTGTTCCCGAAAGTTTGCCGTAGTGCGGTGGAATTCGGCGGCATGATGATGGCGTGGATCGGGTTAGTGGATGAGGCAAGCCAGCGGGTCAAGCCGGTTGCCTCTCATGGCGAAGGCGTAGAGTATCTGGATGATATCCAGGTTTCGACAGATGCCGACGATCCGGCCGGATGTGGCCCGATTGGCATCGCTATTCGCGAAAATAGACCGTTCTGGTGCCAGGATTTTCAGCATGACCCATCCACCGCACCATGGCATGAGCGTAGCGTGCGCTTCGGTTGGGCTGCCGCGGCCACATTGCCATTGCTCCGAAATGGTGTAGTCATCGGTAATTTCACCCTATACTCCAACAAGATAAATGCCTTCGACGAAGCCGCACGCAACCTGATGGTTGAAATGGCAGTCGATATCAGTTTCGCACTAGACAACTTTTCTCGCGAGATTGCGCGCAGGCAAACTGAGCTCGCACTAGCTGACTCACAAAGTTTGCTCAAGACTATCATTGATACAGCGCCCATGCGCATTTTCTGGAAAAATAAAGAATCACGTTATCTGGGTTGTAATCCCGCATTCGCCAAGGATGCAGGTGAAGACCAAACAGAGAATCTAATTGGCAAAGACGACTACCAGTTGAATTGGAGGGAGCAAGCGGAATTATACCGTGCCGATGATCGGGAGGTTATAGACACTGGGGTCGCCAAACTTTTTTATGATGAGCATCAGACCACTCCTGATGGAAAAACCATATGGCTCAGCACATCCAAAGTGCCGCTATATGATGCTGCAGACAAAATGATAGGTGTACTTGGTATTTATGAGGATATTTCGGAACGTAAACTTACCGAGATCGCACTACAACGTAGCGAGGATAACCTCAATCGTGCTCAGGCAATTGCACAAGTCGGAAGTTGGTATCTCGATGTCAATACTAATCGGCTTGATTGGTCGGAGGAAACATATCGTATATTCGGTATCCCAAAGCAAGAAACTATTGATCTGGACACATGGATTTCTGCCATTCATCCAGATGACCGCGAAATGGTACTCAAATCTTGGAACGAGGCACTTTCTGGCGCAGTTTACGACGTTGAGCATCGAGTTGTGGTGGATGGGAACACTCGCTGGGTAAGGGAGCAAGCCAAAATAGAAATGGATTGCGAGAATCGCCCTATATCTGGCATTGGTACCGTTCATGACATCACTGAGCGAAAGCAAGCCGAGGAGCGCATTCAGTTTCTAGCTTATTTTGATCAACTTACAGGACTACCAAATCAGACGCTGTTCATCGACCGCATTAACCATGCCATTAGCATGTCTCAGCGTAGCAATGTGCCTTTGTCCGTGCTATATCTTGACCTCGACCAGTTCAAAATTATCAACGATACACTAGGTCATACCATTGGTGACGCGTTATTAATAAAAGTGGCAGAACGTCTAAAATCAGCACTACGTGAGGAAGATATAATTTCACGACAGGGCGGAGATGAGTTCATCATCGTACTGCCGGGAACAGATGCTACCGGTGCCGCGCATGTTGCTGATAATTTGCTAAAGACAGTTGCTCATTCCTACCAGGTTGAACAGTATGAATTGAATATTACATCTTCAATTGGCATTGCAATGTATCCCAGTGATGGTAAAGATTTCGAGTCTCTCTTCAAGTGCGTCGACATTGCGATGTACCGCGCAAAACATAATGGTCGCAACAATTACCAATTTTTTACGCAGGAAATGCAGAAACATTCGGCACGTACTCTGCAACTGGATAATGCCCTGCGTAATGCACTGGAATACAACCAATTACATCTGCATTATCAGCCTCAGATATCGTTGCATGATGGGCGTATCGTCGGTGTGGAAGCGCTATTACGTTGGCAGCATCCAGAGTTGGGCACAATTTCACCATCAGAATTTATCCCTATCGCTGAGGCCAGTGGCCTGATTCTGCAAATTGGAGAATGGGTGCTGCGCAGTGCTGCTCTTCAATTAAAAAAATGGATTGATAGTGGTCTGGAGCCGATGGTCATCGCAGTTAACCTCTCCGTTGTGCAGTTCCGCCATGCTAAACTGCCTGAGTTGATCATGCAGATTCTTAAGGAAACTGGGTTGCCGCCTCAGTACCTGGAACTGGAGTTAACCGAGGGAATCGCCATGGATGATCCGTTCCGCGCTATCGCGGTTATGGATAATTTGCATAACCACGGCATACGTATGTCGATTGACGATTTTGGTACAGGCTACTCTTCATTGGCTTACCTCAAACGTTTTCAAATCTACAAACTTAAAATCGACCAATCCTTTGTGCGCGACATAGCTGAAGACCTTGAAGATAGAGCTATAGTCACAGCGATTATAAGTATGGCTAATAATCTTGGCATGCAAACCATTGCTGAAGGAGTTGAAACGTCTGAACAGTTGGAGTTGCTACGTTTGCTTGGGTGTAACGAGGTACAGGGTTATTACTTCAGTAAGCCATTGCCAGCCGACCAGTTCGAGGTGCACATACGGTCAAATGAGAAGTCTTATGGGCTACCCACACTCTGGTGATGCTCTTTTAATCTAATTAAACTATAACGGTGTCTAACAGAGTGTGATAAATCCAAAAATGTTGCTGAATTAACCGTAAGTGATGTTGATCAGTTGAGTCCGATGGCGT
>DATCVB010000030.1:0-4189 GCA_036567185.1 Methylotenera sp.
GCATGATAAGCCAGCATCTGCACCGGTATCGTATGCAGAATAGGGGAGAGCACACCCACATGGCGCGGGGTACGAATCACATGCACACCTTCTGATGCGGTAAAGTGGCTGTCTGCATCGGCAAATACAAATAATTCACCGCCACGCGCTTTGACTTCCTGCATATTGGATTTCACTTTTTCCAGCAGTGCATCATTCGGTGCAATCACAACAACCGGCATGTCGCTATCTACCAACGCCAGTGGGCCATGTTTAAGCTCTCCGGCAGGGTAAGCCTCAGCATGGATGTAAGAGATCTCTTTAAGCTTCAATGCGCCTTCCAGCGCAATCGGGTAGTGTATGCCGCGGCCTAAAAACAGCGCATGCTGTTTATCGGCAAATGATTTTGCCCATTCACGGATTTGCGGTTCCAGGTTCAGTGCATGCTGCACGCTACCTGCAAGCTGACGCAGCGCATTTAAATGTTCTTGCTCAGCTTCTGTACTCAGCAAGCCTCGCTTTTTAGCCAGCGTAGCAGCTAACGTAAACAAAGCCACCAGCTGTGTGGTAAAGGCTTTAGTCGAAGCCACGCCGATTTCGGCACCGGCGCGCGTGTAGAACACGAGCTGCGACGCACGTGGAATTGCACTTTCCTGCACGTTACAGATTGCGAGTGTCAGGTTCTGGCCTAATGCCTTGGCATGTTTTAACGCTTCCATCGTATCCAGCGTTTCACCGGACTGTGAAATTGTCACGATTAACTGCCTTGGATTTGGCACAGACTCACGGTAACGATACTCACTGGCGATTTCTACATTGGTCGGCAGCTTGGCGATGCTCTCCAGCCAGTATTTTGCAGTGAGCGCAGCATAGTAGCTGGTGCCTGCGGCGAGAATCAGAATGCTATTAATTTGCTTGAATACATCAGCCGCAGCTTCGCCAAACAGCGCGGGGGAGAAGCTGTTATCGTCAATCAGCGCTTCAATCGTATCAGTCAATGCACGTGGCTGCTCATGAATCTCTTTCTGCATGAAATGTGAGTAGGGGCCAAGTTCCATACTTGCCAGCGATACGTCACTCATGTGAACTTTACGTTCCACGGGTTTGCCATCGCGGCCAAAAATCGTTACGCCGTCACGGCGGATATCTGCAACATCACCGTCTTCCAGATAAATCACTTTGCGCGTCACAGAAAGTACAGCAGAAACATCGGAAGCAATGAAGTTCTCGCCATCACCCAAACCAAGCAGCAGCGGGCAACCCAAGCGTGCCGTTACCATATGTTCTGGTTCTTTAATTGAAATCACACTGATTGCAAATGCGCCAGTAAGCTCAGAAACGGCTTTTTGCGTGGCAGCCAGCAGGTTCAGGTCTTGATGGTAATAATGAATCAAATGCGCAATCACTTCAGTATCTGTCTGCGAAGTGAATTCATAACCAAACATTTTCAGGCGGGTGCGCTGCTCATCATGATTTTCAATGATACCGTTATGCACTACAGCCAGCTCACCTTTAGATACATGCGGATGGGCGTTGCTTTCTGTGACGCCGCCATGTGTTGCCCAGCGCGTATGGCCGATGCCTACCTGGCCATTTAAACTCACTTCATTGGCTTTTTCTGTCATGGCAGACACACGGCCTACAGCACGAACGCGCTCGATGCCTGAGCCATTCAATACGGCGATACCGGCTGAATCATAGCCGCGGTATTCCAGACGGCTCAATCCCTCAATCAGTGTTGAAACGACGTTTCTATTTGCTACCGCACCTACAATGCCACACATAGTTGTTGAGTCTTTCTTGTTATATTACTTTTTAATCTTCTGTGGTCGTTTCCAACCGGCAATGGATTTCTGTTCTTTGGCACGGCAGAACGTCAGTTGATCTGGCGGTGCATCTCTGGTGATTGTAGAGCCAGCTGCAATCGTAGCGCCGCGGCCTATCGTAATTGGTGCTACCAATTGTGAATCTGAGCCGATGAAGGCCTCATCTTCAATCACGGTTCTGAATTTATTTGCGCCATCATAGTTGCAGGTAATGGTACCGGCACCGATATTCACATTTTTACCGACTGTGCTGTCGCCGACATAGCTCAAGTGGTTAATCTTGCTGCCAACATCAACCTGTGCATTTTTAAGCTCTACAAAGTTACCGATATGGGTATCGGCTGCAAGTGTAGTGCCTGGGCGCAGGCGCGCATAAGGGCCGATACGCGCATTTTCACCGATCTGCGTGTCATCAATATGGGTAAACGGGGCGATTTGTGTACCAGCCGCGATCACCGCATTTTTAATCACACAATTGGCTGCGATTTTTACGTTATCACCCAGCGTTACGGTACCTTCAAATACACAGTTAATATCGATTTCCACATCACGGCCACAGCTTAAACTACCACGCACATCGAGGCGGGCAGGGTCTCTTAATGTGACACCTTGCAGCAATAGTTTCTGTGCTGTACGGCTTTGGTAAACACGCTCAATCTGTGACAGATCGGTTTTAGAGTTGATACCGGTGACCGACCACTCATCTGTGGTGATTTCAGCCACTACATCAACATTATCTTGCACCGCGAGCGCCACAATATCTGTTAAATAATACTCACCCTGTGCATTGTTATTAGTCAACTTTGACAGCCATTGCAGCAAATGTACATTTGGCATCGCCATAATGCCTGTATTCACTTCAGTGATTTTATGCTGCTCTTCGCTGGCATCTTTATGCTCAACGATTGCCGTTACAGCAAACATGGCATTACGCACGATACGGCCATAACCTGTAGGGTCTGCTTTGTTAAAAGACAGTATTGCCAGCTTGTTCTGCGCTTGCTCAACCAGTTTCTGGCAGGCTTTTGCATCAATCAATGGCACATCACCTAGCAAAATCAATGTGTCGGCATCTGCTTCCAAATGCGCTACCGCTTGCTGTACGGCATGCCCTGTTCCATATTGCTCTGCCTGATTTACCCAGACAATATCTTCATGTGCAAAAGCTTGTTTTACGGTGTCGCCGCCGAAGCCATACACCACAATAATTTTGTGCGGCCTTAGCGATTTAGCACAATCTATTACATGCCCTAATATCGACTTGCCACCCACGGTATGCAGTACTTTTGGCTGGTTAGAATACATACGGGTGCCTTTACCCGCAGCAAGAATGACGATATTTAATTTGCTCATGATTAATCTTGTGATGTGTAGTTATTGCACATGGTTATAATCAAAGTATAACAAAAAAGGCAGCCTAGGCTGCCTTTTTGCTTGTTACACCATCTGCTTCACAACTATTAGTGCGTTTTTTTGCGTAAACGCTCAATTGTCTGAATTTGCGCAACGGCTTCTGACAGCTCAGCTTGCGCTGTTGCATAATCAATATCTGAAGTTCTGTTTTTCAGCGCTTCTTCTGCAGCTTCTTTAGCCGCAATCGCTTTCGCTTCATCCAGATCATGACCACGCACTGCCGTATCCGCCAAAACTGTGATTACGCCAGGCTGCACTTCCAGCAAACCGCCTGAGATAAAAATCAAAGTTTCTTCCGCTTCATTGGCTTGCTTGATACGTAAAGCACCAGGCTTGATGGTAGTAATCATAGGCGCGTGATTTGGGTATAAACCCACTTCACCGGCACTTGCAGGTGCAACCACAAACTCAGCTTCACCTGAGAAAATGCTTGCCTCTGCACTAACTACATCAATATGAACAGTATTTGCCATTTTTTTTCCTTAAAGCGTTTAACTAATTAACCAAATATTACTTAGTTAAGAGTTTTTGCCTTTTCAACAGCCTCTTCAATGCCGCCTACCATGTAGAAAGCTTGTTCTGGCAAGTGGTCGTATTCACCGGCAACAATCGCTTTAAAGCCTTTGATTGTTTCTTTCAGTGGTACGTATTTACCAGGTGCGCCGGTAAACACTTCAGCAACGTGGAATGGTTGTGACAAGAAACGTTGGATTTTACGTGCACGGCCAACAGCTAATTTATCTTCTGGTGACAACTCGTCCATACCCAGAATCGCGATAATGTCGCGCAATTCTTTGTAGCGTTGCAATGTTTGTTGTACTGAACGTGCAACTTGGTAGTGCTCTTCACCAACCACTAATGGGTCTAATTGGCGTGATGTTGAATCCAATGGGTCAACCGCTGGGTAGATACCTAAAGAAGCAATGTCACGTGACAACACAACTGTTGAATCCAAATGCTGGAATGTTGTT
>DATCVB010000031.1:0-5591 GCA_036567185.1 Methylotenera sp.
TAATAGTCGGTTAAAGCATGTGTTTTTTGTTTCCAGTACCAGGGTGTATGGTCAGGATACGCAAGCCTTGTTGGATGCGTCTATACCTGCGCAGCCTGCAGATTTTGGCGGTCAGCGTCTGCTTGAGGCGGAAACTTTACTGCAAACGCTGGCTTGTGGCACGACAGTGCTCAGGTTGTCCGGCATTTACGGGCCGGGTAGGCTACGTATGCTTAATCTGGCAAAGTCGCCGGACAAGTGGCCAAAACAGAATATCTGGAGTAATCGCATTCATCGCGATGATGCTGCGGCGTTTATGGTGTTTCTGACTGAACAAGTGTTGGCAGGCAATGCCGTACAAAACTGCTTTATCGTCACAGACTCCAAACCCGTACAACAATATGAAGTTTTGAGCTGGCTGGCTACACAGCTGCAAACAGGCAAACCTGAACAGTTACCTGCGAGTGGAGGCAAGCGACTGAGTAACAAACATATGCTGGAAACCGGCTTTAAATTGCAGTATCCTGACTACAGGGCTGGCTACCGTACACTGTTGCCAGTCTGACACCCCATGAATTTTGCACTATATCGATTATCTAAATATGTAGCAGTTTTAACGCTGTTGCTTACTTCCAGTGTTTCGGCCGCCGAGAATGACTTTTCTGCTTGGCTGGAGAACTTGCGCACAGAAGCCAGAGTGGCTGGTATTTCTGACTACACAGTTAATGACGCCGTTAGCCGCATTGAATTCCTTCCAGATGTAATTGCTTTGGATCGTTCGCAGCCTGAGTTTATCAGCCCGTTCTTAGATTACTATCAAAAGCGGGTCGATAAGCAGAAAGTGCAAAAAGGGCGCCAGTTGCTGATAGAACATGAAGCAATGTTAAATCAGATACAAGCACGCTACGGAGTATCAAAATTCACACTGGTGGCATTCTGGGGGCTGGAAACCCAGTATGGCCGTAGCTTGGGCAAGCTGGATATCTTATCTTCACTTGCTACGTTGGCATACGATGGGAGACGCACAGCGTTTTTCCGAGATCAGTTGCTTGATGCGTTGCGCATGATTGATATCGGACATGTTAATGCCGAGGACCTGACCGGATCATGGGCCGGTGCCTTTGGTAATATGCAGTTCATGCCAACCACGTTTATGCTGTATGCCGTGGATGGTGACGGTGATAACTTGATTGACGTTGTGGACTCATTGCCGGATGCGATTGCTTCGGCAGCGAATTATCTGTCTCAGATAGGATGGCAAGTGAATGAGCCAGCAATGCTGGAAGTGAAATTGCCAGATAATTTTGATTGGAAAACTGCGCAATTGTCGGTAAGAAAGCCGGTAGAGGAGTGGTCTAAACTTGGAGTGCGTGCGTTGCAAGTAAACGAAGTGGCGCCAGGGTTTGGATCAAAAATAGTTTTAGCTAAAAATGCCCGCACACAAAATGCTAAATCATACCCAGCAAAAACTAAAAAACCAGTGATGCAGAAAGTGAACGCCAGCGCACCGCAAGCTTCAGATAATACCTCTGTAAGCACGGTAAGCCTTGATGCGCTAGGTTTGAAACTAAAAGGCCCAGCAGCTATTTTGCTGCCGCAGGGCTACCGTGGCCCGGCTTTTATGGTGTTTGACAATTTTGATGTCATCATGGACTGGAACCGATCTGTGAACTATGCACTGTCAGTGGCACAGTTGGCGCAACAGCTCAGGCATGATTCAAGAATTGTAGGCGGTCAATTTGCAGAGGGTGGGGCGCTAAGCTTTCAGGAAATGATGGACCTGCAAAGTATACTGAATGCACGTGGCTTTAATGCTGGTGAGCCGGATGGCTTGCCAGGCTTTATGACGCAGGAAGCGGTTCGCAACTATCAGCTTGTAAATAAATTGCCGGCAGATGGCTACGCCAGTCGCAGTCTATATCAAAGACTTTACTCGGAGCAGCCGCAGTAATTCCAGCTTTGGAGTAACTTGCTGCGTGCTTCAGAGGCCTTGCTTTATTGTTGAGGCCGTGACAAGAACCAGCCTGTCAGGCTGGTTCTTTCTTTGTAGGTCGGCATCACTTCGTGATAGAAGGTGTCGGATAGAAAGATCACAGCCCTGCCCGCCAGCGGAGAAATAAGCAGGGATTTGTATTTGTCTGACGCATCAGTCTCATTCAGGTAGAGCTTTAATTGGCCGCCATCCTGCATATGCCAGTCCTGATTCAAATACACAATGCAGCTGATTTTTCGCTGCGGCTTGAGCGGATTCTGGCTCGCAAAGCAATCCAGATGTTTTTTGTAAAACCCGCCTTCCGGATAAACAGCCAAGTGGCTTTCCAAGCCGAATAGGCCTAGGTACAGGTACTGGTTTAAATGAAGCCTCAGGTTTTCCATTTGCTTAAAATAGTTTCGTTGCGCCTCTGTGCCCTTGTCTTCGTTCAGCCAGTAAATACTGTCACTACGAATTTCTTTATGTACACTTAAATGCTCACGGCCGACTCCGGCCTCCTGCATAGCTTCAGTTTTTTCCAGTGTTTGCGCCTCATAAGCCAGAGCAGTAACAGTGGCTGCTGGCAGGAAGTCGTTAACGACACAAAAACCATGCTCAGCAATGTGATCAATCAGTTCTTCGAAATTTGTGCTTTGTGTAGAAATTCGCATAAGCAATATTATATGTGATAGTCAGTTTGCGTGCGGAGCCACAATAAGCTAAAATCGCGTTCTGTTTGAAATTGCTGGTTCTGAAGAGCCGCGTTTTGAAGCAACAGGCGGTTAGCTCAGTTGGTTAGAGCGCTTGGTCGACATCCAAGAGGTCAGCAGTTCGAATCTGCTACTGCCTACCAGAATTTTAGTGAGTTTTAATATTCAACACATAAGCCAAAGCCGTTAATTTAAACGGCTTTAATTGTTTTTACGGGATAAATGTTATGCCTATCATACGCTTGCCAGATGGTTCACAACGTCAATTTGATGCGCCGGTTACGGTTGCTGATGTTGCAATGAATATTGGTGCTGGCTTGGCTAAAGCTGCGCTTGCTGGCAAGGTAAATGACAAGATTGTTGATACCAGCTTTTTAATCGAATCTGATAGCGATCTGGCAATTATTACCGATAAGAACCCAGAAGGCCTGGAAGTTATTCGCCACTCAACAGCACACTTGCTGGCTTATGCAGTTAAAGAGCTGTTCCCTGATGCGCAAGTGACGATTGGTCCTGTGATTGAAAATGGCTTTTACTATGACTTTTCATACAAACGCCCATTCACTCCCGAAGATTTGATTGCGATTGAAAAGAAAATGGCCGAGCTGGCTAAAAAAGATGAGCTGGTCACTCGTAAAGTATTGCCGCGCGATGAAGCTGTAGCGTATTTCAAAAGTATAGGTGAGAATTATAAAGCCGAGCTGATTGAATCAATTCCGTCGAATGAAGATGTTTCATTATATACAGAAGGTAATTTTACTGATTTGTGTCGCGGCCCGCATGTGCCTAATACTGGCAAGCTAAAAGCCTTTAAATTGATGAAACTGGCGGGCGCTTACTGGCGCGGTGACAGTAACAATGAAATGCTGCAGCGCGTTTATGGTACTGCATGGCGCAATAAAGAAGAGCTGGATGCTTATCTGTTCCAGCTCGAAGAAGCAGAGAAGCGTGACCATCGCAAGCTAGGCAAGCAGCTGGATTATTTCCATATGCAGGATGATGCGCCGGGCATGGTGTTCTGGCATCCGCGCGGCTGGAGTATCTGGCAAGAAGTTGAGCAGTACATGCGCCAGATGTTCCGTGAGCATGATTACCAAGAGGTGCGTACGCCTACCGTGATGGATAAAACTCTGTGGGAGAAATCCGGTCACTGGCAGAATTATCATGACAACATGTTTGTGACAGCATCAGAAAACCGTGAATATGCGGTAAAGCCGATGAACTGCCCGGGCCATGTACAGATTTTCAATAACAGTCTGCATAGCTATCGTGATTTGCCTTTGCGTTTGGCTGAATTTGGTTCATGCCACCGTAATGAGCCGTCAGGTTCATTACATGGCTTAATGCGTGTGCGAGGCTTTACGCAAGATGATGCGCACATTTTCTGTACCGAAGCGCAGATTGAAGCGGAAGTAGCAGACTTTATCCAGATGTTGTACAAAGTGTATGGCAACTTCGGCTTTAATGACGTATTGGTTAAATTGTCTACTCGCCCGGAAAAGCGCGTTGGTGCTGATGAAACCTGGGATAAAGCCGAAGCTGCGCTGGCTAACGCATTGAACCAGAATAATCTGGCTTTTGACTTGCAGCCGGGTGAAGGTGCGTTCTACGGCCCTAAAATCGAATTTACATTGAAAGACAGCCTGGGTCGTTTGTGGCAGTGCGGCACAATACAGCTCGACTTTAACTTGCCAGAACGTCTTGGTGCCGAATATGTGGCAGAGGATAACTCACGTCAGCGTCCAGTGATGCTGCACCGTGCGATTGTCGGTTCTATGGAGCGCTTCATTGGTATTCTGATTGAGCATTATGCCGGTGCGATGCCGCTGTGGCTGGCGCCTGTGCAGGTGATGGTGCTTAATATTTCTGAAAGTCAGTCGGATTATGTACGCCAAGTGGTTGAAACTTTGAAGAAAAGTGGCATCCGATGCGAATTTGACTTGAGAAATGAGAAGATTACCTATAAAATACGCGAACATAGCATGCAGAAGATGCCTTATTTGCTCGTTGCAGGTGAGCGCGAAATGCAAGCCGGACATTTGGCCGTGCGTACCAGAAAAGGTGAAGACCTTGGTTCTATGCCGATTGATGCCTTAATTGAGCGTCTTAAAGCAGAGATAGAATCTAAGGTTTAATCATTGGTGCACGGCTTAACTATTTGGAGAATTTGATATAGCACAGGATAAAGAAACCCGAATTAATGGCGATATTACAGCGCCTCAAGTTCGTTTGGTGGGTATAGAAGGTGAGCCCTTAGGTATTGTGACTTTGGCAGAAGCATTTGCGAAAGCCGAAGAGTCGGATATTGATCTTGTAGAGATTGCACCGAATGCGGCTCCGCCAGTGTGCAGATTGATGGATTACGGCAAGTTCAAATATGCCGAAAGTAAAAAACAACACGAAGTTAAGCTTAAGCAAAAGCAGGTTGTTGTTAAAGAGATTAAATTCCGTCCGGGTACAGATGATGGTGATTACGCAATTAAGGTGCGTAACATTATTCGTTTTATTCAGGATGGCGATAAAGCAAAAATTACGCTACGTTTCAGAGGCCGCGAGATTACTCACCAAGAGTTTGGTTTGGCCTTGCTGAGGCGTGTTGAAGCGGATTTGAAAGAGTTTGCGGTAGTAGAGCAGTTTCCTAAAATGGAAGGTCGCCAAATGGTGATGGTTTTAGGGCCAATCAAAAAAGCAAAATAACTTAAGTCTTTGATTAAAGATTGAGTAAAAGAAGTAGTACCCCTGAGTGATACGGCTAAACGGCATGCCTAAGCACTCTTAACCTAAGTTCAAGGAGAACAAAATGCCAAAGATGAAAACCAAGAGCGGCGCTAAAAAGCGCTTCAAATTCTTGGGTAATGGTAAAGTGAAACGTACTCACTCTCACTTACGCCATATCCTGACTAAAAAGACCACCAAGCAAAAGCGTAAAT
>DATCVB010000032.1:0-10749 GCA_036567185.1 Methylotenera sp.
AGTACGACGAGTTACCGAAAACTGATAACAACGCAGAGATTGCGTAAAAGATGATTGGAATTATATGAAATGTGGAATTGTGGGCTTACCTAACGTAGGCAAATCTACCCTGTTTAATGCCATTACCAAGGCAGGTATTGCTGCAGAAAACTACCCGTTCTGCACCATTGAGCCTAACGTTGGCATTGTAGAGGTACCGGATCCCCGCATGCAGCCGCTGATCGACATCGTTAAACCACAGCGCGTACAACCGGCGATTGTGGAATTTGTAGATATCGCTGGCCTCGTAGCTGGCGCATCAAAAGGTGAAGGCTTGGGCAACAAGTTTCTGGCTAACATTCGCGAAACAGATGCTATTGCCCACGTTGTGCGTTGCTTTGAAGATAGCAACGTGATCCACGTCGCCAATAAAATCGACCCGCTTTCAGATATTGAAGTGATCAATACCGAGCTAGCTTTGGCCGACATGGAAACCGTAGAAAAAACCATGCAGCGCGAAGGCAAAAAAGCGAAAAGCGGCGATAAAGACGCTATCGCTCTGATGGCGGTATTAGACAAAGTACTACCTGCCTTAAATGAAGCTAAAGCTGTGCGCACGCTAGGCTTGGATGCCGATGAGCTGCAATTACTTAAACCGTTGTGCCTGATCACAGTAAAACCTGTGATGTACCTCGCCAACGTTGATGAAAAAGGTTTCGAGAACAACCCGCATCTGGACAAGGTAGTTGCACTCGGCAAAG
The DNA here is from genome assembly GCA_036567185.1 of Methylotenera sp. Lineage (GTDB taxonomy): Bacteria > Pseudomonadota > Gammaproteobacteria > Burkholderiales > Methylophilaceae > Methylotenera. The sequence goes on from DATCVB010000032.1 coordinate 741, forward strand.
CAGAAAATTCACCGGTGGTATGCATCTGCGCCAAAATTGAAGGCGAGATTTCTGAACTGGATGAAGAAGACAAACTGTTATTCTTAAGCGAACTGGGCCAGGAAGAACCAGGCCTGAACCGCGTGATTCGCGCCGCTTATGACTTGCTTGGTTTACAAACCTACTTCACCGCCGGTGTGCAGGAAGTGCGTGCCTGGACTGTGAAAAAAGGCTCAACAGCCCCACAGGCAGCTGGCGTGATTCACACCGATTTTGAACGTGGCTTTATCCGTGCTGAAGTCATTGCCTATGACGAATACGTAAAAAACAAAGGCGAACAAGGTTCCAAAGAAGCCGGCAAGATGCGTTTGGAAGGTAAGGAATACATTGTGCAGGATGGCGATGTAATGCATTTTAGATTCAACGTCTAGTTAGATTTAACGTCTGAACAACAAACCTGCCCCTCTCGCTATAGAGGGGCAGTCATATAGCAGGCTGAGTTTTCAGCTTAGAGTAAAACTGCCCCCCATCATCAAGCGTCAACACACGTTATTCCAGCTACTTCGCTTAACAATGCGCTATAGCCCAGATACCAGTTCAATTATCCGATAACAGCATTGCAATAGATCAAAACACCTGTCTAAAAATCATTTAACCATGCCAATTATGTGTATTTAATAGTGCATCTGCACTTAAATTGTGCAAAGACGCATCTTTAAAAAAATAACCAACAGGCCATTTTTTATAAAAATAATCATTAAATTTCAAAAGCTTAAAAATAATATCCAACCATGGCACGACTATTGCTTTTTGTTAATCAAATAGTATTTAAGAGCTGCAATGTTAAAAGTAATGATTGTTGATAACGACCTGGAGCGCACTACCCCGTTAAAGCAATCACTACTTGATTCTGGATACGAGGTTATTGCGCATCTGAAGGATACGGTCAATTTAGACAAAGCCTGCTGTGAACTGCAGCCTGACATTGTCATTATTGATACTGAATCCCCTAGTCGTGACACTTTAGAAAACATATGCGTCATGACCATGCACGAACCGCGCCCGATTGTGATGTTTACACATGATGGCGATAAAGAGCAGATCAAGCAGGCAACGCGTGCAGGTGTCAGTGCTTACGTAGTTGGCAGCATACCGAACGAGCGGCTGCGGCCAGTGATTGATGCCGCGATTGCACGTTTTGATGAATTCAATCTGCTGCGTGAAGAGTTGAACGAAGCCAATGATAAATTGAATGAAAGAAAACTGATTGAACGCGCTAAAGGACTGCTGATGAAACAGCGCGGTCTGGATGAAGAGCAAGCCTACAATATGCTGCGTAGCATGGCGATGCAAAGAAATATGAAAATAAAGGATCTTGCGAATGAACTGATGAATGCAGCAAAACTGCTGCTAGTGTGACCGAAACAATATTTACTTACCCAACGATGGGGTAAGTAAAAAAATTTAAATGTAAACACTTTAATGCCAATGACGGCATTAAAGTGGCTCAAAGATTGAGCATACAGAAATTCAAGACAAAGGCGTCTTTCCCGTTGAGTAATTACTCAGCTGGATTGACGCCTTTTTTTATTGCCTTTTTTAATGTTTTAGATTGATCAATTTTTGTAATTTTTTAGGAGTTTAAAATGAGTGACCAAGATAAAAAAATACTAGTTCCTAGCACACCAGAAATTATTGTTGATAATTCACGCCGTAATTTCTTGAGAAACAGCATCACCGGCATACTGGGTGCAGCCACATTAATGAATGTTGTACCTAGCAGTATCAGCAACTACGCCTGGGCTGCCGGCTCAGATGCACCTGAACTTACCGAAGTTAAAATCGGCTTTATTCCGCTTACCGACTGTGCGCCTATCGTGGTGGCAGCGCAGATGGGTTTTGATAAAAAGTACGGCATTAAAATCACGCCGAGCAAAGAAGCCAGCTGGGCAGCAATTCGCGATAAAACAGTGAATGGTGAACTGCATGCAGCGCATGTGTTGTACGGTCTGGTTTATGGCGTGCAGTTAGGCATCGGCGGCCAACAGAAAGACATGGCGGTATTGATGAGCCTGAACAATAACGGTCAGGCTATCACGCTGGCTAACCAGCTCAAGGAAAAAGGCGTAAAAGACGGCAGAAGTCTTAAACGTTTACTCGATAACGAAAACCGTGACTACACCTTCGCACAAACCTTCCCGACCGGCACGCATGCCATGTGGCTGAATTACTGGCTTGCTGCCAATGGCATCAACCCGATAAAAGACGTTAAAAATATTGTAGTGCCGCCACCGCAAATGGTTGCCAACATGCGTATTGGCAACATGGATGGCTACTGCGTAGGTGAACCATGGAACGCACGCGCCATTTACGACAAAGTAGGCTACACCGTCACTACTTCACAGGACATCTGGACCGATCATCCGGAAAAGGTATTGGGTACAACAGCCGAGTTTGTAGCTAAACATCCGAACACGACACGCGCCATGATCATGGCGATACTAGACGCCTGTCGCTACATTGAAGCATTGGAAAACCGTGCCTCAGTCGCAAAACTTATTTCCGGTAAAGCTTACGTCAATGCACCGGAAGACGTCATCGGCGGTCGCTTTATCGGTGATTACGACAATGGTATCGGCAAAAAATGGAAAGACCCTAACTACATGAAGTTCTATGGTGACGGTGCGGTTAACTTCCCTTACCTGTCTGACGGCATGTGGTTCCTGACTCAGCACAAACGCTGGGGCTTGCTCAAATCAGACCCTGATTACCTGGGCGTTGCAACCAAAGTCAACCAGATCAAACTCTATTCAGAAGCAGCATCACAACTCGGCATTAGCGTGCCTAAAGACCCGATGCGTAGCAGCAAGCTGATAGACGGCGTGGTATGGGATGGTAAAAATCCGGCCGCTTACGCAGCTTCTTTCAAAATCAAAGCTTAACGATTCAAGCTTCAATAATTAAGGATCATTTATGAGCGCGATCAGCATCAGTAAAGAAAGCTTAAAAGTCATCATGAAAAGTAAAAATACAGTTGTCAGCAAAGGATCTGCAATGACTACCACTGCGAATAATGTGACGACTCCCGACACCGTGTCTACAAAACAGAAAGCTGAAAAACTTGGGTTAAAAATCCATAACTTCATCAAATGGCTGCTGCCACCGGTATTCGGCATCTTGATGATGTTAGCGGTTTGGACATTAATCTCTTATCAATCGCCGAACCTGCCGGGACCTCTGAAAACATGGCATTCAGCGGTTGAGCTGTTCAGTGACCCGTTTTACAACAATGGTCCGAATGATATGGGGGTGGGCTGGAACATCCTGAATTCATTAAAACGTGTTGCGCTGGGCTTTGGTATGGCGGCCATGATCGGCATCCCTATCGGCTTCATTATCGGCCGCTTTGAGTTTGCAAATCGCATGGCGGCACCTGTAATCAGCCTGTTAAAACCGGTATCTCCGCTTGCATGGCTGCCAATCGGCTTGCTCGTGTTTAAAGCAGCGAACCCTGCTGCAATCTGGGTCATCTTCATTTCAGCGATCTGGCCGATGATCATCAACACGGCTGTCGGTGTCAGCAAAGTGCCGCAGGACTATATGAACGTAGCAAAAGTGCTCAACCTGAGCGAATGGAAAATTTTCACCAAGATTCTGTTCCCGTTCGCACTGCCTTACATGATGACAGGTGTACGCCTTTCCATCGGCGTGGCATGGCTGGTGATTGTTGCAGCAGAGATGCTGACCGGTGGCGTTGGTATTGGTTTCTGGGTGTGGGATGAATGGAACAACCTTAATGTTGAACACATCATCATCGCAATTTTTATTGTAGGTATCGTCGGCCTACTGCTGGAGTTAATGCTCACGCAGATCGCTAAAAGATTCAGTTACGAATAATTCAGTTACTTAATTACACAGTTACTTATCAGGAATCATTATGAAAAACACATCTATGCCAGAAAAAGCAAACGCAGCTAAATATGTGCAGCTTGAGAATGTTGACATGACGTTCACAACTAAAAAAGGTGAATTCAATGCACTTAAAAACATTAACCTGAGTATTCGTGAAGGTGAGTTTATTTCAATCATCGGCCACTCAGGCTGCGGCAAATCAACCGTGCTCAATCTGATAGCAGGCTTGCTGCAACCTACTGAAGGCTTTCTGTTCTGTGCCGGTCGCGAGATTGCTGGTCCAGGACCTGAACGCTCTGTGGTATTCCAGAACCACTCATTACTGCCTTGGCTGACCTGTTATGAAAACATATATCTGGCGGTAGAACGGGTATTCGGCACTGAGACTAAAGCCCAGCTCGCAGCACGTACCCATGCTGCACTGGAACTGGTTGGCTTAACACATGCTACCGACAAGCGCCCGAACGAAATATCCGGCGGCATGAAGCAACGCGTCGGTATTGCGCGCGCCTTGGCGATGGAACCGAAAGTGCTGCTGCTGGACGAGCCGTTTGGTGCGCTGGATGCGCTGACACGTGCCAACCTGCAGGATGAGCTCATGAAGATCATGGCGAAATCCGGCTGCACCGCAGTCATGGTGACGCACGATGTAGATGAATCTGTACTGCTTTCAGACCGCATTGTCATGATGACCAACGGCCCATCTGCCACGATCGGTGAAATTCTGGATGTGAATCTCGCTCGCCCGCGAGCACGTTTGGAACTGGCTGAAGATAAAGATTACAACCATCTTCGCAGCGAAGTATTGCGCTTTCTGTATGAGCGCCATGCCAAAAAAGCGGCTTAAACAGTTTATTACTAACGTATTTCACATAAAAACTTAATCTACACTTTATAAATATCAGGGGTAATCATGAAATCAAATGCTTCATTCAAACTTAACATCATCATGGCCTGTGTCACCGTGGCCATCTCCGGCATGGCTCAAACGGCTTATGCTGAAGAAGAGTCGATCGCTGAATACACATTTCTGGACTCAATCAAAGATGGCAAATCGATGACCAACTTCCGCCTACGCTACGAATCTGTAGACCAGGATGCATTTCAGCCGGCGCCCAATGCAACCCAAAAGCTGGATCGTGCACACGCGTTCACGCTACGCAGCTTGATTGGCTGGCAAACCGCACCGTATAAGAACTTCAGCTTTGCCGCACAACTGACCGACGTACACGAGTTTAACCACAACTTTAACGATAGACGCGAGAACCTGAGCGAACCGGGCAAGGCCAACTACGCCAATATCGTTGACCCGAGCTTTACCGATGTGAACCAGCTGTTTGTAGACTGGACCGGTATTAAAAACACCAAAGTGCGTCTAGGTCGTCAACAGGTGAATCTGGACAATGTACGCTTCATCGGCGACATCGGTTTCCGCCAGAATATGCAGGTATTTGATGGTATTTCCGTACTCAACAAAAGTATTCCGGATACAGAAATATTTGCTGCGCACTTTGATCAAGTACGCCAGATCAATACCGAACTGCGTCAGGGTGATATTGAAATTGTGAATGCCAAATATCGTATTTCTCCTAGCGAGTCAGTAGTGGGTTACGCCTATCTGGTCGATGTTGCAAACCTGGGTCAGAATAACGGCAACCCACTCGCCGACAGCACGGCTGCGCAAGGCGGCAATGGTCTGGGTGCCAGCCAGGATCTGGTGAAAACAGCAACCACGGATGCCAGCTCAAAAACATTCGGCCTGCGCCTGGATGGCGTGCGTGCGATTGACCCGACCTGGAAAGTACTCTACACCGCTGAATATGCAAAACAGACTGACTATAAAGACGGAAGCGAACTGATTGACGCGCATTACTTCAAACTGGGCGGTGGCGCGATGTATAACACCTGGTCAGTCAGAATCGACCATGAAAAACTCGCCAGCAACGATGGCAAATATGCCTTCCAGACACCTTTAGGTACCAACCACCTGTTCCAGGGCTGGGCTGACCAGTTTCTGGCGACACCGCGCCAGGGGATTGAAGATACCTTTGTCACGGTTGCCGGTAGCATTGGCAAAGCCAAGCTGCAGGCGGAATACCATGTATTCAAAGCAGACGAAAAATACCAGTCGCTCAACGGCAAGTTTGGCGATAAATACGGTACCGAGCTGGATCTCAGTGTGATGTATCCGTTCACTGACAAAATCAGCGGCAAACTTGAGTATGCAAAATTCAATGAATCCGATGTCTACGGCACTACCTTACAAAATGCTGCGCGTAAAGGCGACAAAGAAGTCGTCTGGGTGACCGGCATGTACACGTTCTAAAACAATAATCTGCAGCACCCTATGCCATTCTTTAATGGCATAGATATCAATGTATTGACTGGTGATTTGATAAAACGGCTTATCAATATGACCGCACCAGTCAATCAGTACCACTAAGTTTATTCGCTCACCAACGGCGGTGACCTCTACTAAATTGCATCTAAATAATAATTACTTGAGGAGCAGTCATGACCAGCAAAATTACGCCCAATAAGCCCCAACAAGCAGGCACGCTGAATAAGTATCGCGGCATTATATTAGCCGTTACGCTTTTCTTACTATTCAACCTGGCAGTGCTTGGCCTTAACTTTTACACATCCTCTACGCTTGATAGCGATGCGGTTTCCATCAACCTTTCCGGACGGCAGCGCATGCTGTCACAACGTACTGCCAAGGTACTTTTATCAATTCAGGTTGATGCAGCGCAAGGCAGGTTTGACCCCAAAAACACCGAAGAACTCAAGAAAGTCAGCATGCTGTTTGATACCACCCTGAACGGTTTTAAAACCGGCGGCATGGTTATAGGTGGTGATGAAAAACCTGTATTGCTGCAAAAAGTAAGTGGCGATGCTGCGGTCAAGGCAGTGGATGATGCCCTGCTGGTTTGGCAGCCTTACAAACAACTGCTGCAGCCTGTTATTGAAAGCAGCGTGGTGAATGAAGTTACCCTCGATATCGCCACGGACTATGCGCGTGCAAACAACATCAAGGTGTTAAAACTGATGAATGACCTCACCACGCAGTTGGAACGCAACACCAAAACCAAGGCCAGCAATCTGCAACTGATTCAAACCATTGCGCTGGTATTGTCACTGCTGCTGTTCGCTAACATTGTATTTAACGCCTTACGAAAATTGCGCTCTGCCGATGGCGAGATTGAAAAAGCGCAGCGTGAAACTACCGAGATTCTGAATAATGTAAAAGAAGGTTTGTTTCTGCTAGACCCAGAGTTTAATGTTGGCAGTCAATTCTCCAGCTCAATAGGCAAAATATTGCAGCACGAAGTAAGTGCTAACATGCCGTTCATGCCAATACTGGAGCAGCTGGTTTCAGCTGATATCTACACCTCGGCTAAAGATTACATTCAGCTGCTGTTCGGCAACAAAGTGAAAGAAAACCTGATGCTGAGCCTGAGCCCGCTCACGCAGGTAAAGGTGCAAGCCAAGAGCGATACAACACCGCGTTACCTGAGCTTTCAGTTTAACCGCATTGTTGAAGGTAAACATGTTCTGCACCTGCTGGTAACGGTGCAGGATGTGACCGAACAAGTCACGCAGGCGGAAGAACTTGCCGCAATTAAAGGCCAATCCAGCATCAATCTGGAATTGCTTAAACGACTGCTGCAGGCGGATACCTACCAGTTACAGGATTTTCTGAGCCATGCCCATGGCAGCCTGGAATCGCTGAACGCGATATTAGCCAATGCGGATAAACGTGCGGCGAATCATGCTGATTTGGCAAACCAGTGCTTCCGTATCATTCATGCTATTAAAGGTGAAGCTGCGGCAATGGGTTTGGACGCGATTGAAACACTGGCACATCAATTTGAAGAGCATCTGGTAACGCTGCGTAAAAAGAACGAGTGGGATGCGCAGGAGATTCTGAGCCTGCCGGTAATGCTGAGCGGCATGCTTGAACAGATCAGGCAGATTGAAACGATTTCAAATGTGATGCAGGCGCATCATCAGGCCAACAATAGCACAGCAAAACCGCCTTCAATCTCGACCAGTGTAGGCAATAACCTGCAGCGCCTCGCCGAACAAGTGAGCCAAAGCCAGAATAAAAAGGTGCAACTCAAACTTGAGCTTGGGCTGCTTGATGAGATGGACACCAAAACCGTGCATCAGCTACAGCAGATTGGCATTCAACTGATACGCAACGGCATCTGCCATGGCATTGAAAATCCCGACATCAGACTGGCAAAAGGCAAAACCGCACACGGCGAGATCTCCATCGCCACCCGTATGAACGCGGAAGGCGTTATCGACTTCATTATGCGCGATGACGGTCAAGGTATTGTTCCTAGCCGTATCAGAGCCGCAATGCTGGCCTCAGGACGTTACGCAAGTGACATTGTGAACCAGCTAACTGATAAGGAAATTGTAGGCAAACTATTCGAGCCGGGCTTTTCTACCGCCAGCAGCACCGACAAAGATGCAGGCCGCGGTGTCGGCATGGATTTAGTGCAATCCCTCATTAACGAAATTGGCGGAGACCTAAAAATAGACACCAAAGCCGATGTCTTCACCCAGTTTGCTTTCCGCATATCCAAACATGCCCAACCTTCAATTAACTTAAATGCTACAGAGGCCGTTGTATGAAACTCATGATTGTCGATGACTCCAATATTATCCGGAGCCGTATTTCCAGAATTATGGCAGACCCAAAACTGCCGCCTATCGAAATCGTGGGAACAGCAGCCAATGGCACTGATGCATTTGCATTATTCACACAAGAACGCCCGGAGCTGGTCACCATGGATTTAACCATGCCGGAGATGGATGGCGTGGAATGCACCACCCTGCTGGTTGAGTTTAATCCTGATGTAAAAATCCTGATCGTATCTGCGCTCAGTGACAAAGCCACCGCGATTGAAGCACTTAAAAATGGCGCAAGCGGGTTTTTATACAAACCATTTACCGATGAAGAACTCGTGAACGCCCTACTGGAGCTAATAAAAGAATGAGTGATTTAAGCGAAAAAGACATTGAAATCTTTATTGAAGCAATAGGAGGCTATTTCAAACAGATTACAAAAGAAGCGGCATCGGTCGGCGTGGCATACCTCGCCAAAAACGCATTCCCGATGAATGACTACACCGGCATGATCAAAGTAAGTGCAGACTACGAAGGCGCACTATACTTCTCGGCACCTAGCGCCATGCTGCGGCACCTGCTTACGGTCATGAAAGAACCTAATCAGTCTGATGAAAATCTGCTGGATGCCGTAGGCGAAATCGCCAACACCATCTCAGGCAACGCACGTAAATATTTCGGTGAAAATATGGTCATCTCCATCCCGGAAAAAATCGCGCACCTGCCAGAGAATCTTGATCATCAGGCACGCCCCTATGCCTACGTGATCATTATTAAGTGGAAGCATTACAGCGCATCGCTGATCGTGGATATTTCAAGAATCCGTTAAAGAGATGCTGATTGACCTATTCATAAATCTGTCATTGCGAGCGATCTAGCCTTTAGCCGCGAGCATAGCGTAGCGGGTGGCAATCCAGTGTTTTGTTCTAAAAAAAGACTCTGGACTGCCACGCCCTTTGGGCTCGCAGTGACGGAAACAGAGTCATAGCGAGGCAGGCTGTGGCAGTAACAAAGTTATTGAGAGGAACGAAGTGACGGTAACGCAGTTATTACGAGAAGCAAAGTGATGGCAACGCAGTCATTGCAAGGCGCAAAGTAACAGTAACGCCGTCATTGCGAGGAACGAAGTCATGGGAAGGCTGTAATTGCGAGGAGCGAAGTAATAGTAGCGCCGTCATTGCGAGGAGCGAAGTGACGCGGCAATCCAGTACTTGAATTTAATCAGCACATCCTTAACGACATAAGTGCTCGGCACCCATTACTGCTGCGCACTATAAACCTTTAAACAATCTGCATTCAATGAGTTGGAGCCATACAACATACTAAAAACAAGACGATGAAAAATAAACCAGAAAAGTGAAAACTTTTTTTGACAATTCACCACTAAAACACTAGAATTGCGGCCTTGCTGAAATACAAGCAAACAGGTTTACAAGGTGATGTAGCTCAGCTGGTTAGAGCACAGGATTCATAATCC
>DATCVB010000033.1:0-5145 GCA_036567185.1 Methylotenera sp.
TAGGCTAATAATTCCTTGAACTAGTTTATAGCATCGGTTTTAGTCATTCGAGCGTCTGTGTGAGCGCCTCTTGCAGGTGTACCTAATGCACTCTAGGCTGTTACCACTTGAGCCTTTTTGGTTCAGGATGCTGGTCTAGGCCATTCCGTGGAGAACTCCCCACTTCTATATTATTGCAATAATGCGATTGATTTTCTTGATTAGATTGCCCGCACATGGCTAAGCTGCTGGAGGTTCGCAAGAAATTCCTTGAAAATCAGTATACGATAAAAAATGTAAGACAGGATTTTCAGCAATGGCGTCAAGGCCGTTCGTGTTATGCGCTTTGGGCAATTGATGTAGATTTTCCAGAAGTGCGCCGGCAAGTATCAGCTGCTGGGCAGCACCTTGAAAAATTTTTACTTGAGGGCTATTGTCGCCAATCACATATCACACTCGGTATCAGCGGTTTTTTAAGTAGTAAACCTCTGAGTGACAAACCGCAGCATGCTGATGATTATGTTGCCAGCAGTTTTGAAGCGGATGTAGCCGCTTTGAAAAACTTGCAGATGCAGCCATTCGAGATTGAAGTTGGCACCTTGGCAAGTTTCAGTTCCGCACCATTCTTTCATGTAAATGACCCCGCCAATAACTTGCATAAATTGCATGCATGTTTGCATTCGGTAGCTAGTGATGCGAATTTTCAGTATGTTCCCCATGTAACGGTAGGGCTTTACGCTCATGCATGGCCGACAGAAATGGTCAGCAATCATCTGGATAATTTTCCGGGGAATTCTGTGATAAGCCTTTTGGTTAGCAGAATTAGTTTAATGAGCTATGCTGCGGCTGAAATTGGCGGAGCATTAGTGACGATTGCAGACTATGATCTGGCGCGTGCTGAGATTAAATGGCATGAACCGCTGCCCTTTAATCATGAGCTATGATTTTGTTATATGGGCTATCTTAATGCGTGATATTTCAGGTCTGCCAGGCTAACTATTTCCAGACACTTTTCGTGACAGGCTTCCAGTATCACCGGTGGCGCAAAGCCGGCTTCTGATGCTTCCAGCCAGCGGCTGGCACATAAACACCAGCGATCTCCCGCCTGTAGTCCTTCAAAGCCATATTCAAGTCGCGGCGTGCTCAAATCATTGCCTCGTGAAATCGAGAATGCCAGAAACTCTTCCGTGACTTGTGCGCAAACCGTATGGCTGCCGCTGTCGTCAGCACCCGTTTCACAGCAGCCGTTACGTGTAAAACCGGTGATTGGGTCCAAGCTGCAAACTTGCAGTGTCGTGCCTAATACATTCTTTTGCTGAGCTTTAGCCATGATGAAAATTCATTATTGTTGATTGGCTTATAGATTATCATAAGCGAACGGGTGCTTCTATAAATACAGTGTTTGGGATGCAGTACCAGGCGCACGGAACGCAGGAACCGAGATAGTATGCAGTATACAGCGAGGCTCCGAGTACCGCGCAACGCAGTAATGCGCCCAAAAAGTGGGTTTATAGAAGTGCTCATATATTTTTAACTGGAAAACACGATGCGATATTGGTTAATGAAGTCCGAACCGGCGGACGTTTCTATTGATGATCTGGCTGGATTCCCTAATCAGACCGTAGATTGGTACGGCGTGCGTAATTATCAGGCAAGAAACTTTATGCGCGATCAGATGAAAGTGGGTGATGGTGTGCTGTTTTACCATTCCAACTGCGCAGAGCCGGGTATTGCAGGTATCGCCGAGGTATCTACGCTTGCTTATCCGGATCGACTGCAGTTTATAGAGGGTCATAAGTATCATGACCCTAAAGCCAGCCCTGAAAACCCGCGCTGGTTTAATGTAGATGTGAAGCTGGTGCGTAAAACCAGGTTGTTAAGTTTAAAAGAAATGCGAGAAACGCCGGAGCTAGCGAATTTACGGATTCTGCAGCGCGGAAATCGCTTATCCATTACGCCGGTTGATCCAAGAGACTGGGAATTTATATTAGATAAGCTGAAATAGAAAAAGTCCCTTGCGGGACTTTTTCTATTTGATGGGAGGCTTTTGCACGAAGTTTTTTAATCTAAAAGCTTATCAGTTTCGTCATTCCGGCTTTCGCCGGAATGACGGATTTTGATATTTTTGTTAGAAATCAAATCAACCTTTGTATCGTGTAAAGCTCATCATTGAGATGACCTATTTGCTTTCAATACTACCCATAGCTTTAGGGTAAGTCACAATACCCCACGGCATGTTTTTAACTTCAATCTGTTTTGTCACTTCCAGTTTTTCAGCATCAATCACGAAGACGGCATCTGATTTACCGCAAGCTAACAGAATCTGTTTGTCATCCGGTGTAAACGTAAAGTGCCAGCAACGGTTTCCGGTTGGAATATCTTTAATTTTTTCATAAGTTTTGGCATCAAATACTTGCAGTGCTTTTTCTTTATTTGTTGCTACAAAGATGTGTTCACCGGAACGGTCGTAGGCAATACCATAAGGTGTCTGCCCGGTTTCTACGGTGCGCACCAGGTTAAAGTCTTTATCCAGCACCATGAATTTATTGCCGTATTCCAGTGTAGCTAAGTAATTATTGCCGTCCGGAGAAACTTTGATGCCGCGTGGGCGATCGCCCTGTTCGTGCGTATGTATGGTTTTTATCAGATCACCGGATGCAATGTCGTGAACCGTCACGGTGTTGTCAGCTTCGTTAGTGATCACAAGCTTGCTACCGTCAGCTGAAAATTCAATGCCTTCGGTTTCAGGGCCACCGGTGATTTCACGTACTTTTTTACCTGCGACTAAGTCTACTACAGCAATTTTGGCCGGGATTTTCTCTTCGTCGTCATCGTCCTCTTCTTCTGCACCTGGTTTTGGTGGAGGTCCGCCCTTAGCACTTGGCTCAGAAGAAATATAAGCAAAGTTGCCGCTTACGCGAACAAACTCAGGGTTTTTACCCACAGGAATTTGTTGCAGCACTTCACCCGTCGCCGTATCAATGACAGAAATACTTTCGTTTTCGCGTGTGGCGACGATCAGTTTTTTGCCATCGTCAGTCAGGCTTAAGCCGCGTGGGCCAGCAGCTTTTACATCGAACTGTTTAACTACTTCCATTGTTGCAAGATCAATTACGCTAACGCCGGCATCCTGGCTGGTAACATAAGCATATCCGGCTGATTTTGTTTCAGCTGCGGCTTGGGAGTCTTCGGTCTTCTCTTTGCTACAGCCAACAATCCCAGTGATTAATGCCAGTAAAAGCAGGCTGGCGCGTGTTTTGCCAAAAGCAGGTGTTAATTTCATTTATTATCTCCAAAGTATTCTCTGCTTGCATCAGCAAGTCAGATATTTGTACGGCAAACTTCGTTTAATAACCATGCAAAAATTGTGCTTGGCTATCGTAAAAACATTAATTCAAATATAACAATAAGTTACACACAAGCAGTAATTAAACCTGGCTGTAAGTAAGCAACCGCTTTGGCTGAATACAGCCATAATAAGCTGTTAACCTAAAAACAGTTTATATGCCGGGTTTTCTGTTTCATCCCAATACGGGTAACCCAATTTACTTAAGAAGTCAGAAAACTCAGATAGTTCATTAGGCGGCACCTGCATGCCTACCAGCACACGTCCAAAGTCCGCACCATGGTTACGATAGTGGAACAGGCTGATGTTCCAGTCATGGCCCATTGTATCCAGGAACTTCATGAGTGCGCCCGGCGTTTCTGGGAACTCGAATCTGAATACTTTTTCATTCTCGGCCTGTGGCGCGTGGCCACCGACTAAATGTCTTAAGTGGAGCTTGGCAACTTCGTTATCGCTGAGATCTAACGTTGGCAGGCCTTGTTGCTGCAAAGCGCTCACCAGCTTGGCTGACTCGGATGGATCTGAAACAGCAACGCCCACAAAAATATGCGCATTTTTCGGGTCAGAATAACGATAGTTAAACTCAGTGATATTACGGCCACCCAATAAGCGGCAGAATGCTTTAAACGCACCTGGTTTTTCAGGAATAGTCACGGCCAGCACAGCTTCGCGTTTCTCACCGATTTCGGCGCGTTCTGCGATAAAACGCAGGCGGTCAAAGTTCATATTGGCACCGGAAGCGATGCCAATCAATGTTTTATCCTGTAAATTTTCACGCGCGGCGTAAGCCTTAAGGCCGGCTACAGCCAAAGCGCCCGCTGGCTCCAGAATGCTGCGCGTATCTTCAAATACATCTTTAATTGCTGCGCAGATTGCATCGTTATCAACGATGATCATTTCATCTACATATTGCTGACACAACGTGAAAGTGTGCTCCCCGACTTGCTTAACCGCAGCGCCGTCGGCAAATAAACCAACCTGATCCAGTGTGATACGTTGTCCTTTTTTGAGTGATTCAGTCATGGCTTCAGCATCTTTCGCCTCAACACCAATCACTTTGATTTCAGGGCGCACCGCTTTGATATAGGCAGCTACGCCAGCTAATAAACCGCCGCCGCCAACGCAGCAGAAAATGGCATCAATCGGTTCCGGGTGGGCATTCAGAATTTCCATCGCAATCGTACCTTGTCCGGCGATTACATCCGGGTCATCATACGGATGCACGAAGGTTAAGCCTTCTTTCTTCTCTAACTCTAGTGAGTGTGCATAAGCATCTGAGTAGCTGTCACCGAACAGCACCACTTCAGCGCCGCGACTTTTAACCGCATCGATTTTGATTTGTGGCGTGGTGGTTGGCATCACGATGACGGCACGGCATTTGAGTTTTTGTGCGCTCAACGCCACGCCTTGCGCGTGATTTCCGGCTGAAGCTGCAATAACGCCTTTTGCCAGCGCCTCTGGCGACAGGCTTGCCATTTTGTTGTAAGCACCGCGAATCTTGAAAGAAAATACCGGCTGCATATCCTCGCGTTTTAACAGTACATTGTTCTTAATGCGTTTGGACAAGTTGATTTGCAGATCTAACGGCGTTACTTTAGCAACGTCGTAAACGTGCGAGTGTTGTATTTTCTCTAGGTAATTTTGTGCAGTATTTGTAGGCATGCGTTATTTCTAAAATAGACTAGTGCAGTGTATAGTACTAGATTGGATTAAATTATATAACTCGTATTATAAAAGATTTTGCAAGGACTTGACTCAAAATGGCATATACACAAGACGAATTAAAACAACAGGTCGCTAAAGCAGCGGTTGAATATGTA
>DATCVB010000034.1:0-16978 GCA_036567185.1 Methylotenera sp.
ATCATAAGCGGCAACGTGCTTGAATGTCTGCAATCCTTATCATTCTGTTATCATCTTATTTTTACTGAAATTCGACATATTTATGAGTGGCTTAACACCGGATTCACCTCGCCCGATAGACATTAAACTGCATCAGGCTTCACGTTTATTGGAAATCAAGTTTGATAACAACATGGAGTGCATGCTGTCTTGTGAATTTTTGCGCGTATATTCACCGTCAGCCGAAGTGAAAGGCCACGGCCCCGGGCAAGAAGTGCTGCAAATCGGCAAAGAAGATATCAACATTACAGCGATAGAACCCGTAGGCAATTACGCGGTAAGACTTGTATTCTCGGACGGCCATAACACCGGTTTATACTCATGGGATTACTTGTACAATTTAGCCCGTGATTATGAAGCGCTATGGCTTGAATATTTAGGCAAACTTAGTGCTGCCGGCCATGTCAGAAAAAACACAGCTTAAGAAAAGTTAAAAATGACTACAGAACACAATACACATTTTGGTTTTAAAACGGTTGCCGAATCTGAGAAAGCAAAAAAAGTTGCTGACGTTTTTCATTCTGTAGCCAGCAAATACGACCTTATGAATGACGTCATGTCAGCGGGTATGCATCGCGGCTGGAAGCGCTTTGCAGTCAGCATCAGCGGCGTAGATCGCGGTGACAAGGTGCTGGACATTGCCGGAGGTAGCGGCGATTTATCCAAACTGTTTGCACAAAAAGTCGGTGCTGAAGGTCAGGTTATACTGACGGACATTAACGCCTCCATGCTCGGCGTTGGCCGTGACCGCATGCTGGATGCCGGTTTAAACGTGCCTGCGTTGCAATGTGATGCAGAAAAACTCCCTTTCGCGGACAATTATTTTGATTGCGTGATCGTGGCTTTCGGCCTGCGCAATATGACACATAAAGACCGTGCCCTGGCTGAAATGCAGCGCGTACTCAAAGTCGGCGGTAGACTGCTGGTGCTGGAATTTTCAAAAGTATGGCAGCCGTTATCCAAAGCCTATGACGTTTACTCATTCAAGCTATTGCCGCTCATGGGCAAACTGCTGGCTAAAGATGCCGAAAGCTACCAGTACCTTGCTGAATCAATCCGCATGCATCCGGATCAGGAAACACTCAAACAAATGATGATAGACGCAGGCTTGAGCAAGGTTGATTACTACAATCTCTCCGCCGGTGTTGTGGCGTTGCATAAAGGTTACAAAACCTGATGTTAAAACAACTATCCACCCACATCATTCAGCATCTGCTTGCGCAAAACGAATGGGCCGCGCCAATGCTGCAGCCTTTTGCCAGCAAGGCTGTGCAATTGAATTTTGTGCTGCTCAAGACCTCACTGGTCATTCTTGAAAACGGCAGCCTAGCGATCGCCGGTGAAACCAATGTGCCTGACGCCACCATCACGATTCCTCCCAGCCTGCTGCTGCGCCTGATAGCAAAAGACGAATCGGCAAAACTACTGATCAAAGTCGATGGTGATACCCATCTGGCGACTGCGCTGGCTAAAGTGCTGTCACATGTGCGCTGGGATTACGAAGATGACTTGAGCAAACTAACCGGCGATGTATCAGCTAACAAAATCGGTGAATTTACACGCCAATCTGTTACTACAGTCAAAGACACTGCTATCAATCTGGCAGAGATGCTAAGTGAATACTGGCAGGAAGAAAAGCCGCTGCTAGCCAAAAAACGGCATGTTGAGCAATTCAACACAGAAGTTGACACGCTGCGCGCTGATGTTGAGCGTCTGGAAAAACGGCTCAATAAACTTGCTAAAAAACTTAACACCACACCTAACAACCCGGTTTCATAGATAGCGTCCAATACATTTATGCGCATTTTTCGGCTTTTTTATATCATTTTTATCGCGTTACGTTTTGGTCTGGATGAGTTCATTCTCAGCCACACCAAATTAAAGCCGCTGCAATGCGTTATCAATACCCTGCTATTCTGGCGCAATAAACAAGTACCGCGCGGCGAAAGATTAAGACTGGCGCTCGAAAGCCTAGGCCCGATTTTTGTTAAGTTCGGGCAAATGCTGTCTACACGGCGCGACCTGATACCTGCCGATATTGCAGATGAACTGACAAAATTACAGGATCGTGTACCCCCCTTTCCTTTTGCAGAAGTTGAAAAAATCATTACAACCGCTTTTGGCAAGCCCTTAACAGAATTATTCTCGCATTTCGATGAAGTACCGGTAGCGAGCGCATCTGTGGCACAAGTGCATTTTGCGCACCTGCCGCATGGTGAGCCGGTAGCGGTCAAAGTGCTGCGCCCGAATATTGAAAATACCATCGCACATGATCTGCTGCTAATGGACACAATGGCATGGCTGCTACAAAGCATTTCATCCGAGGTCAAAAGACTGAAACCGCGCGAGGTGGTTGCCGAGTTTGCACGCCACACAGAAAGTGAGCTGGATCTGACGCTGGAAGCTGCCAACTGCAGCCTGCTCGGGCGTAACTTTTCTGACAAATCCATGCTGATTGTGCCAGAAGTGCATTGGGACTGGTGCCGCAAAGAGGTCATGGTCATGCAGCGCATGCACGGCACGCCAATCAGCCAGCGCGACGTATTAACTGCCAAAGGTATTGATATTCCGAAACTTGCAGTAGAAGGTGTGGAGATATTTTTCACGCAGGTATTCCGTGATGGCTTTTTCCATGCAGACATGCACCCGGGCAACATTCAGGTAGCAGATGACGGCAAATATATTGCGCTGGACTTCGGCATTATGGGTACCCTGAACGATACCGACAAATATTATCTGGCGCGTAACTTTCTGGCATTTTTCAACCGCGACTACCGCGATGTAGCACAAGCCCATATTGATTCCGGCTGGGTCCCCGCTGATACCAAGCGCGAGGAACTCGAAACCGCAGTACGCGCGATTTGCGAGCCGATTTTTGACAAACCGCTCAAAGATATTTCGTTTGCGCGCACGTTACTAAGCCTGTTTCAGATGTCGCGCCGCTTTGGCGTCATTATCCAGCCGCAGCTGATTATGCTGCAAAAAACCTTGCTCAACATTGAAGGCCTGGGCCGCGAACTGGATCCGAATCTGGATTTATGGAAAAGCGCACAGCCGTTCCTGACACGCTGGATGAGCGAGCAAATCGGCTGGCGAGCCATCCTTAAAACAATAAAAAAAGAAATCCCGCATATTGCTAAAGTACTACCGGAAATGCCAAGATTGGCGCACCAGTTCTTAACGCAAACGAATCAGGCGGAAATGGATTTGCCGCTGAGAGCTTCTATCGACAAGCTGATTGAAGCACAGCAGCAGCAAGCGCAATGGCAGAAGCACTTGGTGATAGCGATTATCGCGCTGGCAGCCATTGAAATTGCAATGGTGACAAGCGCTTTTTTTATGCATTAATATTATGGGGCCTGTTAAAAAACATGGGAACCTTGATCTATAGTCGAGCCTGCCATTGCGAGCGTAGCGCGGCAATTCAGTGCTTTATTCTAGAAGAAGATTCTGGATTGCCGCGCTACGCTCGCAATGACGATTGAATCAGTATTTCCCCATGCAAAGAAAAAAACTCAAATTGCGCGGTCTTATCGGAATTTCATAATTTAACTACTTAAAACTATAAAATACACAGAGAAATTATTAAAGGTTTAAAGTAATGCTGATCTGGTTTGTTGTTATTTATTTAGCCATTTCTATTGGTATCGGCCTTGTCGCAGCAATGCGCGTTAAAAATGCCAAAGACTATGCCGTTGCCGGCCGCCACCTGCCATTGCCCGTGGTTATGGCAACGGTATTTGCCACCTGGTTTGGTGCTGAAGCAGTTTTCGGTGTTTCTGCCACCTTTGTTACCGAAGGCCTGAACGGAGTTGCCGCTGACCCGTTCGGCTCCAGCATGTGCCTGATCATTGCCGGGTTTTTCTTCTCCACACAGCTATATAAACTCAACATACTCACTTTAGGTGACTTCTACCGCATGCGTTATAACCGCACGGTAGAGGTGCTCACAACGATTGCCATCGTAATTTCCTACCTGGGCTGGGTAGCGGCACAGATAAAAGCTTTAGGCCTCATTTTCAGCATGATTACCGATGGCGCGGTCAGCGAAGAAACCGGCATGATACTGGGCACGGCCATTGTATTAACCTATACAACGCTGGGCGGCATGCTCTCGGTCGCCGTGCTCGACTTTGTACAGATGATAGTCGTCATTGGCGGCCTACTGTACATCGGCAATATTGTTTCAGGCATGACAGGCGGCGTAGCACCTGTTATTGAGCATGCACGTGCTGCCGGCAAGCTTGATTTCTTCCCTAAAGGCGCAGACATCTGGGTATGGATTACATTTGTGGGCGGCTGGATGACCATGATGCTGGGCTCGATTCCGCAACAGGATGTATTCCAGCGCATCACCTCCGCCAAGAGTGCAAAAATCGCGCTTTGGGGTTCCATTCTCGGCGCCTCCGTTTATTTCTGCTTTACCTTCGTGCCGATGTTCATCGCGTATTCCGCTACACTGATTGACCCGGCGTTTTTTGGCAAACTGGTCATAGAAGATTCGCAAAAAGTGCTGCCTACATTGGTGCTGCAGCACACGCCGGTTTTCGCACAGGCCATATTCTTCGGCGCAGTGTTATCCGCAATTATGAGCTGCTCATCTGCCACCTTACTTGCCCCTTCTGTCACCTTTGCCGAAAACATTGTGCGCGGCTATATGCCGCATCTAGGTGATAAGGGCTTTTTACGCGTAATGCGTATTTGCCTGGTAGTGTTTGGAGTGATTGTTTTACTTTACGCACTCAACTCCGAGCGCTCAATCTTTGGCATGGTGGAATCCGCCTACAAAATCACGCTGGCTGGCGCATTTGTACCATTAGTCTTTGGTGCATTCTGGAAAAGAGCAACCTCACAAGGCGCACTCGCAGCCATTATTGGCGGCATCACTACCTGGGTATTGATTGAAATATTAGTCGGCGAGGAAAGTCTGATACCGCCACAGCTCATTGGTTTAGGTGTGAGCATTTTAGGCATGATCATAGGATCACTGATACCGCAAAAAATCGGCGGCAGCCCAAGTGCTCCACATGGTTTTTTACATGAGCATGCGGCTAGACAGCACCCGCATTAACCTATTTCAAGGTGGGCAATTTTTGTGCATCCCTACTGTCTGCGTGGGCAGAATCTGCCCACACTACTTAGCTAAATCATCTGTGTTATTCAAATACCATAAAGGTTTTTAACGCTGACAATTTGCACAATAAAACGTTGATCGCTGCCCTTGCCTGATCATTTTGATAGGTGCATTGCAGATTCGGCATGGCTCACCACCTTTATCATTAGCGCGCCCGTAAACGAAATACTGTTGCTGGAAATAGCCTGGGTTGCCATCGGCACCAAAGAAATCACGCAAACTGCTGCCACCTGCTGCCAATGCATCTGTCAGCGTATTTTTAATTTCAGCGACCAACTTCTCACACTCAGGCAAGGTCAAGTCTTTTGCAGGTCTTTCAGGGTGAATGCGCGCACGGAATAACGATTCGCTGGCGTAGATATTACCGACACCGACCACCAGGTGGCTATCCATAATTGTGGTTTTGATGGCGGCCGATCGTGTGCGCATATGCTGATGCAGGTATTGCCCGGTAAATGCTTCACTTAACGGCTCCGGCCCTAACACTTTCAGCAGCATATGCTCTTGAGGATTATTGCCAGCCCATAGTACAGCACCGAACCGGCGCGGATCACGCAAACGCAGTATCTGGCCGCTGGTGAAACAGATATCAAAATGGTCATGTTTTTGCGGCGGCTCATCTTGCGCTAACAAACAGATACGGCCAGACATGCCAAGATGCAGTAACAGAACTCCATGATCAAAGTGCGCCAGAATGTATTTGGCACGTCGAGTGAGTGCTCGCAGCGTCTGAGCATGCAACAAGTCAGGCAACACCTGCGGGATTGGCCAACGCAGCGAGCCGTTGCGTATCAACACATTGGTTACTGTTTGATTAACTAACGGTATAAGACCAAGTCTGGTCGTTTCTACTTCTGGGAGTTCTGGCATGGCAACCTAACCAATATTAGATCATTCATCAAGATGAGGCACTTTTATAAAAGTCTCAAAACAAAAAAGCTATATTGCCAGACATCTGTTCTGACAATATAGCTTTTTGTAATCAGCACCTTTTAACTTAAATTATTTACTAGGCAGATTGATCGGCGGATTCAGCATCACAAAGCCTTCATCTGAGGGGAAGTAGTACATGATGCCTTCATCCGGACGCCCCAGTATCAAGTCTGGTGACTCCTGAATCTTGTCAAAATGCACTTTACTGCCATTAGCCAGTTTCACTTCTAACGAAGGATGCGTTACTTTACGGTCTGGGGTATAGATTTCTACTGATTTAGCGCGGGTATGAATCCATGAATAATCCACCCACTCGTTCAATTCATTTTGCGTAGGTTTAGCTTTATCAAGCGAAACTTTCCATTGGCCATCCACCATGTCCAGATTCAATCCGGACGTTTCCCATTGTTCCAAACGGCCAAAATCAAAACCAGCTACTTTTTCAGCCGGGCTCAGCGGGGCTTTATCAATAAGCTCAATCACCTGTGTTGAGGCCGCAGCACCATAATCGTTTGCAATCAGATAAACAGTATTTCTGTGCGAGATATATTGCTCATCAGTCAGCGGGTTATAGGTGCCGAATAAAAATTCTTCAACATTGTCTTTATCCCTGACCAAAGTCAGCTTGAGCAAAGGCTGATGCAGACCGAATTTTGCTACATCATCCGTCACAATTTTCTCACGGCTGTTAGCCGCAATAATTGCCAGAATGCGCTGTACTGAAGCTTGATCAGCACGTGTTTTATGAGGTGCTGTGAGGTGCCAGTAGCCATCTATTTTTTCAAAACTCACAGCAGCTTTTGCCGGAAACTCAACTTTAATTTGATTAAACTCTGCCAGTTTATAGCTGGAAACTTCATATTTATTTTCTTCAACCGCACCTTGCTTAGGCCGCAGATATAAAAATGAAACCAACCCTGCAACTACTGCAAACAAAATTAAATTGAGTAACCAACCTTTTTTCATGCCACACCTTCGAATAAAACTAACATTAGCATCTGAATAATTTGTTAAGAACTTAAGCTCTTCTACGTTTCCACCACAGTACAAAGCCAGCAATCATGAAACCTAACGGAATAAAGTACTGGAAGCTGTGAAAAACAGTCCATGCTGTAACTACACCCATTTTAGTATCAGGGATCGAAACATTGATATCTTTCAATGGCATAGGCTGAATCGTAATCAGGCTATCATCACCGGCCAGCCAGTTAACGATATTCACACCGAAGTCCAGATTACCGCCGTTGGTAATGAAAGTATTGGATAAGAAGTTAGCATTACCCATCACCACTACACGCTGGCCTTTTTTACCATAGGTACGCTCTAAAGCTACACCGATGTTAATCGGGCCGCGCTTGTCATTGGCTTCATTAAACTCAGGCTTCGCATCTTTTGCCAGCTTGGTAGCAGACAGCCAGCCATTAGGCGCAACTTCAACCAGATTGCTTACCTTCCAGCCATTTTCATCAGTACCTTTAGCCGTCACTTCATGCGCTTCCGGGAACAAAGTGCGCAGCATAAAGTTTTTGGTAATTGCATGCTCGCCATACAAGCTGGCGAAAGATACGCGGGCATCGGCACCGTATTGTGCTGAGGCCATATCCATGACAACACCCGGTGAAACCTGCATGCCCAGGTAGTCAGCTACTTCTTGCAAGCCACGCAGATTGTCGTCTTCCAGCAACCACAGCAAATTACCGCCAGCCTCAAGATAGGCCTTGATCTTTTTAACTTCCACTTCACTTACATCAACCTGTGGGCCAGCAACTACCAGCATGGCACCATTGCTCGGAACTTGTTGGGCAATGGTTAAATCCGGGTTAGCAAATTTGAAGCCTTTCGCTTCCAGCTGCTTACCGAACTCACCGATGTCGTGATTCTTAACACCTAACAGGTTGCGCTCGCCGTGGCCATCCAGATACATCACCGCTTGCTGATTCGTACGTGAAAGTCTTACCAGCAGATTGGTGATTTCCTGCTCGGCAAATGGCGGCACAATATGCTCAACACGTTTGTTGTATTCGATCACAACCTCACCATCGGTTTTAACACCGGCATCCTGGGCCAGTTTCGGCTCTTCAGACGGATTGATAAAAGTTAAGCGAATATCCTTTTTTTCACGCTGATAGCGTGCGAAGAAATCTACGATACCTTTACGAAACACGTCACCACTTGATGCATCATCTTTGGTGGCATACACCGTGATATTGATAGGTGCTTTCATCTGCTTCAGCACATTCACGCTACCTTGCGTGAGAATATTGCGGTTAGCCTGTGTGATATCTTTTGCCACGCGGTACTGACTGGCAAAATAACCAAGCAGCACTACCAGCATTAAAAACAGCACGACAAAAAACCAGTTTTGTACTAATAACTGAAAACGTAATTTACGATTGATGTTCATAGCAGAATTTCCAATTAACCACGCAAGCGGTCAGCATCTAAACGACGCACTGTTAGGGTTAAAAATGTCACGGCAAATAAAATAAAATAAGCAATATCGGCAGTATCGATCAAGCCATTGGAGAATGACTGGAAGTGTTTCATCAGCGACAGGCTGCCAAGGATATTGTTAGGATCGCCTGAAAAAAATCGATCCAGCATCATGAGCGCAAATAAAGCAATAAAAGTAAGAATCGCGGCAATGACCGGTTGCTGCGTCATACCTGAGAAATAAATACCAAGCGCAGAAAAACCGGCAACCATCAGCAGCAAGCCCAATGAGTTAGCCAGCAAGAAGCCAAAATCAATATCAGACCAGATATTAAGTGTGGTCAACATGACGCCGATAAAGACAATCAGTATGCTCAAAAAAGCAACCAGACCTAAAAATTTACCCACTACGATTTCAGTCAGTGAAATTGGCGCGCTGAACAGGAATGGCAAGGTCTGGCTGCGGCGCTCCTCTGAAATCAAGCGCATAGACAGTAACGGCACCGCAAACAGCATAATGAAAGACGCCAGGCCATATACTGACTGGCCGACAAACTGCGTTACGCCCGTACGTTCGGCCGGGCGCATTGCGCCTGACATTACGGCGAAGTAATCATTCACAGCGTTGAGATACTGCGTGCCGAAGGCAAACATGAGTAAAGACAGAATGACCCAGCCCATAGGCGAGGCAAACATACTTTTCAATTCTTTTCTTGCTACATTGATAATCATAAATAAACCTTAAATATCCGATTGCATCATTAGCCTGAGATTAAGCAGTGCTTTGCTCTGGGGAGATCAATTGTTCCTGATAGGTCAGCTGCATAAATACATCTTCCAGACTGGTTTGGTCAGGAGCGATTTGATACAGGCCCCAGCCTTGCTGAACAGCAGCTTGTACGATAGCTTCTGCCGGAGCAGCGCTATCTTCAAAGCGAACGCGCATCAAACCGCTAGGTAAAACTTCAGCTTCTGATACACCGTTAATCTTGAGCAATTCGTCAGTATTGGGTGCATGGTGTAACCCTACCAGAAGTTTGTTGCCTATGCGCTGGCGCTTCAGCACGTCGATAGAACCGTTAAATACCAGCCTGCCCTTATCAATAATCTGCACGTGGTCACACACCATTTCAACTTCCGGCAGAATATGGGTAGAAATAATCACACTGTGCTCGCCGCCGACTTCGCGGATGAGCGCACGGATGTCTCGGATTTGAATCGGGTCCAAACCAACCGTAGGTTCATCCAGAATCACTACCATCGGGCGATGGATGATTGCCTGCGCAATCCCTACACGCTGCTGATAGCCATTTGATAAGTTTTCAATCAGGCGCTTGCTCATGTGGCCTAAGCCGCAGCGCTCTTTAGCAGTTTCAACCGCACTTTTAATATACTTGCTGCTAACGCGATGCAAGCGCGCAGCCATCGTCAAATATTCATCCACTGTAAGCTCTTTGTACAACGGACGCATTTCCGGCAGATACCCAATCAGCGCTTTCGCTTCTTTAGGATTCTCCATGATATCAATGCCACAGATTTTTACGCTGCCATTGCTAGGTGCCAGGTTTCCTGTCAGCATTTTCATGGTGGTTGATTTACCGGCACCATTAGGGCCCAGAAAACCAAGAACCTCACCCTTGCTCAAGGTAAAACTTACATTACTTACCGCTTCCCTGCCGCCATAAAGCCGAGTAAGTTCGATTGCCTCTACTGTAAAATTATTCATAGCTACTCAATTTTGAAACATTCGTTTAAATACTAAATATAGTTACAACTCAATCAAAAAACTTACCATTACCTAAAAGCAAGTCTATTAGCTAAAAGTAAAGTCCCCAAAAGAAAGCCTATTGGAAAGTTCGCTCAACTTGCGTTATAGTCAACACATAATTATGTAGGAACTTGCGAGCGCTGTCACGGACTAAGAAGTAGCAGCGCATCATACAGCGTTAAAAGATATTTCTGAATAATAGTACTGTTAAAATTTACAGCCTTATTTTGCAATGCTTCAACGCTGGTGCTTTTAAAATAACCTTATGAATTTTTTAATATAAATCCAGATCACTACTTCTGTAAAAATAGACCTAATAATACTAAAAACAACTAACCTATCAAAGCCACCCTATGCGCCCAACGATCAAATCCAAACCAGCAACTGTATCTATCAACAAAAATTCACTGCTGCTAGCTCCGATGTTATGGATGCTTTTATCCGCTGGCATACTGGCACTTAGTGGCTGTGCCACTAACAAACACCTTAATAATGACACCATGACAATTGCCGCCGACAGCGACGCACTGGCTGACGGTGATAAAGAGTCCGTATTAAAGCCGGAGTTCATTTATAGATATCTGGTAGGTGAAATAGCCGGCCAGCGTGGGGATATCGGCACATCTGGTGCAATATTTTATGACCTGGCAAGAACAGAAAGAGACGCGCGCCTGGCCGAACGTGCGGCAAAAATCGCTGCCTACGGCAACATCAGCAATCTGGCAGTGCCGGCAATCCAGCTCTGGGCAGAACTGGATCCTGATTCTACAGAAGCGCAGCAGGCCATGACCGAGATGCTGATTGCAACCGGCAAGCTTGATGAAACAAGACCATATTTATCTAAATTGCTGTCAAAAGAAGAAACACGGGCCAGCGGCTTTTTATATCTGAACACGCTGCTGAACAGAAGCCCCGACAAAGCTGCAGTACTTGAGCTGGTGCAGTTTCTGGCACAACCCTACCCTGATTCTGCTGAAGCGCAGTTCGCAATCGCTCAGGCAGCATGGGTAGCAAATAAAGATGACATCGCACTGGCAGCCATTAATAAAGCCGGAACACTCCGCGCTGGGTGGGACATTGCTGCGCTGCTTAAAGGGCAGATTCTGTATCGAAAATCTCCACAGGCTGCGATTGACTATTATTACGCGTTTTTAAAGTCACATCCTCAATCCAATGAAGTACGCATTAATCTGGCTAAGCTGCTAGTCAACCAGAAACAATTTGAAGCAGCAAAGAAAGAGTATCCGCTAATCATTGAGCAATCTAAAAGCAGTTCGCCAAAAAACACTGCCGATGTCACAGCCGTCGTAGGCTTACTGTCTTACCAGTCGGCCGATTACATTTCGGCGCAAAACTATTTTCAGCAAGCATTAGCAATGGACTTTAAAGATGCTGATCAATTGTATCTATACATGGGGCAAACCTCAGAAAAACTGGATCAGAATGAGGCAGCGGCTGATTGGTATAAAAAAATTGCGCTAGGCCCACGTTATCTGGAGGCACAACTCAGCCTTGCCAACTTGGTTGCACGCACACAATCAGCAGATAAAGCGATTGAAATATTAGACGAGCTAGCCGACCTGAATACTGAACAGCAAATCATTATCATTCAATCGCAAGCTTCTATTTTAGTCAGAGCCAAGCGCGATCAGGAGGCATTCGACCTGCTTGAAAAAGCCGTTAAGAATCTACCGAACACACCAGAGTTGGTATACGACTACGCACTGGCAGCAGAACGCCTGAAAAAATTCGACCTCATGGAATCAGAATTACGCAGAGCCATTGCCGAAAAACCGGATTTTGCAGCGGCCTACAATGCCCTTGGCTACTCGTTTGCAGACCGCAACGTCAAGCTGAACGAGGCAATCAAGCTGATTGAGAAAGCGCTGGAACTGTCACCTAATGACCACTATATGTTGGATAGCCTCGGCTGGGCACACTTCAGAAAAGGCAATCTGGATAAAGCTATTCAATATCTGCAGGAAGCCTACAACATTAACCCGGACCCGGAAATCGCTGCACATTTAGGCGAGGCACTGTGGCATAAAGGCCAGCACGAACAAGCTAAAAAAATATGGAACGACGCCTTAAGCGCTCACCCGGATAATGAAGTTTTGATCACGACTGCCAATAAATTCAAATCCTGATTTTAAAGACAATATTCTTAAGACAATGTCTGTGAATACTTTTATTAGCCTGCCGCAACACACTGCGCGACCAATGCCGGCAATGCGTGTGCTATGTTTTCTTGGCCTGATGTCAGTATTTGCAGGCTGCGTCAGCGTGCCCGCAACTAAAACTGAACCCAGCACTACCGCGCAAGCACTCAGAGCGCAACATTTGCAACAACTGGCTTCTATCCAGCAATTCTCAATACAGGGCAGAATTGGGGTGCAAACTAATGGCAAAGGCTTTTCCGGCAGCCTGCAGTGGCAACACAACAACGCTGAAGATATCATCGACCTGTATTCACCACTGGGTAGCCAAGTAGCGAGCATTAAAAAAACAGCGGATCAAGTCACGTTGACAGACTCCAGCGGCAAGAGCTTTTCAGCAGCAGACGCTGAAACACTCACCCAGCAAACATTGGGCTGGAAACTGCCGCTGACAGGCCTCAGTGATTGGTCTATCGGGCGACCGACGCAGAGCCCGATTCAAAGCAGTAGCTGGAACGAGCAAGGGCTGCTCACCAATCTGGATCAGGATGGCTGGAAAATAGAATACGACAACTACGCACAACAGGACGCATATATGCTGCCGGGTAAAATTTTTCTCAAAAGCGATAAGTTAAATTTGAAGCTGCTGGTAGAAAAATGGAACAGCCTCGAACAATAAAATTGCCTTAATCAATATCGCTTTAAACAATATCGTTTTAGAATAAACGCAACTTTAAAACCAATCAAATCCAGACTGCGCAATATCACTCATGCAAGATTTTCAACCGTTTTTAGCGCCGGCAAAAATCAATCTGTTTTTGCACATTGTGGGTCAGCGTGCCGATGGCTACCATCTGCTGCAAACAGTATTTCGTCTGCTGGATTATTACGACACGATTTATTTAAAACCTACTGACAACAGAGAAATTAAACGTGCCAATGATATACCCGGCGTGCCTGAAGATCAGGATCTGTGCATCCGCGCTGCAAGACTTTTGCAGCAGCACACCGGCAGTACACGCGGTGTAGAAATAATGGTTGAAAAGAATATCCCGATGGGCGGCGGCCTTGGCGGCGGCAGCTCTGATGCCGCGACAGTTCTATTGGCTCTGAATCGCCTATGGCAACTGAACCTGAGTCGCAAAGAGTTATTTGATTTAGGGCTAAAGTTAGGTGCAGATGTGCCTTTTTTTATTTACGGAACAAATGCCTGGGCAGAAGGCATCGGCGAGCAGCTGCAGCCTATTAATCTGCTCGATGCCTACTACGTTGTACTGACTCCGGATGTTCATGTATCAACTGCAGAAATTTTTGCTAATAAGCAATTGACAAAGAACTCGAATCCCCAGATAATGTCGACCTTTTCGGGGGTAGCACAATTAAGCGCTACTGATTCAGCTGGTGGAAACATCAAATCTGAATTTACAAACAGCCTGGAAAAAGTAGTTTGCAGTCTTTATCCTAAAGTTTCTGATTGTCTAAGCTGGCTTAAACAATACGGTGATGCTAGAATGAGCGGCTCTGGCGCTTCGGTGTTTTTAGAAGTTGCCAACGAAGAGATTGCTAACAAAATATTTAGCGCAAAGCCTGAATCCGTTCGTGGTTTTGTTGCAAAAGGGTTAAATCAGCACCCTTTGATTGGACTTTTAGTTTAATTGTAAGGCTGATTAAATATTGGGGAATCGCCAAGCTGGTTAAGGCACCGGATTTTGATTCCGGCATGCGAAGGTTCGAATCCTTCTTCCCCAGCCAGAATTTTTAGAAGCGTGTAGATTTTTTGATTTACACGCTTTTATTTTTTAGTCCGCTTTTTTTAGTTTCTGCTGGCACACTTAGCAGGCCGGCACGATAGGAAATCAAATGGTGTCTAACGGCAACATGATGGTCTTTACAGGCAACGCCAACCCTGTGCTCGCACAAGAAGTTGCTACTCATTTAGGCATTGAACTAGGTCGCGCCGATGTTGGCAGATTCAGCGATGGCGAAATCATGGTCGAACTGCTTGAAAACGTGCGCGGTCGTGACGTATTCGTTTTGCAATCAACCAGCCACCCTACCAATGACAGCCTGATGGAAGTCATGGTAATGGTCGACGCACTGCGCCGTTCATCTGCCGGTCGTATCACCGCTGCTATTCCATACCTCGGTTATTCACGTCAGGATCGCCGCCCGCGTTCTGCGCGCGTTGCAATTACTGCCAAAGTTGTTGCCAACATGCTGACAGGCGTTGGTGTTAACCGCGTACTGACAATGGATTTGCACTCAGATCAAATTCAGGGCTTTTTTGATATTCCTGTAGATAACATTTACGCTACACCAATTTTATTAGACGACTTGCTGAAACAGAACCATGAAAATCTGGTGGTGGTTTCACCTGACGTTGGCGGCGTAGTGCGTGCACGTGCCGCTGCAAAACAATTAGGTTCAGACTTGGCGATTATCGACAAACGCCGTCCAAAACCAAACGTAGCTAAAGTAATGAATATTATCGGTGATGTTGCTGGCCGTACCTGCGTGATTATGGATGACATGGTCGACACAGCCAACACACTATGTGAAGCTGCTGCTGCACTTAAAAAGAATGGTGCTATCAAAGTAGTTGCCTATGCAACGCACCCGGTGTTATCAGGTGGCGCAGCAGAACGTATTATGAATTCAGAGTTAGACGAATTGGTTGTTACCAACACGATTCAATTGCAAGCTGAATCCGCTAATTGCAAAAAAATTCGCCAATTAAGCGCAGCAGAATTATTGGCAGAAACTATCCGTAGAATTAGTTGTGAAGATTCAGTTTCTTCGCTGTTCATGGATTAATTTAGTATTAAAAGTTTTCTCTGCTTTCTGGTCGCGGAAAGCAGTTCTTAGTGCAGTAAGGCCCTCGAAAGCCTAGTAGTAAATTTAGGAGTAGTAAAATGACTATCGAAATCAATGCAGTAAAACGTGACGTTAAAGGTACGGGTGCGAGCCGCCGTCTACGTCGTGCTGGTTCAGTACCAGGTGTAGTATATGGTGGTGGTAAAGAAGCTGTGACACTGGAAATTAACGGTAAAGAATTGTTTTTACAATTCCGTCACGAAGCTTTCCACGCTTCAGTATTAAGCCTGATCATTGAAGGTAAAAAAGAAAACGTATTATTACGTGACTTCCAAATGCACCCAGTACGTAACACCATTCAGCATATCGACTTTCAACGCGTAAGCGCAAGTGAAAAAATCCACGTTAAAGTGCCTTTCCACTTTATCAATGCTGATGTAGCGCCTGGCGTTAAAGTTGGCGGCGGTATCGTTGCTCACGTGCAGACTGAAGCTGACGTTAGCTGCCTGGCAAAAGATTTGCCAGAGTTCATCGAAATTGACGTTGCTAAACTGGAAATGGGTCACTCAATCCACTTGTCAGAAATCAAATTGCCAAAAGGCGTTGAGTTTGTACAATTGGCTCACGGTGATGACGCAGCTGTTGCATCTATCGCGAAAACACGCGGTGGTGTTTCAGAGGCAGCTACAGAAGAAACTCCAGCAGCTTAAGTTTAGTAGCTTTTTTAGCTATATGACAATGACGCGCGCTTTATCTATTAAAGTGCGCGTTTTTCATTTGTGAGATTGGCAGATAAAAGTAATTAAATAAAACGATGAGCGGAATTAAATTATTAGTAGGCTTGGGCAACCCCGGCGACAAATATGCAGCCACGCGCCACAACGCTGGCTTCTGGTGGATAGACCAGCTCGCAGCCTCAAGCAATAGCAAACTAGCGCTAGATGCCAAGTTTTTTGGCATCTCAGGTAAACTCGCGCCAACTGCTGATACATGGCTGCTGAAGCCAACTACTTATATGAACGCCAGCGGCAAAGCCGTGGCAGCACTCGCTAATTATTACAAAATCACGCCGGCACAAATTCTGGTTATTCATGATGAACTGGATTTAAATCCAGGGACTGTGAAGCTTAAAAAAGGCGGCGGGCATGGCGGGCATAACGGCCTGAAAGACATCGCCGCGGCATTGGGTACACCGGACTTCTGGCGCTTGCGCCTTGGCATCGGTCACCCCGGTGATAGAAACGAAGTCGTTAATTTTGTATTAAAGGCAGCGTCAAAAGACGAACAAACCGCTATCAACCAATGTATTGATGATAGCCTGCAAGTTGCAACACAGTTACTGAATGGTGACTTTGAAGGTGCAATGTTAAAATTGCATACCAAGAAATAGCAATAAACGAATAACAACACTCTTTTTTCCGCCTGTATTTTTGTTGAGTACAAGGCGGCAAGGATGAATTGCAGAAGACAGTACGAAAAGCACTGAGAATCAATAAAGACGCAGGCATCAAAGTAATCAACAAAAAGGCAGACTACCTCTTTAAGTCCATTCAGATTTTGCGCAAGGTCAAGGCGTTGAAGTTTGAGGGGACGAGGCAGTACAAATAGTACGACGAGTTACCGAAAACTGATAACAACGCAGAGATTGCGTAAAAGATGATTGGAATTATATGAAATGTGGAATTGTGGGCTTACCTAACG
>DATCVB010000035.1:0-6498 GCA_036567185.1 Methylotenera sp.
CGCAATTGCGCAGTTAATAACCTAGTGTTATACTCAACTATTATTTAAATCTATCAAGCCAAGCACAATGAGCCAAACAAACCCGCAAAACCCTATTGAAGACGTACAGAACACTGCTGATACACGCCATTTAGCAATTGATAAGGTTGGCATCAAAGCCATACGCCATCCTGTAGTCGTCAAGGATAAATCTGGCGGCGAACAGCATACCGTGGCTGTATTTAATATGTACGTGCATCTGCCTCAGCATTTTAAAGGCACACACATGTCACGTTTTGTTGAAATTCTCAACATGAATGAGAAGGCAATCTCAGTTGAGTCTTTTGAAGCCATACTACGTGAAATGGTCACGCGACTTGAAGCAGAATCAGGGCATGTTGAAATGACTTTCCCTTACTTTGTAAATAAAGCAGCGCCTATTTCCGGCGTGAAAAGCCTGCTGGATTATGAGGTGACTTTCATTGGTGAAATTCACCAGGGTAAATATGACATTACGGTAAAAGTGCTGGTACCGGTAACCAGCCTGTGTCCGTGCAGTAAGAAAATCTCTAACTACGGCGCTCACAACCAGCGTTCACATGTTACCGTAACAGCGCTGATCAATGATTTCATC
Source organism: Methylotenera sp. (assembly GCA_036567185.1). Classification (GTDB taxonomy): domain Bacteria; phylum Pseudomonadota; class Gammaproteobacteria; order Burkholderiales; family Methylophilaceae; genus Methylotenera. Next base: position 614 of record DATCVB010000035.1, read on the forward strand.
TGGATTGAAGATATTATCGATCTGGTAGAAAAACAGGCATCCTGCGAGCTCTATGGTTTACTGAAACGCCCTGATGAGAAATTTGTAACTGAACGTGCTTATGATAACCCTAAATTTGTTGAAGATATGGTACGCGATGTTGCAGCCCAACTTAACGCAGAAAAGCGTATCGATGCGTATACGGTTGAATCCGAAAACTTTGAGTCAATTCACAATCACTCTGCTTATGCGCTGATTGAAAAGGATAAACGCAATAAATAAAGTTGCAAAATACCTAAAGCAAAAAGCCACTGTTTTAGTGGCTTTTTGCTTTAGGTATCATTAATACTTATGTAAAACAGGTAGGCAACTTTATCTAAACATGCTTGCAGCACTTTTGTTAGTTTGACTAAGCTTCAATCCAAATCCTATCACAGCTAAACCAAGCAAAGGGAAAACCGCAGCTAAAACAAATGTCTGCTGACCACCCAAATATTGCAAAGCATAACCCCCTGCAATGCCGCCTATTGCACCGCCCACTCCATAAGCCACACTGTTATAGATAGCCTGTCCTTTAGCCTGATGACGACCTTTAAAAAACTGGGTAACAACTTCAACCGATGCGGCATGAAAGCTGCCAAACGTTGCCGCATGCAGCGTTTGTGCAAAAATGATCATCCACAGGTTATCTACTGAAACACCGATCAACGTAAATCGAATAACAGCCAAAACCAGGCTAGTCAATAAAATCGCTTTCAAACTAAAACGTGCCATGATTTTCGGCATCAGCATGAAAATAGCGATTTCACAGATCACGCCAACCGACCATAACAGGCCTATCGCACCTTTGCTGTAGCCATGCTCGCTTAAGTAAATAGAATAAAAATTGTAGAGTACGCCGTGAGCTGTCACCATGAGCGAACACCCAACCAGCAAAGCAATCACATTGGGCTGCTTGATTACCTGCCAGATTGAAAAGTGATCATGCTCGTGCGGTGCTACAGTAGGTTCCGGCAAGGTATAAGACAATACAAAAAGACTGACCTGCACAATTAATAAAAACCACAGCAAACTTGCAATGCCGGCACTATCAATCATAAAGCCAAGGATGACTGCAGCGACAATAAACCCCAATGATCCCCACATGCGAATGCGACTATAGTGGCCGTTGGTCGTAGCAAGATGCGCAAGCGTGAGCGACTCCGCCAGCGGTAAAGTTGAACTGGTAAACAAACTTAAAGCCGCCATCACAAAAAACATCCAGAAAAAGCCGTGTGCCCAGAATACCGCAATAAAACCGCATAGTCCGAGAAATGCAGTAAGCCTGATCCACTGTGCACGCTTACCGGTATGGTCTGCCAGCCAGCCCCAGAAATTGGGGGCAAAAATCCTGCTGATCTGGAACAAAGACATCAGTATGCCGATATCTGCTGCTGAAAATTTTTCTGATTGCAGATACAAGCCCCAATAAGGCACGAACGCACCTACAAAAAAATAGTAGATGAAATAAAAACGAGAAAGTCGATTATGGAGTTTTGTATGCATATCAATCTGATTAATGACGCGCCGCCATAATAAAAAAGCCGGCTCAAGCCGACTTTTTTATTATGTTAGTCAGTTAAGAAACCAACACAGAATATAACCGATGTTTTAATACCGAAAGCTATTTATTCATTAAATGTTTTTACATTAAAACGATTAAAATATTTTAGGCGTACTGCAATTAACATCAGCATTCTGCGCACGGTGACGCAAAGCATGATCCATCAGCACCATTGCCAGCATCGCCTCTACAATCGGTGTCGCTCTAACGCCCACACATGGATCATGGCGTCCGGTAGTCTGCATCATTACCGCATTGCCATGCTTATCGATTGAACGACGCTCCTGCGGAATACTGGATGTTGGTTTTAACGCAACATTCACACGAATTTCCTGACCGGTTGAGATGCCTCCCAAGATACCGCCGGCATGGTTGCTGACAAAACCTTGTGGCGTCATTTCATCAGAATGCACGCTGCCTCTTTGCGCAACAGATGCAAAACCTTCGCCAATTTCAACGCCTTTTACCGCATTAATACTCATCATGGCATAAGCGATTTCCGCATCCAGCCGATCAAAAATCGGTTCACCCCAACCCACAGGCACACCTTCGGCGACCACGGTAATTCGCGCACCAACCGAGTCACGTTCTGCACGGATTTTATCCAGATATTCTTCCAGTTTTGGCAGCACAGTAGTGTTAGCCGAGAAAAACGGATTGCTATGCACCACATCCCAGCTCTCAAATGGAATCTCAACTTCACCGAGCTGGCTCATGTAACCACGCACCGTTACACCAAAACGCTCTTTCAGCCATTTTTTCGCAATTGCACCTGCCGCCACACGCACGGCTGTCTCGCGTGCGCTAGAGCGGCCACCGCCACGGTAATCCCTGACGCCGTATTTCTGCGTATAAGTGTAATCCGCATGGCCCGGGCGGAAGGTATCCATGATTTTGCTGTAGTCCTGGCTGCGCTGATCCGTATTGCGGATAAGTAAACCGATAGGCGCACCGGTGGTTTTGCCTTCAAATATGCCGGAAAGTATCTCCACAGCATCAGCCTCCTGGCGCTGTGTTACATGACGTGAAGTACCGGGTTTACGGCGATCCAGATCAATTTGCAGATCTTCTGCACTCAATGACAATCCAGGCGGACAGCCATCTACAACGCCGCCGATAGCAGCACCGTGCGACTCACCAAATGACGTAAAGGTAAAAAGCTTACCAAGTGTATTACCGGACATGATGCGACCTCAATTAAAGTTAACGGATTTTAACACATCATGCAAAAGTATTAAGGGAGCACGGAATAAGTCGGCGAGCGGGATGAAGTGCGAGGCGCACGGAACGCAGAAACCGAGATAGTATTAAATATACAGCGAGGTTGCGAGTACCGCGCAACGAAGCAATTCGCACGCACAGACACTTATTCCGTGTTTCCTTAATTTACCAAGCCTTTAATCCATTGCGTATATACCTGATTGGCGACCTTATTCAGGAAAAAACAATGTAACGGCAAGTTTTCCATAATCACTTCTGCAGATTGCACCGCAGTACTTGTGCTTGATTGCCTGATTTCATCTGCGCCGACATTACACCATGCCTCAACCATTTCCGGGGTCATCTCAATATGGCACTGAAACGCCAAGTGCTTGCCGATAGCATAAGCCTGATTCTGGCAATACTTACTTGCCAGCAGATGGGTAGCACCAACAGGTAAACTGAAGGTTTCACCATGCCAATGAAATCCATTAAAACTTTCCATATCACCGAACCAGGTATGCGCAGTAACATTAGGGCTGACAGCCACCTCACCCCAGCCTATTTCTTTAACTGGATTTTGTGTGATCACAGCACCCAAGGCTTTACTGATCAACTGTCCACCCAGGCAGTGTCCCAATACTGGCACATCAGCCGCTACCGCTTCACGAATCAAAGTTAATACAGGCTGAATCCAAGGCAAGTCATCGTTAACACTCATCGGGCCGCCCATGAGCACCATGCCACTAAAAGCGCTGATTGACTCTGGAATAGCATCGCCCTCATCAACTTTAATTAACTGCCATGGAATACCGTGCGCATCTAAAAAAGTTGCCAGATAACCGGGGCCTTCTACCGCAACATGCCTAAAAATAACTACAGGTTTCATCATTACAACACCTTATATTTTCCAACTTCAATATTATCAATCGTATGATTCCCTATCGCATAACGAATTAAGCGCAATGTCGGAAACCCGACTTTCGCAGTCATGCGGCGTACCTGGCGATTTTTTCCTTCAGATATCCTGATTTCCAGCCAAGTGGTAGGAATCGCTTTACGTTCACGTATCGGCGGATTACGTGGCCATAGATTTTCAGGCGCATTCATTATTTTAACTTCTGCCGGCCGGGTAAGAAAATCACCTAAATCCACACCTTTACGCAAAGGCTGCAAATCATCATCGGCAGGTGCGCCCTCCACCTGAACCCAATAAGTTTTAATTTCTTTATATTTAGGATCACTTAAACGATGTTGTAATGCGCCGTCATCGGTTAAAATAAGCAATCCTTCTGAATCTGTATCTAAACGTCCGGCTGCATAGACGTCAGGAATCGGAATGAAGTCTTTTAACGTGGCGTGCCCGTCTTTTCCATTTTTGGGGTCATGCGGGCTGAACTGGCACACGACGTTAAAAGGTTTATTGAATAAAATTATCATACTTAGGAAATTTTGAATGACTTCTAAAATTATCAAACCAGTGACTGGCGAAAAAATTACTGTAAATGCAGATAATTCGCTAAATGTACCGAATCACCCGATTATCCCATTTATTGAAGGTGATGGCATAGGTGTCGATATTACCCCACCTATGATGAAGGTCGTAGATACTGCAGTAAATAAAGCTTACAACGGCACACGTAAAATCTCCTGGATGGAAGTTTTTGCCGGTGAAAAAGCCGTAAAAGTCTACGGTAAAGATCAGGATGGCAAAGACACCTGGCTTCCAAGCGAGACCATGCAAGCCGTGCGTGATTACGTAATCTCAATAAAAGGCCCACTGACCACACCGGTAGGCGGCGGCATTCGCTCACTCAACGTAACTTTGCGCCAAGAGCTGGATCTTTACGTCTGCCTGCGCCCGGTACAATATTTTACCGGCGTACCAAGCCCGGTGAAACACCCGGAAAAAACCGACATGGTGATTTTCCGTGAGAATACGGAAGATATCTATGCCGGCATTGAATGGGCAGCTGGTAGCGACGAAGTTGAAAAAGTCATCAACTTTTTAAGCGATATGGGTGTGCGTAAGAAAATCCGCTTCCCAGAATCATCTGCGATCGGCATCAAACCGGTATCCATAGATGGCAGCAAACGCTTGGTGCGCAAAGCTATTCAATATGCAGTTGATAACAACCGCAAATCTGTCACCATTGCCCACAAAGGCAATATCATGAAGTTCACAGAAGGTGGCTTCAGGGATTGGGGATACGAGGTAGCCAAGCAGGAATTTGGCGCGGTTGAAATCGACGGTGGCCCATGGTGCAAGCTGCCAAACGGCCTTGTAATTAAAGACTGTATCGCTGATGCATTCCTGCAGGAAATTCTGTTGCACCCGCAAGATTATGATGTAGTAGCAACGCTTAACCTGAACGGCGACTACATGAGTGACGCATTGGCAGCACAAGTTGGTGGCATCGGTATTGCACCTGGCGCCAACTTAAGCGATACCGTAGCGATGTTTGAAGCAACACACGGCACTGCACCAAAAATTGCAGGTAAAAATATTGCCAACCCTAGTTCATTAATTCTGTCCGCTGAAATGATGTTACGTCATTTAGGCTGGACTGAAGCAGCAGATCTAGTGCTAAAAGGCGTTGCTAACGCGATTGTAGCAAAGCGCGTAACCAGTGACTTCTCTACTCAGATGGAAGGTGCAACGCAAGTGGGTACGTCAGAATTTGGTGATGAAATTATCGCCAATATGTAAACACAAAATTCAATACAGCGTTAAAAATAAAAAACGGCACCTAAAATTTAAATTTTATGTGCCGTTTGAATTGGGTCAATCATCTTGAGACAACTAACCCCATATATCTTTAAGGCTTAAGCCTTTTGAATATTTGAAGCTTGCTTACCCTTTGGGCCTTCAGTCAAATCAAAGCTTACGCGTTGACCTTCTTTAAGACTTTTGTAACCAGCTTCTACGATTGCAGAGAAGTGTGCGAATAAATCGTCACCGCCATCATCTGGGGTAATAAAACCAAAACCTTTAGAATCATTAAACCATTTTACGGTACCTGTTGCCATTTCATACATCCTTACATAATACAAAGGGGGGCGCCCCAAAAAGTTTGCCTCAAGAACAGAAGTCGCAGTAACT
>DATCVB010000036.1:0-22356 GCA_036567185.1 Methylotenera sp.
CTAATGAATCTAATGCCATTTGGGTTAATGCCATGGTGTATCTCCGTTTATTAATATTAAGATATTGCTAATTTGAAGTGCTATCTTCTTGTGAAAAATAGCACTCTAAAAAAACTGGACACTTATAGTAAATGCCTAGCCTATTTATGTCAATTATTAATGCGGTTTACGCATTAATAATTTTTGCCATAAGCGATGATTTGCTTATAGTTTTGCGCTTAATGCAGCTTCAAGTTTGTTTTGGTCAACTACGAAACCGCGAATACCTTCAGCTAACTTCTCAGTAGCCATTGCATCTTCGTTCAATGCAAAACGGAACTCAGCTTCTGTCAATCTAGCAGGAGCAGCTGTTTTAGCGCCGCCATCAACCAACACTCGTGTTAAATCGCCTTGTGTAGCTTCCAGCTCTTGCAACAGGTTTGGAGCGATAGTCAAACGATCGCAACCTGCCAAAGCAGTTACTTCACCGATGTTACGGAATGAAGCACCCATAACAACAGTTTTGTAACCGTGTTCTTTATAGTAAGCGTAGATTTTACGCACAGACAATACGCCTGGATCTGTTTCTGATGTGTATGCTTCACCAGTTTTAGCTTTGTACCAGTCAAGGATACGACCAACGAATGGTGAAATCAGGAATACGCCAGCTTCAGCACATGCACGTGCCTGACCGAAACCGAACAACAATGTCAGGTTACAGTTGATACCTTCTTTTTCAAGAATCTCGCCGGCTTTAATGCCCTCCCAGGTTGAAGCCAATTTAATCAGAACGCGGCTTTTATCTACGCCAGCTTCTTCGTACAATTTGATGATTTTACGGCCTTTAGCCACCATTGCATCAATATTGAATGACAGACGTGCATCAACTTCAGTTGAGATACGGCCTGGCACTTCTTTAACAATTTCCATACCGATCAACACAGCCAGTTTGTCAGCAGCGTTATCGATTTGTTGTTCTTTAGAACCACCTTGTGCTTTTGCATAAGCAATCGCAGTCTCGATCAATGGAGCGTATTGTGGCAATTGGCTTGCTTTTAACAATAATGATGGATTAGTTGTCGCGTCGTATGGTTTAACCGCTTTAATCGCTTCAACATCACCTGTATCTGCCACGATTGTGGTCATAGTTTTTAATTGCTCTAATAAAGTAGCCATTACATGCCTCCTAAAAATTATTTGAATACAACTGTCTTACACAAAATCAAGTCCAATATTATATCTTAAAAATTATATGGTGTCCTCAAATGTAGGCTCTGGTTTGACTCTTCTATCATAAGTAACCGGGAGATTATTTTTTCTGCGTTCAAGTGGCAGCGTAATTAAAAACTCCGCACCCTGTATATTTATAGTTCCCGGCATATTTACATTGCCGACAGAGGCTGTACCACGATGTTTCCTGATAGTAATCCCGACAAAATATAACCCGAGACCACAGCCACTTTGATCCTGCTGCTCACTCTCAGCACGACTAAAGCGCTTGAACAGTTTTTGAATTTTATCTTCAGGAATACCTGGCCCTTGATCAATCACCTTCAAACACATGGTTACATCATCTTTATCTATAATGACTTTAATCACTGCGCCTTGCGGGGAGTAACTCACCGCATTCAGCAGAACATTAGACACAGCCCTGAACAAGAGCCCGAAATCCCCTCTTACCCAGACATTGTCTTCAGGAAGATGCATTTCCAGAGTAATATTTTTAGTGGCTAATAGCTCATAAATATCATCGACTACTTGCTGCGTTAAACTCACCATATCCAGCACATGAAATTTATTCACGTCAGACATTTCTGCGCGTGATGCCTGCAAAAAACCTTCTGCCATCGTATGTGCGCGCTCCAGCAACTGCCTCATGCGTACCGAATATTTATTCGGTTCAAACTTATCCAGAAGCAACATTGCCGCGCCTAATGGCGAACGAATATCATGTGAAATAAACACCAGCGTGTCAGTTCTGGATTTATGCATATCACGTAAATGTTTGGCTGTTAGCGCTAATTTTCGGATACGAGCCTGCTGAGGATCTTCGACGCTATGAGGTGATTCTGCCACCTGCTCCATTCCCAATCTGGCAAGTTCATCCTGTAAATTCTGCAATGCCTGATCTAACGCTGCCTGCGTAGCATTGACTTTACTGCTACTCCATAAAGGGTACGCAAGCAATATTGCCAATATTGCACCCGTTGGCGGTATCCATACTTTATAAAAATATGCCACAGAAAATAGCAGAGAAACAACAGCGATGATGTAGGCACAAATGCTAAGAAAACTGCGGAAGGGTGAAAATTTCGAAAACCAGAAGAATGGCAGCACCGCCAAAATGAAAGTTAGCAAACACGTCAGCCAGGTTGGTGCGTGTTCTACTGATTTATTATCTACGATTACAGAAAATATATGTGCGTTAAAGTCGACGCTTATAACTAGCAAGCAGGCAAACAGCCCAAGAGCCGTCATTATTAAAATACGGTCTTTAAATTGCATGCGGTTTATTTAATCACCATGTTGATAACGCGAAATGCAAATTAATCAAGCGATCAAAGGCAATTTTGGATTAATTACTACGCTCAAGTCGGTAGCCTTGTTGATAAATGGAAGTCAGCTTCCATCCATGCTCAGGCGTCAGTTTTAATTTTGTTCGTAAATGGCTTACATGTACATCTACCTTACGCGTTTCTATATCTGGAGATGCACCCCATACTACTTGCATTAAATGTGACCTTGATAGCAGTACGCCTTCATTTTTCATAAAATACAATGCCAAATCAAATTCCTTATCCGTTAGCTTAAAGTCCTCACCGCCCATACTAGCCAAACGTAACTTGGTGTCAAACTTTAGCGAACCAAATTCAAGGCATGGATCATTATTCGGCTGCGAGTTGGCACGTCTTAATAAAGCATTGACTCGCGCTAGTAGTATTGCACGGCTTGCCGGCTTAACTACATAGTCATCCGCACCAGCATCTATCACACGTACAATATCCTGCTCTTCAGAATGGCCGGTAAGAAATATAAGCGGCGGCAGCTTGTTGGCGCGCAACTTGAGACTGACCATGACATCAGGACCTTCCATATCAGGCAGCCCCCAATCAAATATACAAAGATCATAGTGCTCGTGTGGATACTTGCGAACAAAATCAAGTCCGGTCTTAAAGTGGTCTACTTTAAAACTGGCCTCCTCCAACCACTCAATCACAATCTCGGCATAGGCTAAATCATCATCTAACAAAGCTATTTTCATTTTTATAATTTTAACTTTCGCATTAGTTCTTATTTTAAAGCCGCACTTGCAAAACTCATGTGTCCAATTTAATTCACGTCATCATTAAAACTAACGTTTAAACAATGTCCGTATGTAATATCACACTGTCATGAAATTATAAGTTTTAGCTCACAACCACCCTGTTTTTTAGTTTTTCCCCAAAACTGAAAACCAATTAGGTTGAGCACCCAGATCCCAAATTACAAACCGAAACCTTAATTGCAACAAGTTAAATTCATTGTAATGTACAAAGTAAGCAAAAACAATCACAGCCAGCTCCATGCGACCTATCAACCACATAAAAGAAACTGATATGTGATGATTTCAGCATTATTCATCAGCCCGAGAGCACTACTTCTATGCAATATCAACTCTGCATGCAATGATGACTCTAGCAGAATCAGGTCTAGCATCAGCGGTGTTCGTGGACTAGTTGCAGATATATCAGCATTTTTTGAATGCTAGAGACTGAAGATAACCAGATTGTAATTTTAGCTATGACCAGCGGCCAAACAGCCCTCGTATCTACGCAGGATGCGCAACTGATGGAAACCATTAAGTGAAATTTTCTGGGACTGGCATTGTTAGTGGATTGTGTATCGCACTATATCAACACAGCCGCGTTACACTTGAGGTCTATTCGAAAGAGTTGAAGCAAGTAAGAGCAGGCCAAAAGTATACTTTTGATACAATTATTACAACAGATGGTGACGCATACCGCCCAATAATTCGAATAAAAATAGACAGTGGCTGCGAGGATATGTCGTTGATATTTTGTGCATGCAATTCCTGCAAGAAAAACATGTTAAAGCATCCATTAATTACAACACCGACCAGAATCCAGTCACTTATTTAAACAATGGTTCGCGCTATGGCCTATCTAATAGCAGCTACCAGCACCTTAGCCCTTCTTAATCGGCAAAAGGATTCGTGCTTTTCACTACATAAGACTTTTTTTCTGCTTTAATGGGCAAAGCATCAGGTTGTAATGGTGCCTCATGGGTGGTTTGTACAGGAGCCGTGCTAGCTTCATTACTGGACTGATAAAAGAATAATGCTGCCAGAAAAGCAAAGTAAATCTGATTAGCTGGAATATGCAGATTAAAATCTACGAAGGTATGTAAAATCATCGCAAACATACCAATACCTGCGCCAACCTGCATAAAATTGAATGTTCTCCATTCGCCGCGCTTGATGACTTTGGTCCACCTGCTGATGTAGAGCACGAGAAAAAGCAGAATAAGAATAGCGGCAATGATACCGCCCTCCATGATCCACTCCAGATAATCGTTATGCGCACGATTAACGAATGTGCCGTTAAAACCAGACTCCTGAAATCTGGGGAATATCTGACTGAAAGTACCTATACCGCTTCCCACAGGAAAGAACTCTCCTATGGCGGTAATTGTAGTATTGAAAATCTCCCAGCGTGCATCCTGCAAAGGGTCCTGATGAATAAACCTGTTCAACACCGGCGCCATACCAACTTCGATAGCCAGCATGATCGAAATCGCAGTAAAAGTACCAAGTAAACCATAAACATTTCTGCCACCTAAGCGCGCAGAAAAAGCAATCGTACTCAGCAATATGACCACCATGGCAAGAACATTACCTGTTCTGGATTGTGTGAATATCAACCCTAACAAGATAGCAATTGAAATACTGGCATAAACAACGGCTTGATTGAGATAGGTTGTCGCCAGCAATGCCAACCTCTGCCTTAGATTACGTGTATGCCGCCGCGCAGTATGTGAATGACCAATAGATGACGTGAGCATTGCTAGTGAAAGTGGTAGCGCCATTTCCAAAAAACCAGCCAAATGATCGCGATTCGGATAGGTACCTAATCCAGATGAAGGAGTGTCTGAAAATCGCAGCAGGCTATCAGGACCTGTACCATACTGCATCAAACCAAGTACGGCCTGAAACACAGCCATCCCCAAAAACACCATCACTGCCGTTTTAAGTTGCTCTTTAGGCACACTGAGTGTAAATAGAAAAACCATGATAGGCGGCAATATAGCCAACCAGGAATATTCCGTCAGGGACGGAACAATGGAAGCAACTCGCGCACTATCATTAAAATTAGAATTTACATCAATGAGCGCCTGCGCATAATTTGCATGTCCGGGCAGCGCTTGCCAAAGCGAGAAAGGCAACGGGACAAGGTGAACTAGAGGCAGTATCAAAATGCCCGCCAGTAAACCCAATTGTAACTTGGGGAGATCTCTGAGCTTGTGAGGGCTGGCTATTAAATAACCAGCTATCGCCAGAGCTAGAAACTCAAGTATCAAGAGCGGAATTGGTCTATTTCCGGCTTGAATAAGCGGGGCAAATACCAACACACAAACTAGAAGGTAAAACCCCCGCACTTTAATATTACTTACTAACAGTATTACTCAGCACTAATGTTGTTATTGTTATTGTCGTTGTTTGATTGTGTAGCAACAACAGTTCCCAAGGCACCCACGAAACCAATAATAACAGGGTTAATGATTACATTATTAGCTGGAATAACTAAACTTGTATCACCGAGAGCAGCAACATAGGTGCGCTCTTTGCCGATATTTGCTGCGCACTGTTCTGCTGTGCCTACAGTATGCATGGTATTTTGCTTAAGTTGTTTAACACAACCATTCTGGTATACCAGAGATACATTCGATGACTTAGCAGTCACAATTTTTGCACCAGGTTTAAGCTCTGTACCTGAAACGGCTTTCACAAAGCGAGATCCGTTATTCACCATAACATCACCCTGTACTTGCGTCAGCTTAACAGGCGTCGCTACTGTAGCAGCCACAACAACCTGTGATACAAAAACAGCAGATGCCGCTAAAATAGTTACCGCGCGTTTAGACATTTTCATATTTTTTCTCTTCTTATTAAAGTAAATTTCTTTACAGGTTCTAGGTTACAACACTAGCAGCTATCAGTCAACCTTCACGATTTCCAAATCATCAAACCAAGCTGAGCCACTAAAGGCTGTGTCCTCATAATTACTTCCGGCATTAAGCAGCAGGCGCAGCGTCTGCACTTCACATTTTTCCGGCGGAACAACGAATTCAGCTTCGAATTTATTCCAACTATCCGAACCAATAAAATGCGCCGTGCTGACCAACTGCGCCCTTCCATCCACGTCAGCGCAAGTAATATCCCATCTTAAACCTTTGCCCGCCTCAAGGCTTTCTAGCCTTGACTTGCCTACTAAACGGTATTTACCAGCATCTAACATTAAAAATTGACGAACCAAGTCGCGCGATGTAAGCCTTTGCTGAAAAGCGACGTGCAGCGCCTTCTTCCCACTGTGCCCGTAACTAGGTTCGGCCGCCAACATGAATCCTTTGCTCAAATTTGGCTGCCAGCCGAATCCAGCACCATCCAGCACCTGTTCGAATCCACCGTCGTAGACATTACCAAGTGCCGCCAGCTGACCTGCCTGTAAACCGTTTAACCATACAAAATAGGCATCAGTATAGTCGCCCACTTCAAGCAAATGATCGATGTAAGCACCACGCTGATCATGATTAACTTTGTCGTTACGTGCAAGATAGATTGCCTTCAGGGTATCTTCCTGCGTTGTATTTTTCAGTGCATACATAAAGAAGCCATCCCACCAATAGGGAGCTCTGGCAAGCGCATCCGCGGCGGCCAAGCGGCTCTGTGGAGCATTAACAATCTGCAGTATGACTGGGAATAATGTTTTAGACAGTGCACTATTCGACTCAATTGCAGTCCCCCAATGCGACAGTGCTTGAACGGGCAAGCCTTGGCGTAACCAGAAAGCACCTAAGGGCAACTGCACGTCAGCATCTCGCGGTGCCAGAAAATGCGCCATCTTCGCTGCACTTTTGGCCAAAGCTAGATTACCTTCTAATTCCAGCAATCCTGCCAGCATCAAAAATCCATTTCCACTGGCAGGATTGTAAAACACGGCGTCCTCGGTAATAGCACGCGCTCTTTTCGTATCAGAACTTGCGATGACTGCCGCCTGTGATAATAAAACCTGCGGCGTATTCGGCCCCCACGCCAAAGCGGCTGGGCTACCTTCAGCTGCTAAATGCTGTGCCATATTAACGACAATAATGCGCCAAGCTAGCAATATTGCCACAACACCAAAAATTAACCATTTTTTCTGATTTATCAGTTTCATTTTCCTGCCACTCTGAAACCACGTTGAACTTCAATACAATTAACGAGTATAGCGGCCATATTTATTTTTTCGCATTCTGGTAAAAGAATCCTGAGATCATGACTCGACCACCGGTTTTTACCGCCTCGATCTGTAATGTACCAAAGCTGCTATTAACTTGCGTTTCACCTGCACGCAAGGTACTGGCACGATAGTCTGCAAACGCGACGGCAAAAGTCCCCTGTCTCTTCCATTGCAGGTCTTTAAGCACAATGGAACGTGAGGTTGTTTTTGCAAATAAATCTGCATAAGCACTATACAAGCCAGACTTACCGCCACCTTCATCAGAGCGCACCTGCTCATCAAATGCCTGTATAAATGCATTGATATCGCCATTGGCATAGTTAATCATAAAACTAGCAATGAGGTCATGCAATTCTCGATCTGTAGGTATATCCACAGGCTTGGGCGTTACAGTCTTTGGCTGCACGGGTATTTCGCTTGCCTCCACCAATTTGACACTATCGGTCACTGACACATTCGCTTTTTTATTAATATGCGATTCAGCAGAGCTTTGAATTTCATTGGACAGCGCTGGAGCCGCTATAACAGCAGTCTGAATTACTTGTGTTTTATTCACAAGTTTGGTTTCAATAGGTTTGGTATTTACCTGTTTGGTATCTGCAGATTTAGTGTCGAGTTTAATATTAACCGCCGTAGCCTTCTTATCGCCAACAGCAGCTGCCGGCGTGACTTTTACTAAGGGGGTTTTCAGCGATAGTGCATTTTCTGCTTTGAAAGATTTCGCCACCATAGGCAGCGGCTCTGCTGTGACTGCTTGCGTATCCTCCACCTGAGTCACAACTTCAACAGTGCCTGCGTCGGCAACCACATCTAACAAAGGCTCGACTTCAGCCACGGGCATCTGCGTGACCGATGTATAACTCAGGGCAGGCATCGTCGACACTGGCTTTTCTACCACATTCTGAACGCCTGATTGCGTACGCATCTTTTGCGGAAACGACAAATAAATAATCAATCCGGCCAGCAATGCCATTCCTAACAAGACCTTGGCCGGGGTGAGTCGCGATGCCCAGCGCAACGAATCACCGCCGTTATTTTGAGCACTTACCGGCCTTGAAAATCTACGCGGAATAATGCCAGTCTGACCACGATAACTTGCCGTTGCAGGCTCCGACAGGTTACCGCCGCCATCACCTACCTTATGTTTTAGTGACGCATAAGCCTGATTGATTCTTGCTGAATAAGCTTCTGCTGTGGCATTGCCAACCTGACCACGGTCCGGATGAAAAATACGAATCAACAAACGATAATGTTCTTTAACTGCATCGGCATTGGCCCAAGGGTTAAGCCCCAGCACTCCGAACGGATTGGTGTCTCCACCAAAACAGATACGCTCTACAAAAGCGACACAGCTTACACGCAACTCTTCTGCACTGGCACCGGTAACGCCAGTTGCCCAAGCCATTAGCTCAGCATCACCATTGGCAAGACGCAGCAACAGCAAAATATCGTCTGTATGCCCGGCATCAGGAATGTCAACCAACTCCTTGCGGTGCAGGGCGAGCACAAGCCACAACAGCTTAATGCTTGCTGCACGATTAATGTCGTGATTAGGCAACATATCAGCTAGTCAGTTGATTACCGGCGGCTTGTGGCTTAACCCCGTAACCTTCACCGTAGTAATACTCATATCCATAGCCATGTGCCTGGCCGTTCATTTTAGTGAGCAGGCACCCCAGCGGCTTAGCCCTTACGCTGAGCAAACGTTTGATACTAGCCTGTGCAGCGGCACGTCTGGTTTTACCTGCTTCTACAACCAGCAGCATTCCCTCGACCAGATTCGCCACGACTAATGCATCGGCCAAGCCCAATATCGGCGGACTATCAATAATAATATGATCAAAGCGTTCTGCAGCGAGCTCCAGCAGCATCTGCATTTTCTTACTGGATAGCAGTTCAGCCGGGTTAGGTGGCAATGGCCCGGTAGTGATCGCAAACAGATTGTTCACAGTGGTATTAAGCGTCACTTCGAACGGCTGCAATTTACCTGCCAGACAATTGGTTAAACCCTGTGTATTATCAGCACCCAATACACGATGCAGCGATGGATTACGCAAGTCGGCATCTATCAGCAGCACGCGATGTCCGGACTGCGCAAACTGAATCGCAATACTGAGGGCACTGGTACTTTTGCCCTCACCCATATTGGTACTGGTAACACCCATCAGCTTTGGTGCGCCATGGGCAGTCGCAAACTGTAGCGCAGTGCGTACAGACCGATAAGCTTCTGCGAGCGCTGAGCGCCCCTCATCTACCATCAGCTGCACTACATTCATGTTATTGTTCAATTCGGCAGATTCCGGAATCAAACCTAACACCGGTATGCCCAGCAAACGCTCTACATCAGAAGCCTGCTTGAATGTATCATCCAGATACTCAAAGAACAGAGCAAGACCAATACCGCCTACCAGCCCAAGAATAATCGCAATTGCAAGATTAAGCTTAAGCACTGGCTTAAACATGGTAGTCGGCACTTGTGCTTTGTCTACCACAGAAATATTGTTGGTACCCACGCCACCGGCAACACTGACTTCTTTAAGTCTTTGTAGCAATCCATCATATAACTGACGGTTGGTATCCGCTTCTCGCTTAATGATGTTGTACTGAATGCTGCGCGTCTGCAAATCCAGCATTTCACTCTTACTGCTTGCCAGCATTTCCTGAAGCAGGTTTTCCTGAACCTTGGCCGCTTCATACGTTGCAATAACCGCATTACGCGCATTCTCGGTTTCTGTTGCAACCTGCGTTTTCACTTCAGCGATCTGTGCAGCCAACTCCAGCATTTTGGGATAACCGGGTTTGAACTGCTTAAGGTTATTCTGATACTCAGCTTCCAGCTTGGCTTTATTTTCTTTCAGCTGTTGAATCAGATCGTTTTCCAGTCCTTGCGGCAACTGTCCGGATTTACTGGCCTGAATCTGACGATAAGAAGATTCTGCCTTGATACGTTCTTGCTGCGCCTTAGATAGTGCGGCATTAAATTCCTGCAGATTTTGTGCACTGGTGGTGCCGCCCTCTTTATCTGTACTGAAAATCTCCTTATCACGGGCGAACTCAACCTGCGCACGCTCTGTCTCTTCCAGCTTTGACTTCACCTGCTTGATACGCTGCTCCAGAAAATTCTTGGCATAAGAGTTCGCGTCAAAACGGCGTTCCAGATTAACTGCAATAAAATTTTCAGCCACCGCATTGGTAACGCCTGCTGCCAATACCGGATCCGGGCTATCAAAGTTCAATTTCACCAAACGTGAGTTACGAACTGGCTCAATCGTCAGACCGTTCATCACCACTGCCACCAATTCACGTTTTACCTTTTCCTCATCCTTCAATAGCGCGGCCTCTTGATCGACCAAGGCCATTTTATCGCTAGCGTCAGCATCATCCTTGGCAGATGGCGATACTTTTTCTGCACCATACTCACGCTCCAACGCCGGGCGTATCTTTTCTACCACGCGCTCGGCAAGAGTGCGGCTTTTCAACAACTCATACTGTGTCTGGTAAAAATCACGGTCTCCTGCGGTCTCGGTTTGTGCCGCATCTTTAAACTCTACAACCTTAGCTGCCTCGCGCTCAATCTGCAGCACACTGGTTGCGCGATATATTGGAGTCATGAGCATGGTTGCCGTCGCTACAGCTACCAGCACAATCACAAAGAAGCCAATAACCGTCCATTTGCGCTTAACAATAATGCGCCAGTACTCGCGCAGATCCAGCACATCGTCATCATCCTCTTCAGCTACAGGCGCTGGCGCTGGCTGCAACACATGCGTGCTAAGCATACGATGCACCGTCTGCTCAATAAGTGCTCGATGCTCTGATTCAGGATTACTAGGAATTGGGGAATTATCTGAGGATGCCATAGTTTAAATATCTATATCAAATCTGCATTAAATGAGAGAAGCGCGCTTAGCGAGCTCCCCAAGGGTTACCAAAGCCGATGAAACCGCGTAATGTTCTGGTGACATTATCAACCAGCGATTTGCCAGCTGAACGATCAACTACCACTACATCGCCGGCATGCAGCACCGGATCAGGGGTCTTTCCTTCACGAATCTTTTCCAGGTCGTATTCCAGTGCAGCATTTTTATTATTTTTCTGACTACTAAAAACCTTAATCGATGATGGATCTGCCAAATCATGCAGGCCACCTGCCTGCGAAATCACCTGCATCAGTGTTGTGTTACCGCTCAGATAAAACATACCGGCCTTGAGCACAGCACCTTCTACTGTTATCGGCTCTGCTTCTTCCACCACAACCACATCGCCACCTTTCAGGATCGGGTTTGGTGCATTGTTTTTGCGAATAGCCAGCAAATCGTAAACAAAGGTTTCCGACTTATTGCCAGGCAACTGGCGAATTACTTTAACAGCTCTCTCGTCTGCTTTAGCATCCAGACCGCCACCCATAGAAATGGCCTGCAACAGCGTAGCCTGCCCCTGAAAATCGTAGAGGCCGGCTTTTTTCACTACGCCCTGCACCGTTACACGCTGGCTGGTAAATTCCTTGATAAAAACACTTACTTGGGGGTTCTGCAGATAATCTGCCTCCAGTTTTGCAGCAATCAGCTGTTCTGCTTCGTAGGCACTGAGCCCTGCTACGTGCACTACACCAATCAGTGGCATTGAGATGTTGCCGCGCGCATCTACGCGCGCCGAGCGTGACAGGTTTGCATCTTGTAGCACCTTGATCTCCAGCAGATCAAGTATACCGATCTGATACTCGTTGCTTTCAAGCACTTCATTTGCAACATTCACTTTAGGCGCAGTGGCGGTAGCAGTTGCCGGAACGGTCACTCCAGCAGGGCTGGGGTTCTCTGCATAGGCTACAGTGGATAATGTAATCAATCCTGCCAAGACCAAACTGGTACTGGTTATATTTATTTTTTGCATCTTGTCATTCCTCTTAAAAACACGCCATGATGGCCATTTCGCATCACGCGATAAGCCCAACAAGGCATCTATACACCTAGTGAGAAAATCCCACCCAGCGTTTTATACTGTTTAATATACTGTTCGGCTGCTGATTCTTCACAGCACTTAACGCTATAATTGGCGCCACATGCGCCGGATCTGCATTCGCCAGCACGGCTGTTGGTCGCTCAGTTACCATGCGTCGCGCCTCCTCTAGTCCTACCCATTTTGCCGCCGCGGCAACACCTTCTGCTAACAACGGTGGGCGTCGCTCCACACCATGTGAGTCAGTCGCCAATATATGTACCAAGCCCTCATCTAGCATACGTTCACCCCAGTAACGGGCACCGCTACCAAAGCGACCGGTCAAACTTCCGGCAGTCAGCTGCATCCAGGCACCCTGTTTGGCTAAACGGCCAAACACAGCATAATCCTGCTCAATCCAGCTTAAACGCTCAGGGTGCGTAATGATAGGCACATAACCTGCTGCCATGACACGAAACACAAATTCCTCGAAATTCGGCGGGGCAACATGATGTGGCGGCTCCAGCAAAAAATATCTGCCGGTATTGAAAGTCGGGACTGCGCCGGATGCCAACTTCTGCAAAAGGTCAGGCACAACATGCGTATCTGACGCGTAAGTGAGCGCAAGCGGAATTCCTGCCTGAGCTAAAGCCAATCGGAGCGACTCGGTAGCAGCACGAATGCCATCTGCTGTATTTTCGTACATTCCTGGATAAATATGCGGAGTACAAGCTACCGTCTGGATACCGTCGTCAGCTGCGATACGAGCCATAGCGAGGGAAACCTCAACACTGGTCGACCCATCATCAATAGCTGGAAGAATATGACAATGCAGATCTATCAAGATAAAGTCCAAATGTAATCGGCAGCATTATCCAACAAATACATTAATCGCACCTCATGACCTACTAACCAAGCGACGACGCTCGATTATGTGACAGACATGACGCCAGCCTGAACCTAGCAAATAGAAATACAAACCTAAAGTTACTACAAAGCCATAAAACATAACCCATTCCGGCACGCCGATATACCAGGCTCCGACCCCGACAGCGCCCATGGCAAACGACACAAATCCTTTAATTGCAACAACCTGACCAACAGAATAACCAACGCTCGACAGCATATGATGCAAATGCAGATGATCGGCGACAAAAGGACTTTTACCCTGACGGATCCTGCTGACCATAACGCGACACATATCCAGCAGCGGCATAGCAATGACCCATACTGCTGTAATCGGAGTCACAGGGCTATCCAACTTACCTGAAAGCTCTACTGCAAACCACGTCATTAACAACCCCAGAGATAAGCTGCCTGCATTGCCCATAAAAATACTGGCTTGCCTGCGCCACGGATGACGCATATTAAAAGCCAGAAAACCAAGCACCACACCCATGAGGACTAATGAAATCTCGAACAGAAACAGCATATTTGTCAGATAGGCAAGCACAGCAAACCAGCTGCTGGAAATCAACACCAAAAAACCTGCCAGACCATCGGCACCATCAGACATATTGACTGCGTTAATTACACCCAGTACACAGATCAGGGTAAACGCCATAGTTAAAGGACCTGTGTGAATATTGCCAAAACCGAATAGGTCACCTAGGTTCTGCACCTCAGTGCCGCCAAACCAGATCACTATAAGTGCAGCCAGAATCTGTGTCGCAAACAAACTCTTGGAAGATAAGTGATACAAATCATCAATCAAACCCACAACACAAGTTATAGCTACAGCCAACATCATAAAGCTGACTGATTCTGGAACTGGCCCGAGTATGTGTATTGACGTTTTAAATGCCACCACCATGGCAATGCCACCGATGACTAATACCGGCCTATTGTGATTCTTACGTCGATCCGGTACATCATAAATTCCAAATTTACGGCCAAGTGGGCGTAATGCGACCACGAGTAACAGCGCCAAAGAAAATGCCATTAAGAAATGCATTAAAGACCTCACCAAAGGTTGACACCTATTTTTATTTTTTCTACACAATAACCATCAATGCATTTATAGCAAAAATTTTTTTGTCTAGATCTTCAGTGATTATACAACCCACCATCAATAAATAATAATCAAAATTGAAAGCTACGAAAATAGTAATCACACAACGCTCACTCCCATGCCGGCCTTCCTTCTGATTGTGGGAGAGGCTGTACATGCAGCTTGTGCGACTAGCACAGCCGGGAGCAGCTGAATCAGCGCTGTCGCTGCCCTTGATCAGGCCGTCCCTGACTGCGATCTTTATAGGTACGATTTGCCGGCATGCCCGGCAAATCAGCACTTCCGCGCTGCGGCCTTCCTTGCTGCGGCATCGGCTCTACTCGCAATGAGCGCTGATTAGCTTCTGCCGGCACCCGCTGTGAGCGTTCTTGTGGAAGGACCTGCACCGGGGCCGGTGCTGGGAAACTATTTTCACGGCCGACGCGAGAAGGCTCTGTTCTTTGCGTTGGCATCACACGTGATGGCTCACGCGTTACCGGATCTACCTGCGGCATCTGCTGCTGGCGCTCGCTCGGGATATTAATCTGTGCTGGTACTGTAGGCGCACGCCATCTTGACGACTCGTTGATTTCTCTTGGTTCTATGCGATTCTGCCTTGGTTCAGCACTACCGCCAACACCCGACTCACGTACGGATGTAGAAGGTGCTGCAGGTGCCGGCTGGCGCTTCCAATCCTCATAACCTGACGGCAAAGGCGGACGAGCACGCTCTGATCCAAATTGCGTACCAGGTTCAGGCCGACGTAAAACAGTGATAGCAGACTTTGGTGATGGCACATAGCGATCTTCAGTTGCAGCAGGAGCGACATCAGAAGTTCTGGTTTCTGACTGCCATGGTAATTTAGACTCCTGAGGTCGCTTGGTAGCCACTACTGGCCTTGAAGTAATCTGCTCCGGCGGACGTAAAACTCTTGGCGCATCGGCAACCAGATTCTGTGCATTAGGCTTTACCGGCAACACGCCGCGGATATGTTTCAGCTCCCGTGATTGTGCGGGCAACCGCCTTGATGTGTCTCGCACATGGTGCCGGCCAAAACTCTCGGCTGGCGCTGCGACAATGGCATTATGAATACGGCTGTTACTGTAGTTAATATTATTGATATTAATCACCGTTTTCTGATGTACTCGCACATTATTTACAATGCGCGGCCCACCCCAGCCACCCCACCAGGGGCTGCCAACAAACCCACGATGCCCCCACCAAGGAACACAAGGCTCACCCCAACTGAGGGCAACCCAGCCAAATCCAGGACTACCGAACGACACGCCAAAGAAAGCTACTAGTGCAGGTGCATACACTGGCCGCACCGTTAACACTGGGCCAGGAACCCAGGCCCAATAGCCGGAATAGTTCACCCAGCGCCCATAGTGAAAAGGTACCCAACCCCATGGGGCATCATCAATCCAAGTCCACTGATAATAGGGATCCCATACCCAGCGGCCTGTACTATAAGGAGCCCAATCTGGAGGCATGGCATCAGGCATCCATATAGGTCCGTATTCGCTGGTAACACGCCAGTTACCGTAATAATCAAGATCACGCGTGCCTGCAACACCACGCGTAATGTAACGATCGCTATACGCATCCATAAGATCATTGCTGCGATCATCATTCCAGCGATCCCATGCATTTGGCTCTGGGGCCACATAGGTTTCTGCTCGGCCAGTTGCACTCACAACGATTTCTTCGGAAGGCAGAATGATCAATGCCTGCCCTTTGGACTGTGTCATCGTCCCAGCACCACCACGACGGGTAATGAAATGCACATCACCATTCACATCCACACGATAATAGCCGGTACGATCTATGGTAAACACGGCGTTAGGGGTATCTATTTCAATGTTATATCCTGATATCGGCATAGTGCGGATATCGAGCGAGACCCGACCACTAGTCACTTTTATCTGTATAAATTCCGGCGTCTGATTCACCAGTGTCATTTCCGTTTTTTCATCCGCGCGGATAAATATATTGCCCTCTCCCTGCAATTCAAGTGCCGCACTGGGGCTGGTATAAAGTGCATCGCCACTGATGATTGGTGTATTGATGCGCGCTTCCACCCAATCCTCGGCACCAGCGCGCCAAAAAGAGACGTTGCCACTGGTATAGCTTAGTCGCGAAGGATTAACCGCTGGGTGCTGATCGTCAGTTAATGCAAATGCATTTTGGCTAGATATCCCAAAAAACAGGCAGATGGCAAACATTGTTCTGAGTCGGGATAGCATTAACATGCCTGACACCTTTTCAAATGAAGATAAAATATAGCTGACTCTCCACAAAACGCGCAGATGGTCACAACTAAATAAACGCTCTGAATAAAGTTATAGTTGACAGCAATCATGGCACGACACGCAGACCGAAGCCTTGAACCGCAACTCTTAGCTATTCCAGTAGATAATCGTCTTAATCTATTGCACAAATTAAACCATAATCATAAATTTGTGTGACAATAATCCGAGAGTCCAGAATATATTATTGAATACGCATGTACAGTTGATTCACTGACGTCAGCCATTATCTTTTTTCGAGATTAAAGCACCGCATGAAACATCCTTTTTTTGAAAACCTGGGCGAACATTACCCACTTCAGCTTGAAGAAAACTTCGATCGCATTCTAAGCAAGATAGAAAAGCTATGGGACAAGCCAGAGATTGACGACTATTTCAGCGAGCTTATTATTGACAGGCGCGGCGGACGCAAGGGGTTCTCAGCAGAGGTAATGCGAGACATTATGTTCTTGCGCGAATATCGCGAATCCGAGCGGCTTCGTCATGCGGAGCGCGAGGTTGAAGCCATGCGTGAGTTGGAGCTTCGTGGCATAAATCTCGATAAAAAAAGCTTTATAGACGCAATCAATCAAGGAAATATCGAACTGGTAGACTTGTTTGTCCGTGCTAACTTCAATATTCATAGCGAAGATGATCAAGGCACACCCGCTGTTATCATTGCCTTAAAGAAAGGCTATACCATCATCGGGCGCTTACTGATCAATGCCGGCGCTGACATCAATGCCAGAGATCGCATAGGTATGACACCCCTGCTGTTAACCTGCGGCAAGTTCAGCAGTGGCAACAAAGAACTCGCCGAACTGCTTATCAATAAAGGCGCCAACATTAACGCGCGTGATCTGGTTGGCTTCACGCCGCTGATATTATCTGTAACCGGCGGCGTATCAGGCATCGCAGAGTTACTGATTGCAAAAGGAGCCGATCTGCTCGCGGCTACCAAAACCGGGAAAAATGCACTATCTATCGCGGAAATGACTGGCAACACAAAAGTTGCAGAGTTGATACGCCGAAAAATGCTTGAACAGCTAAAATAGTACAGTATCCATAGCTAGAGATCACCGCTTAACTATACAACAGGTAAAGAATCAGGGCGGGACCGTATCGAGTATGAGGCAGGCTTAATAAATCTCAGGTATTCGCATAAACCATATTAAGAACTAGGGATGTTTAGCTATCCACGCCATCAATCGATGAAAATTCCCCACCTCCATCGCATTTGTTAATGGATAATCTACACCACCAAAAACGGTAGAGATTAGAATCTTGGCGTTATCAGCCAACGTTAAAGGCTGCATCTCTGCCTCTGTAGAACCGCGGTGAATCAATCTAAGATCAATGATGACAACATCGCCTGGATTAACAGCTACATGCGAAATACTATCCAGATCCTTTGGAATGACACACTGGTCATTATCAAGTGATGTTTTACGGGCATGAGATCCGGGAACCGTAGCCAGCGTTTTACCCTCCTGCAGGTAAAGTAGCGCTTTATACACGCCACCTCCGCGTGGCCCCCAACACACTTCTTCGTTTAAATAAGAACTAAATTTCCCTCTTAATAGATCACAGTGCCATTCTTGAGATCTATTAATAGTGATATCGCTCAACCCTATTGTCACACTATTCATACCACCCAATGCATCACTGATAAAACCACAAATATCCGGATTGGTTGCCAGCATGCAATGCAGTATCTCAAGTTTAGGCTGTCGATGAAAACCTGCCAGATGTCGTGAAGAAACTGTCGGCCTGGTATTCTTCAACAAATTTATATTGTCCAGAACCGTTTTTCTGGCAAACGCAATTTGCTCATGATTAAATACATTCGGCAATACAACGAAACCGTCTTGTTTTAAATTGGCTAATTTACTCATATTCAAAACAACCCCAGCACTTGATGTAACATCACTTGAACCCGATCACTGGCTTAATCATTTGCAGCAGCGCATCAAAAGCGCCTTTTTCAGCCCAGACTTGCCGCTGATTCCACATTTCAGCATAATTATTTGCACCTTTGACGCCATAGTCCGCTATCTGCCCACCATCTTTTTTATTCCTGAATGCGATTAAATCACCACCGGGCAGCATCTTGTATATGTTTCTGTTTTCAGCGCGATTAGGCGTTAATTCTCTGGAATCCCCAAACACAATATCTTTATAATTATTAACCTCGGCCAAAGCCCTGCCAAAAAGATATGGGCCACTTATATCGAGGCATGAGTCACCGTAAAAATTTACAGCGGCATGATTTACTATCATATTGATAGCATATTTAAGCTCTTTCCTGCCCGGCTCGGAATATATGACCGCATTGCTAACCGCCCACGATGGATGGCCTGCAATATCCCGGAACACCACCATTCCAGTATTTTCATCAGGCTGAATCGGGCTGATGTGCAAGTGTGACAAATCAGAATAAAGACCACCGTAAATGTATAACAAACAGTACCTTGCCAAATCCGCTTTAAAAGCATAAGGCTTCAGCTTATGATAGGTTTCAACAACATCTGCATCAAAATTATCTGACAAAAACTTTCTTAAATCTGAATCCTGATAGAGATAATAATCAGCATCCGGATAATTACTTTTAAAGGATTCAACGTTCATTTTGAATCCTGATGACCAATCCTCTGTGCGGACTGGCTCATCTGTAATCGCTATCTGAAATAATTTCTGGATTTTTCTCATCATTATGAATGCTACAAGCCTCTTTAATATATCGAGCATATCACTTAACCTGCTTTAGGCTTCAGTAATTACAACATCAAACTCACCCGATATAGAACCAATGCCACTGATTCTAATAATCTTTTGTTTTTCATTATAGTTTTCACTTTTTTGTTATTTTATTAACTACACTCTCAATCTCTTATCATTAAAGTTCTGAGTAAGCTTTAGCTTAACTATATGCTTCAAAATATCATAAAAACTATTTGTCATTGACATGACTGCGTTAAAAGAACAATCATCTCAAATAATCAATATGTTATCTAGAAATCTCTGCAAAAAAAGAGTCATTTAATAATAATTCATTAAAATATATTTAAGTTTAGTAAGATAGCTATTAGATAGATTAATACAGCTAATATTCGAAACGCTAACCTTGAGTAATTAATAATGAAATCTGCTCGAAAACCTCTTATCGGACTTGCATTGGGCGGCGGTGCTGCACGTGGCTGGTCTCATATCGGCGTGATCCGAGTGTTAGAACAGGCTGGTATTAAACCTGACATTATTTGCGGTACATCAATCGGTGCGTTAGTTGGGGCAGTATATGCAGCTGGGGAGCTGGATCGCTTTGAACAGTGGGTACTGAGGCTGAAAATAAGTGAGGTGGTCTCCTATATGGATGTGAGCCTTAGCAGTGGCTTACTCAAGGGCGAGCGTCTCATGGAGTTTTTTCGCAGGGACTATGCTGATCGTGCAATTGAAGATTTATCCATCCCTTTTGCAGCGGTAGCTACATCACTGAAAACAGGTGCAGAAGTCTGGTTGCGTGAGGGATCTATACTTGAAGCTGTTCGTGCTTCGATTGCTTTGCCTGGTCTTTTTGAACCATCCCTGAAAGATGGCGTTATATTAGTAGATGGTGGATTGGTCAATCCGGTGCCAGTGTCGCTTGCGCGCGCAATGGGCGCTGATTTTGTTATCGCAGTTGATTTGACCGCTGGCGTCTTGGGTCAGAAATTTGATTCTGATGATCATAAAGATAAGTCGGACTATAAAAATGTTGAGTGGATAACAAGGCTTCAAGATGGTCTGGATGCCTTGGTTCCTGCATTTGCACAAAAGGAAACTAGCTTACCTTCTATGCTTGATGTTATAACTTCAAGCATTAATATCATGCAGATTCGTATTACGCGAAGCCGAATGGCTGGAGACCCACCGGAAATTATCGTAGCGCCACACCTGGCACACATTAACCTCCTTGACTTCCATCGGGCGAAAGAGGCAATTCAAGAAGGGGCACAAGCGATGACTGCCATGCTGCCTAACTTGATAGATCGTTATAGTTCTATTTAAATTGCTATATATTTTAGAACCGCCTATCCAACAGGCATAAAGTATACGCAGAGGTACTATGTCTTCATCATTTAATCGTTGGCTGGAACCTAAAATACTCGCAGGCATTGTGCTAGCTTCACTCACATTCTGGGTGTTTATGGAAATTGCTGAAAATGTGCTTGAAGGCGATGCCAGATATTACGACATTGCAATATTATTAGCCCTTCATGGTTCTGATCCTACTAATCCAGTTTGGTTTAATGAATTTGTTCGTGATATTAGCGGGCTGGGAGGAGTTGGGGTACTCGGCTTTCTTATACTCGCTAGTAGTATATTTCTTGCATTATCTAACAAGAAAAAAACCGCACTTTTTGTTACTTTCGCAACGTTATCCGGGGTAGCGCTTTCCAGCTTGTTAAAACTAGGTTTTGATCGCCCTCGCCCCGACCTTATTCCGCATCTAACACATGCATACAGTGCAAGCTTTCCAAGTGGTCATGCGATGGTGTCAGCTGTCGTTTATATGACACTTGGCACGCTTCTGGCCCGTGAAGTATCGGGATTGTGGTCCAAAATTTTTGTAATGTCCGTAGCAATTATATTGACAGGATTAGTTGGCCTTAGTCGACTATATCTTGGCGTGCATTGGCCAAGCGATGTTGTTGCTGGCTGGGCTGCTGGTGCAACGTGGGCATTGGCATGGTGGGTGATGGCAAGGATTATCAATCCGGAAAATGGGTATCACTCATGACAAGTAAATCTTTTTTAGGTCGAGGTGTCCACGAGCAATTGCTAAGCCAGCGTTAAAAATATTGCAAAGCTTTAGCGTTGCAATATTTTATAAAGCTCAAACCAAACCACACTAGCCAATCCCGCAGCCACACAATATAAAAATTGTAATGGCGCAATCGGTGCGAAATGAAATACTTCGTGAAGCATGGGCAAGCTTAGCGCCAGCAACAAAAACGCCATTGCGCCCACGATCACCCACCATAAAGCAGGGTTATATTGACTGGCCGTTTTAAGTACGCTGTGACGCCATGAACGATTGACCAGAATCAGGCCTAGATTACCAATGACCAAAGTTGAGAATGTCAATGTCCGAGCTACTTCATCACTAGCGCCATGTAGCAGTGCATAACTCAACACCAATAATGAAGACAACAGCACAAATATTCCTTGCCATAAACTAATTAAGAAAATTCGGCGACCAAACAAAGCTTCACTAGACGGTCGCGGCGGACGCTGCATGATATTGGCTTCCGCAGGCTCGGCTTCAAAGGCAATAGAACAAGCTGGGTTAATGATCATTTCTAAGAATACGATATGCACAGGCGCAAACACTGGTGACCAGCCGAATAATAACGGGATCAGTGCCAAGCCAATAATAGGAAAATGCACAGCAAAAATATAGGCCATGCCTTTTCGCAAATTGTCGAAAATAGAACGGCCCAGACGCACCGCATGCACAATGGATGCAAAATCGTCATCAAGCAATACAAGACCGGCAGCCTCCCGCGCCACGTCAGTACCGCGCCCGCCCATAGCGATACCAATATGCGCGGCTTTTAATGCCGGCGCATCATTCACCCCATCGCCAGTCATCGCCACAACCTCACCATTTGCTTTCAGCGCATTGACT
>DATCVB010000037.1:0-11112 GCA_036567185.1 Methylotenera sp.
GTCTGATTACACTTAATAGTTCCACGGTGATCACTCCCATTCTCCTGCTCATAGGTTGAGCAGAATAGTATCGGTACGTGGGTCAATTTCTAGTGCAATTTATATCGATAGGTGGGTCAATTCTGAGTGCAATTCAACACATTACTAAAATCTATGCGACAGAATCATTCATATTTAGCTATGCCTGAGCAGACTAAGATGCAACTATCGAAGGAACAAATAGGGGCTTTACCTAGCTTTTTTAGTCACATCCCAGATCCACGTAAAGCTTCAAGTAAAAAAAAGCACGAGCTTTCTACAGTGCTTGCTATTGTTGTGGGTGCAGAAATATGTGGTATGCGAGGTGGTACCGAGATTGCGGACTGGGCAAAAGATTTACCTCTAGAACATTTGAGATTATTAGGTTGCAACCAAGAGAACAATCTTTATCTTACTCCAAGTAGTTCGCTCATTTCTGATTTGTTGAATCGGATCAATCCAGATAAATTTAATGATGCATTAAAAAAATGTAAAGCCGCAATAATATTGGAAAGTTAAAGCATATGTGAGTATTCTTGCCAAAAGGTACCACTCAATATTGCAGAATATGTGCCACATATTACTGCTCAAATGCACCACTTGCTACTACATTGAGAAAGCAACTGCTTTTTATTTGTTAGTGACTGCACACCGCAAAGCTGACTGTCGAATTTAACAGGAAAACGACTGCCATCGCCCCAAGGCGGACGTTCAATGTCTGAATTAAGCCGTGCCGCGAAGCGGCGTCACGCTTGAACGAATGGTTATGTACTACTGAACAACTTCTATACTAACGTTTATCACACCAGAAGACGGGTTGCCAATACTACTGAATGCAGATTTTGAAAGATCAATCACTCGGTCTTTTGCGAAAGGGCCACGATCATTTACTTTTACAACGACGCTTTTGCCATTATTCTTGTTCGTTACCTTTACACTTGAACCGAAAGGGATTTTGTTATGAGCCGCTGTTTTTAAACTATGGTTATACCGCTCTCCGCTAGCAGTTTTTCGATTCTGAAATTTATCCGCGTAAAAAGAAGCTTCTCCCGATTCGGTATATCCTATCCAATTGTCGCGACCACCACTTGGAATGCTGCCACAACCGGACAAAGCCAGTAAAAATGCGAATATCAATAACAATTTCAAAATGAGTTCCAATTATCATTTCTATTTTTTATCATACATAGTACGTCCAAGTAATTGCAAAGAGTTTTTTTTAAGCGTAGAGTTGATTCGTGAAGTCCAAAATAATTAAATTCATTACGCTATTCATTATGCTGATATGCCTCCCTGTAGAAGGCATGGCAGCAGTAGCTATGCCTAATTGTCAGATGCACGACCCTCACCAATTGAAGGTTAGTGCTGACATGAGCAATATGGATGATATGGCTAACTGCGATCACCATGACAGTGCAAAACCAGCTAAAAATGTAACATGTGACAAATGCCTGCCCTGCCATTTAAGCGTAGCACAGGCAATTATTCCATTTAACACCCCTCTGGAATTTAGTGGTGCATTACCTATGTACTCCACCGATATATCTGAAGTTCCGGATACCGTTCCACCCTCACTTTTTCATCCCCCCAGACAAACCTTCGCATAGTGCCGAAGGTCGTCATGTTTTAAACGGCTCTCGAACTCAGATGCTTATCTGAGTACTTGATCGTACCCAATACACTTCTATTTCTTCGGCACGTATTCCCGGCGGTGGTTTTATATCCTTTCGAGGTCTAGCGTATGGCTGTTTACGCCTATACATAACCGCGCACGACTGCTAAACCACCTCTATGCAATTGCAGTGACTATAAATTCACTAGGAGTATTTATCATGAAGAATCAAACCATTTACAAAATGATTGGAACACTTGCTGTCTGCAGCATCAGTTTTCTATCCGTTTCTGCGATTGCAGCACAGGATGAATTTCAAAGGCAGATGACTCAAAAAGTTATGCAAGCCAAGCAGAAGCTTAAAGCAGCTGAGGCCGCCAAAGGCGATGAACGTAAAAAACTTATGGGCGAACACATGAAAATGATGCATGACAATATGGGCAAAATGCAGGCTATGAAACCGAAGTCAGGCATGACCATGCAGCAACATGAAGAATGGATGAGCGAGCATCAGAAACTCATGGATGAAATGATGAGCCAGATGATGGACGAGCATCACATGATGATGAATATGGGTGGCATGTCTAAAGGGTCAGGTGAAATGGACTGTATGTCCAAAGGAACTGACAATACACACAAGCATTAATTCGTGAATCGGGCGGGCAATGTCCCGCCCAGATTCAAACAAACATTAAAGGATCAAAGAAATGAAAAAGTTATTAATTTGTATGTTCGTTGCGGTATTGAGTATCGCTGCTGCTCCGGTCTACGCCAACGATGCACACCATCAGGCTGCAGATAATCAAAAGAGTTATACAGCAAAAGGTGAAGTCGTTGCCATGGACAGTGCTTTAAGCAAGGTTAAATTGAAGCATGACGCTGTTCCGGAGCTTAAATGGCCTGCTATGACCATGTTTTTTAACGTTGCTGGCAAGGCTCTGCTGGACACAGTAAAGATCGGTGATCAGGTTGAATTCGAGTTCGTTAAAGTCGACGGCGGCGGGCCATTGATTACAAAGATCAAACCGCTTAAATAAGGCATCTGGGCTAGCCGTAACTCAACGTGCTAGCTATACAGATGAATACAGGTAAGAGAATGCATACAAAATACTCAAAAACAATGTTCGCTCTGACTTTGACAGCACTGATGTTGCCAGGCTTTTCCTGGGCGGAAGACGTCTTTTCAAGCAACCCCATTGGTGCCAATGTACAGGAATTACTGAGCTGGGCAGACACACATAACCCTGAGCTTGCGGCAATGCGATATGAGACGGATGCAGCAAGCGAGCGAATTGCACCTGCAGGCGCGCTGCCTGATCCTTTACTACGTGTTGAGTTTATGGATTTTGCAGGCCGAGATGCGCCGGATGGTTTTAATCCTTTTCCGGGTAAAGGAAGTGGAACTAAATACACTTTAATGCAGAGCATTCCACTTTGGGGAAAGCGGGACTTGCGTAGGGAAGTGGCTACTGCACAGCTTGAGCAATTTAAAGGACGCAGGCTAATCAGTGTTGCCGAAACCCATGCCCGTATCAAAAACGCTTATGCCCAGTATTTTCAGACTATTGGCCTGAAGAAGCTTAATGAGGATATCTTAACATTGCTAGGTGATCTTGAGTCTGTCACTCGTGTTCGCTATGGCAGTGGCTTAGTGCCGCAGCAAGATGTAATTCGCGCTCAGGTTGAAAAGACCACCTTGCAGTCAGAGATTATTAGTCTGGGAACCGAACAGCAACAGGCTAAGGCGCGCCTTAACGCGATACTGGGACGAACACAGAATGCGCCTCTTTCTACGTTACCAGAGTTGCGTCGTTTGCCGCCAGAAAAGCTGGATAGTGCAGTCCTGCAGGAAAAGGTGGTACGAAATAATCCACTGCTTGCTACACAATCAGCACAAATATCAGCGGCAGACGCT
Organism: Methylotenera sp.; assembly: GCA_036567185.1. Taxonomy (GTDB): domain Bacteria; phylum Pseudomonadota; class Gammaproteobacteria; order Burkholderiales; family Methylophilaceae; genus Methylotenera. Next base: position 3,546 of record DATCVB010000037.1, read on the forward strand.
AATAAGCGATTGATAGAAAAGAATCGTTACCCGGATCTAACGCTAGGCATTGCCCCTACTCAACGAGGTAGCAATATCAGTAGCTGGGAGGCAATGGTAGAGGTCAATATTCCTATCCGGTTCGATACTCGCCGGTCTCAAGAGAGTGAGGCTACCGCTATGCTGGATGCAGCCAGAGAGCGCCGTAACGGAGTTGAGAATCAGGTAATAGGCGAATTGCAGGAAAATCTAGTCGCTTTCGAGGCAGCAGAAAAACAAGGACGGCTGATTACTTACACATTGCTCCCGCAAGCAGAGTTAACCTTCCGCTCGGCATTGGCCGGTTACGAAAACGGTAAAGTAGATTTTGCGACATTGCTTGATGCCCAAAAGGCCATCAGGCTTGCGCGACAAGGTCAGATAAAGATGCGGGTTGAGCAGGAAGTCCGCCTTGCAGAAATTGAAAGAATGATAGGGGAAGATTTATGAAGCACTCTGGAATATGGGTCGCACTCTCACTAGCCGCTATTGCTGCGGCTGCAGGTGGCGGTTACTGGTGGGGATTAAAGCAAGTTAGCCATCCGTCAGTAGAAATGCCTGCGGCTATTACAGCACCGGCTGAACGGAAGATACTCTATTACCGAAATCCTATGGGCTTGCCGGATACCTCTCCAGTGCCTAAGCAGGACTCTATGGGTATGGATTACACCCCAGTGTATGCAGATGAGGAAGTTTCTAATAACCAGGTCAAGATCAGTACCGACAAGGTACAGAAGCTTGGCGTAAAAACTGAGCCAGTGCTATCGCGAAAAATGGTCAATACGGTGCGTGCGGTGGGGCAGTTCCAATTTAACGAACAGCGTCTCTCAACAGTCACCACCAAATTTGAGGGATACATTGAAAAACTCTACGTCAATACAACCGGTCAGCCGGTAAAGCGTGGACAGCCACTGATGGAAGTTTACAGTCCGGAGCTAGTGTCTGCGCAGGAAGAATATCTGATCGCCTGGAATGGCAGGCAGTCATTGAGTAACGGCACCTCGGAGTCATTGGTGGGTGTTGGCCAGCTAGCTGACAGCGCGCTTAAACGTTTACGTAACTGGGATATTTCAGATGCTCAATTGCAGCGTTTGAAAAAGGACGGCAAAGCTACACGTACGCTTACGATGTACTCGCCGGCAAACGGCGTGGTATTGGAGAAAACTGCTGTGCAGGGTATGCGCTTTATGCCGGGTGAACTCCTGTTCAAGATTGCAGATTTATCGACGGTCTGGCTCGTGGCCGATGTATTCGAGCAGGACATCGCTCTGGTGCATGTTGACCAGACAGTAAATATTACTGTCAATGCCTATCCAGGTAAGGAGCTCAAAGGCAAGATTGATTATATATATCCAACAGTCACCTCTGAGACGCGCACTGCCAAAGTACGGATAGTACTGGCTAACCCCGACGGCATTCTAAAGCCTGATATGTATGCCAGCATTCAACTGATGTCAGGTCATGATGCCAGCGTATTGGCGGTTCCGGATTCGGCTGTGATCGACAGTGGTACACGTCAGGTTGTGCTGGTTCAACTCACAGAAGGGCTGTATGAGCCACGTGAGGTCAAGCTTGGTATGCGTAGCGATGGCTATGTTGAGATAGTTGAAGGACTGAGTGAGGGTGAGAACGTGGTAGTTCGCGCCAATTTCCTGATTGATGCAGAAAGCAATCTTAAAGCCGCACTAGGGAGCTTTGGCGAACACAGTTCACACGCAGGAAGTTTACCAGAACCTGTAGAAATTACCCCTACCCCGGTAACTGGGCACGAAGGACACTGACATGCTGGAAAAAATTATTAACTGGTCAGTACGCAATGTATTTCTTGTGCTGTTAACCACGTTATTTATAGTGGGTGCCGGTGTTTATTCGTTGCTGAAAACGCCTCTGGATGCCATCCCGGATTTGTCCGATGTGCAAGTGATTGTGTATACCGAGTATCCAGGACAGGCGCCACAGGTTGTAGAGGATCAGGTTACTTATCCGCTCACTACCTCGATGTTGTCAGTACCAAAATCAAAAGTCGTACGTGGCTTCTCGTTCTTTGGTGCCAGCTTTGTTTACGTGATCTTTGAAGATGGTACCGATATTTACTGGGCACGTTCTCGCGTACTGGAATACCTGAACAGTGTGACTGGTCGATTGCCACGTGGCGTTACGCCAACGCTGGGGCCTGATGCTACTGGTGTAGGCTGGGTTTATCAGTATGTGGTATTGGCAAAAAATCGCTCTCTTGAGGAATTGAGAGCCATTCAGGACTGGTATTTACGTTACCAGCTGACCAAGGCACATGGCGTTGCAGAGGTTGCCAGTGTTGGTGGTTTTGTAAAACAATATCAAGTCGTTCTTGATCCACGCAAGCTGCAAGCATATGGCGTATCGCCATCGCGTGTTACACAGGTGATTCGTGAGAGCAATCGTGATGTAGGCGGACGCGTAGTAGAGATGACCGAAACCGAATATATGGTGCGTGGTAAAGGATATCTGCGCGGCATCGGTGATCTGGAAACACTGGTAGTCAAGGCCGATAAAGGTACACCGGTATTGCTGCGTGACTTGGCAAGGGTTGAATTGGCACCGGATGAACGGCGCGGCATTGCCGAGCTCAATGGTGAAGGCGAAGTTGTCGCCGGTATTGCTATGGCACGCTATGGCCAGAATGCACTTGAAGTCATCCACAACATCAAGCAAAAACTCGTTGAGATTGCACCTGGTTTACCACAGGGCGTTACGGTGGAAACAGTCTATGACCGCTCCGATTTGATACATCGCGCCATTGACAACCTTAAGACCACGCTGCTTGAAGAAAGCATCGTGGTCGCATTGGTTTGCATGCTGTTCCTGATGCATGTTCGCAGTGCGCTTGTAGCGATTGTGATGTTGCCAGTTGGCGTTCTGATTGCATTTTCGCTAATGCATGCGCTAGGGCTCAATTCCAATATCATGAGCTTGGGCGGCATCGCGATTGCTATTGGTGCCATGATAGATGCTGCTATTGTGATGATAGAGAACGCTCACAAGCACATTGAGCGAGCACCGCCGGATGCACCCCGATTGCAACTTATTATTGATGCCTGTAAAGAGGTAGGCCCTGCACTATTTTTTAGCTTGCTGATTATTACGGTTTCCTTTTTGCCTGTATTTACGCTGGAATCGCAGGAAGGCCGCATGTTTCAGCCGCTGGCATTCACCAAGACATTTTCGATGGCCGGAGCAGCATTGCTTTCGGTCACGCTGGTGCCGGTGCTGATGCTACTGTTTATACGGGGCAAAATCCTGCCGGAAGGTAAAAATCCGGTAAACCGTTTCCTGATCTGGGTTTATCGACCCATCATCGCCCTAGTCATGCGCTGGAAGAGGACGACTATCCTGCTTGCACTGCTTGTGCTTGCTATCTCTGTTTATCCGCTGACTAGACTCGGTAGCGAGTTCATGCCAACCTTGAACGAAGGCACTTTGCTCTACATGCCAGCCACTTTACCCGGACTGTCTGTGACGAAGGCGGCAGAGATTATGCAGACCCAGAACAAAATCATTAAGAGCTTCCCGGAAGTCGCTTCGGTTTTTGGCAAGGCAGGCCGCGCTAATACCGCTACGGACCCTGCGCCTATGGAAATGTTTGAGACAGTCATTAATCTAAAACCTGAGAGCGAATGGCGTCCTGGCATGACTATCGACAAGATTATCTCGGAGCTGGATAAAGCCGTGCAATTACCCGGTGTGAGCAACGCCTGGACGATGCCGATTAAGGCACGTATCGACATGCTGTCAACAGGCATCCGTACGCCAATCGGCATCAAGGTATTCGGCAGAGATTTGGTTGAAATGGAAAAGCTCGCCAAATCTATTGAATCTGTAGTTAAAAATGTTCCGGGAACTACGAGTGCTTATGCAGAGCGTATCACCGGAGGTTATTACCTGAATATCGAACCGGATCGGATGGCGCTGGCTCGCTATGGTCTAGCCGTGGGCGACTTGCAGGATGTGATAAGCAGCGCTCTTGGCGGGGAAGTGGTTACCACGACGGTTGAAGGGCGAGAGCGCTTTGGGGTAATCACGCGTTATCCACGCGAACTGCGTTCAGACCCGGATGCTATTGCGCGTCAGGTACTGGTACCCGCCATGAATGGAGCACTAATTCCTCTGGGGCAATTGGCGCAGATCTCTTTAGAAAAAGGGCCGCCGAGCATCCGTACCGAGAATGCATTGTTATCTGCTTATATTTTTGTTGATATTAGAGATAGAGACATCGGCAGTTATGTGGCCGATGCGCAGAAGGCCGTGCGTGAGCAGGTTAGATTCCAGCCTGGATATTACGCAACATGGAGCGGCCAGTTTGAATATATGGAACGAGCCAAAGCCAAGATGAAAATAGTGATCCCGCTAACATTGCTCATCATCTTCGTGTTGCTGTATCTAAACTTCAAGCGCTTAACAGAAACGTTTATCGTCATGCTGTCAGTACCGTTCTCTCTGGTTGGCGGGATCTGGCTGATGTATTGGCTAGGCTACAACATGAGCGTTGCCGTTGCAGTCGGGTTCATTGCGTTAGCTGGTGTAGCGGCGGAGACCGGTGTGATTATGCTGATCTATCTGGATCATGCGTACAAGGAGCTCAAGGTAAAACGCGAGTCCGAAGGTAAAGCATTTACTGTAGCTGATATTTATGAAGCAGTGATGGAAGGTGCGGTAGAACGTGTCCGGCCAAAGATGATGACAGTGGTCGCAATCATGGCCGGGTTGTTGCCTATCATGTGGGGAAGTGGCACCGGCTCTGAAGTAATGCGGCGTATTGCTGCACCGATGGTAGGCGGTATGGTTTCTTCAACTGTATTGACGCTCATCGTGATCCCGGCAATTTACGCACTTGTGAAACAAATATCACTCCAAAGAAAAGAGGCTGCAAATACCTGAAACAATTCCTGACCTGGACTCGTTGAGGGTGCATTTTCCAATTGCACTTGTAGCGGTGTCAGCAGCTTCCCATATCAATCATCAAAGGAGTAGAGTCCGTGGATATGCATAACAATAAGTCTGAGCAGTTAAAAGATCCGGTATGTGGAATGAATGTTACTGAACAGTCTCCACACTCTATAAAGCATTCAGGAAAAATGTTTTATTTCTGCAGTGCTGGATGTAAGGGAAAATTTACAGAAAACCCTTCTCAATATCACCAATCTAATCCTATAAATACTGAGCCGGTAACAGCCGAAATTAATGCCACAGGTACAATTTATACCTGCCCAATGCACCCCGAGGTACGTCAGGACAAGCCTGGTGTCTGCCCTAAGTGCGGCATGTCACTTGAGCCGGAAATGCCGACACTGGAAGAAGGTGAAAGCCCAGAATTAGTGGATTTCAAACGACGCTTTATATGGACGTTGCCACTTACCATCATCGTCACAGTGTTAGCGATGCTAGGTCACAGATTACAGTGGTTCGAAATGACAACACAAAGCTGGATCGAGCTCGTTCTTTCATTACCGATTGTATTATGGGCAGGCTGGCCTTTCTTCCAACGAGGTGTGCAATCAGTCATTAACCGCAAACCTAACATGTGGACTTTGATTGGTCTGGGAACATCAGCAGCATTTGTTTACAGTGTTGTTGCTACAGTAGTTCCTGAGGTTTTTCCAGAGTCGTTTATGGCGATGGGGCGCGTGGCAGTCTACTTTGAGGCGGCTGCCGTGATCATTTCCTTGACCTTGCTTGGTCAGGTGCTTGAACTTAAAGCACGCTCACAGACATCTGCTGCAATTAAATCATTACTTGGATTAGCACCTAAAACTGCCCGCAGGATTAATACCGACGGCACTGAAGAGGATGTGCCTCTGACGCACGTTCATGTCGGTGACACGCTTCGCGTTCGTCCAGGTGAAAAAGTACCGGTAGATGGAGTCGTGGTCGAAGGCGTAAGCGCGGTTGATGAATCCATGCTGACTGGCGAACCTGTTCCTTTGACAAAACGGATCGGTGATAAGCTGATTGGTGCAACGCTAAACACAAGCGGTGCATTAGTATTGCGCGCGGAGAAAGTCGGAGCCCAGACCGTTCTCTCTAGTATTGTGCAAATGGTGATGCAAGCACAACGTTCCAGAGCCCCTATGCAGCGCATGGCTGATCATGTAGCTGGCTACTTTGTTGTCACCGTTGTCGTCATCGCGATACTGACATTTTTTGCATGGGGAATATTTGGCCCTGAACCTAGTTGGGTCTATGGTCTCATCAATGCCGTTGCGGTGCTTATTATTGCCTGCCCGTGCGCATTAGGGCTGGCAACACCGATGTCTATTATGGTTGCTACGGGTAAGGCGGCTTCTCAGGGTGTGTTATTCCGTGATGCGGCAGCCATAGAGAACTTCCGTAAAATTGACACTATCATTGTCGATAAGACGGGGACATTAACAGAAGGCAAGCCTAAATTTGACCGAGTTATTGCCAACAAAGCGTATACCGAGAATGAAGTGTTACGTCTAGCAGCCAGTTTAGATCAGGGTAGTGAACACCCTCTTGCAGATGCTATTGTGCAAGCAGCACGAGAAAAGGGGCTTGTACTGGATAAGGTAGAAGCATTTGATTCAATTTCTGGTATCGGTGTTAAAGGGATTGTGACCGGCAAAGCACTTGCGTTAGGCAATACTGCACTGATGACGCAAATTGGTGTATCTGTAGAGGATTTGAAGCCACAGGCAGAAGCATTAAGAGCCGAGGGGGCTAGTGTCATGATATTGGCGGTAGATGGGAAAATGGCCGGCTTACTAGCTGTTTCTGACCCAATTAAGGCAAGTTCATTAGAAGCATTGAGCATCCTCAGATCGTTTGATATTCGGGTAATCATGGCAACCGGAGATGGTCTTGCAACAGCAAAATCAGTAGCTGCCAAACTTGGTATTGATGAGGTCTATGGCGAAGTCAGGCCTGCTGACAAATTAGCGCTGGTAGATAAATTACAACGTGAGGGCCGTTTCGTTGCAATGGCGGGCGATGGTATCAATGACGCACCTGCGCTGGCTAAAGCGAATGTAGGTGTCGCAATGGGGACTGGAACAGACGTTGCAATGAATAGTGCCCAAGTGACTCTTGTAAAAGGTGACCTGCGCGGCATAGCTCAAGCGAGAGCAATCTCGGAGCAGACGATTATTAATATGAAGCAAAATCTTATTTTTGCCTTCGTATATAATTCACTAGGTGTACCTTTGGCTGCAGGTCTACTTTATCCACTTACTGGATGGTTATTATCACCGATGATTGCAGCTCTAGCCATGAGTTTAAGTTCTGTATCCGTGATTACGAATGCATTACGTTTGAGATAATACAATTATTTAATCAATATCTAGTGTATTTTGAACGTCTGCTTTGGATAGTCTATAGAGATCAATGCACAAAAATGGAATAGCCGCTTTGTCCCCTTGAATTCAACCGGTCGATGCAACATATTGGGCAAATTTTTCTGCCGGTGTTTGGTAGTTTAGTGTTTTTCTTGGACGTTCATTTAACTTTCTCGCTACTGCATTGAGTTTGGCTTGTGAGTAGTTGGCTAAACTCATTC
>DATCVB010000038.1:0-39448 GCA_036567185.1 Methylotenera sp.
GTGCGTGATATTAATCAGTTAGTCCGTCCAGTTTGTATGACCGTGCCAAAAGTAACTTTAAAAGGCAGCACAGATGTAAGCTTATTCGGTGGTGTGGTGCAAGCGGCGACAGCAGATGCGATTCTGGACTGTGTAATCGAAGGCATTATCCCAAAAGAGCAAGCGAATGACTTGTGCATTATCAGCCTGGTATGGATTGACCCAGGTTGTATCGCTCTGGAAAAAGAAGGTACATTGGATAAAGCCGACATGTACAAAAACAACTACGAAGCTACTAAACTGGCGATCAAACGTGCATTGAATGACGAGCCAACAATTGATGAGTTGATTGCAAACCGTCATAAGATCAAGCACTGTATGTGGGAAGATTCTTGGGATCAAAAGTAAAATCAATTTAGGGCGCATTGCTGCGTTCCGTGCGCCTTGGCATCAAATCGAGCTGCTTAAGCAGCCGTTTTGACGGACACGCCCCTTTCACGCCAAGCTTCCTGCTTTAGCAGGTTAGCTTGGTGGGGACGCCCTTTACGGGTGTACGGGTAATGCTGCATCCCATAAAATTGATTTTTGGTTCTAAAAGAATCGGCAATAAAAAAGCGGCTAGAAATTAGCCGCTTTTTTATTGTTTAAAGGTTTTTAATCTTTACGCACAGATTCGCGCATATTGCGCACCAGTTGAAATACAGACCAGCTGGTTTGCAACAGCGCTGTGAAGCGCGCGATGTGCATTCTGCTGATCAATATCCCGGTTAAGGTGCTCACACCAACCATGAGCACGGGGTAGCGTTTAAAGTAACGTACTACCTCCAAGCCGCGGTCTGCGATTACAAGCGGTTTGCGTAATGGCTGCATGCTTTGAGCCAATGCAATACGCTGTGAGGCAGCTTTATAAACCAGTTTTTGCCTGCGTTCAGCAAGTGCAGCTAATTTTTCATTCATTACCAACTCCTGCCTGCTTAACTATTTGTGTCAATTTCCTGATGGTCTTTGATCAGCTCTGCCAGGCTGGCTTCAAACATTCGTGGCATGGATTTTAATTTCCTTACCACTATTGCAGCCAATACAGCACCTGTTATCAGGAATAGTCCTGTGAGCGAGCCTAGTACCAGTAAACGGTGCGTGTCCCAGAACACTGCTACCAATAAAATAGTAAGCAGTACTGCGCCAAAGCACAGGCTGAACAGTGAGACAAAAGCCATAGCCAGCAATGAAATGAAGCGCTCGCGTCCCTCTTCCAGATCGGTGCTAATCAACTCAAGGCGCGTATGGATAATCGCAATGAGTGTTACGGTCAGGTTTTTCAGAGAGTTGAGTAAACCCTCTGCCGGTTGGTTAGGTATGTCTGCCATTGCGGTCTAGCGCCTGCCGATAAGCAAGCCAACCACCAAGCCAATACCTGCTGCAATACCTACGGCATGCCATGGTTTTTCATGTACATAATTGTCAGTTGCCTGCGCGGCAATTTTTCCTTTTTCAACTAAGGCATCCTGTGCCTCGCTCAATTTTACTTTAGCCACTGCCAGTGATTCTTCTGCTTTGGCGCGCAAGTGTACAACAGCCTCACCACCTTGGTTAGCTGTGGCTTTGATGAGTGCTTCTGCGTCTGCAATTACTACTTTGAAATCACTGATCAATTGTTCTTTGGTTACTGTGGTACTTTGTATATCATTCATTGAAATGCTCCTTTTTATTAATCATGGCAATCATCAGTATGACAATTGCTTAATAACTTAATTCCGTTTTATGCTGATCTTCTAATTAGCAGTAGCTGATCTATTCCGTCATCGCTAGGATCAAAGTGACATGGCAATTAACAAGCTACTGATAGTATAAATTACTCGATTGCTACACTTCAGTTCGCAATGACACATTTAGAATAAATAAGCGTTTCTTTTACTATGCTACGCCTAGCAAACTGATTGGGCAAGGTAATGCTTATTTCTGTTGATGCACGTCAATAGCTGCTGGCTCACGTGTTTTGATTGGTCAATGACCGTAGTATTTTACGCACGGGTGTAGGAATGGCAGCGCCGATGGCATCTTCAATACTCAGCCAGATCTGGCCTGCTTCACTGACTTTTGAATGCTGTTTTGTGACTAGCAGCGGTTGCGGTGTAATGTGTAATTTAAAGTGAGTAAATGCATGGCTTAATTGAGGTAATGCCTTTTGGGGTTGCACGGTCATACCGAATTTCTGTTGTGCGATGGCACTATAATCATCGCTGCCTTCCAACTGTGGAAAGCTCCATAACCCGCCCCAGATACCGCTAGGAGGACGTTTTTCCAGCATCACGTTATTGCCCTGCAGCAGAATCAGCATGGTAGTGTATTTTTCAGGAATGGTTTTGCGCGGCTTGGGTGTCGGCAACTGGCTGACGCGCTGCTGCTGGTAGGCCTGACAGCTACTCACTAGCGGGCATTTCGGGCAATGTGGTTTGCTTCTGCTGCATAGGGTAGCGCCCAAGTCCATCAGGCCTTGAGTGTAAGCTACCATATCGGTTTGTGGCAGCAGGCTTTCGGCCAGTGACCATAGTTCTTTTTCAATTTTCGGCGTGCCGGGCCAGCCTGCAACTGCAAAATGCCGTGTCAGTACGCGCTTTACATTGCCATCGAGTATCGTCTGTACCTGATTGAAGGCAAATGAAGCGATAGCGGCTGCTGTAGAGCGACCAATGCCGGATAGGGTTTGAATCGTGACGAAGTCTTGCGGAAACACGCCGCCGTGATCATCCATGATGGTTTGCGCCGCGTTGTGCAGGTTACGCGCTCTTGAGTAATAGCCTAAGCCGCTCCAGTGCTGCAGCACTTCATCCTGTGTTGCAGCCGCGAGTGCCGCGATAGTAGGAAAGCGCTGCATGAATTTACTGTAATAACCAATCACGGCAGCAACTTGCGTTTGCTGCAGCATGATTTCGGATACCCAGATGGCATAAGGATCAGTTGTATTCTGCCAGGGCAGATCATGGCGACCGTGCTGCTTTTGCCAAATGATGAGGCGGCTTGAGAAATCAGTCATAGGTTATTTATATGATGTTTGGTAGGATGCAAGTCAGGTAGTTTAATTTTTAGGATTTCAGATGAAACATATTTTAGTGATGGTTGCTGCATTCGTAGCTTTAAGTGGATGTGTAGTTGTACCGGCTGGGCATCACCCTAACGGACCAGGAAACAGCGAAAACGCACCTGGTCATAATAAAGCTTGCGGTGAAGGGCCCGGCAATAGCGGCTCAGCTCCAGGACAAGTCAAAAAGAACTGCTACTAACTTGATTGCTAGCAGCAGTTGGCTATGCGCGTTTGCTTAAAACTTAAACAGTTTCTTTAGTTCTTCTGCTGCTTTTTCTTTAGCAGCATCTCCTGTCGATTTAGGCGCTTCAGCCGGAGCAGGGGCAGTGCTCGATGTTGCCCCATCGGTTGCTGCCGGAGCAGTTGCTGGATCTGCTAGTTTTTTCTTACCTAGCAGACTCTCTAGCGCTTTTGTTTTATCGCCGTCACCGATCAGTTCTTTAACCGCAGCACCTTTTTCACCGCCTACTTTATCCAGCAGGTTAGATTTAGCCATTGCTGCACCAATCGCAGCGAAGTCCATGCCGTATTTAGGCGCAGAGAATGTGCCGGTGATTTTTACCGGAATGCTCAAACCAGCTAAAGAATCCAGATCAGCGCCGCCTTGGCCTTTCAATGATTTAACAATAGTCGGTTTGGCCAGATAATTGATGGTTTCGTTACCGATATCAATATCGCCGCGGCTATCACCTTTTGCCAGACGCAGGATCGGTGCCTTCATGGTCAGGTCTTCATTGTGCGCTACGCCGTTTTTAATATCGAAAGATGCGCTGAGCTCACTGAAATCTGTTTTTTTCTTCTCGTCGGCGCCTATGCTGCTTTTATCCTGAAACAGGGCTACCTTGGATTTCATGTCGCGAAGCGTACCTGGAATATCAATCCCTTTGATCGCGCCATCAGCAAGGTTAACTGCAGCTTTACCGGCTAATGCTTTTTTCAGTGCGCTTACGGTGTTGCCAGATGTCGTTACATCGACATTCAGCGAGCCCTTGCCTTCGAGCATGTCATTATTAATGGCATCTACCAGCAGTGGTCCTATCGCAATGTTTTTCATGCTCTGTTTAAAAGTGATGCTGGGTGTACTGCGCGCATCCACTTTTAGCAGACCATCCATGCTGCCCTGATACAGGTTGGCAGCGAATGGAGAAACAGTGGCGATACCATCTGCTGCTTTGAGGCCGATATTTACATTCTGTGTTTTAACATTGGCAAGTTTAAGCCAGCCGATTTTGGCTTCGCCGCTGGCATTAAGCTTTTTTAGCGCGCTCAAATCAATCGGGGTGTCGCCGGAGCTTTTAGCCGCAGGCTGGTCGCTTTTCGTGATGTATTTATCCGCATCCAGTTTATCGATGTTCAGGTTGAAACTGTAAATCGGGTCGTGAAAGCGTGTGATGCCTATATTTGCGTTGACCTGGCTATCATCTACCTTTGCTGCCAGCGGGTTCAGGCTCAGTTTCTGGCCATCTGCTTTTAAGTCAATACGCACATTTGAGGCTTTGGTTTTGCCATACTTAAGGCTGCCGATACGCAGCGAGCCATCAGCATTCAATGCTTTCAGCGCACTTAAATCCAGCGGCTTATCATCGCCCTTGCTGGCAGCTTTGCTTGAGGCTGAGCTGCCAGTAGCGCCGACATAGCGGTCAACATCAACCTGGTCAATATCCACATCAAAAGTGTACAGCGGTTTGGCGAAATGGCTGATGCCAAAGTTACCTTTAATGTTGCTGTCATCGAGCTTAACGTTGAGGCCGGATAAAGTCAGTTTTTCGCCATCGGCTTTAACATTCACATTAAGGCCGGATAAACGGTATTTTTCATAGATTAAATTGCCGATGTTGATCTTGCCATCCAGCAGAATGTTTTTTAACGCAGATAAATCTGCTGGCTTATCACTGGCTGGCTCGGCTTTCTTGGGTTTGCTACTGTTACCCAATAGTTTATTTAAATCCAGCGTGTCAGCATTGATATTGAATTTGACGTTCGGTTTTTTAAAGCTGGCGATGGCAACATCGCCGTTGAGCTTGGTAGCATCCACATTCAGGTTGAATTTACTGTTCACTTGCTCTTGTTTGGCATCTGTATGCAAGCTGAGTGCGAAGCCGACTTTTGCCGCACCGTTAGGTAATGCCGGATCTTTGATGTCGACATTGCCTGCCAGTTTCGGCAGATCGAAAATCAGGTTCTCAAGGTTGCCCTGGAATGGGGAAGAAAACTTACCGCTAATGGAACGTGCGCCCTGAGTGCCGGAAATATCACCGCTGATGCCGCTACTTTGCAGTGCTTTAGGTGAGCCTTTGATGTCGGCTAATACCAGGTTAGCTTTCAAGGTGTCGCCGGCTTTGTCCTGCACTAGACTCACGGTTACCTTTTTGCCGGTGACTTCATCTTTTTTCGCAATCAATTCAGGTGCGTTTAAGTCCAGGGTGATTTTTGCACCGCTGAATTGGCCAGCTACAGCAAGTTTCAAGCTATCGATCAGGAACTCGCGTGTTTCAGGTTTCGCATCAATATCACCGCTGGCAGTGATAGATACCGCTTTGCCGCCTAGCAAGTCACCGGTGATGGTGGCGTCCAGACCTTTAGCAAAAAAGTGCTTGTTTTCCGGGTCAGCTAAGAAATTACCTTTAACTTTTACATCGGCAGTAACGGCCGGCTGGTTGGCTTTAATGCTAAAGTCGGTCGCTAAATCAATCGGTTCCGCTAAGGCAATATGGCCTGAAGTTAAATTGAATTTTGACAGTGCATATTGCGCACCGGTGCCTTCATCAGTGTAGACCACAGCAGAGTTTGTTACTTTAACGCCGTCTACATCAAATTTAATCTCTTCAGACTCTTCTTCCTTGCTCAGCAGGTCATCAAAGTTGGTGGTGCCATCCTTGTATTTGATGATGTTGGCTTTTGCACCATCAATGTAAACGGTATCAACCACCAGCTGTTTTTTTAACAGCGGCAATACTGCCAGCGCTACCTGAGCGCTTTGGATAGAGGCAAACTCTTTGTCGGATTTATGTTCGGAGATAGAGACATTACCCAGATTGGCACCGATTTTCGGCCAGAACGCGAGCTTGATATCGCCTTCAATATTCAGGGTGCGCTCTTTTTTATCTTTGACCATCTTAACCACGAGCGGTTTGTAGTCATTCGGGTTAAACGTCGCGGCAATGACTGCTACTACTAATATCAATAAGGCAACAATGCCGCCCAAGCCAAACAAGCTATATTTAAGTAGTTTTTTCATGGTGCACCCATCATTCAGGATAATTATTTAAGCAGATTAGATTTTACTGCTACTTTTTAAATTTAGGAAAAGTAGTTACGGACCAAGTATTATCGGGGACTATTTAAAGTACCAGATTACGATTATTCCTAATGCAATACGGTACCAGGCAAACACTCTGAAACTATGGCTCGCAACAAAACGCAGCAGAAACTTGATGGCGATCAGCGCTGAAACAAATGCAGTGACAAAACCGACTGCAAACATAGCTAAGTCATCGATGGAAAGCAACTGCCAGTTTTTGAGCAAGTCATAGCCGGTAGCGGCAAACATGATAGGAATCGCTAAAAAGAATGAAAATTCGGTAGCCGTGTGGCGACTGAGGCCAAACAGCATGCCGCCTAGAATCGTGGCGCCGGAGCGTGATACGCCAGGTATAAGTGCAACAGCCTGTGCAAAGCCGATCTGCCATGCCTGTTTGCGTGAGATGTCGTCAATTGAAACCGTTTTAGCTTTGAGCGGCATCTTTTCAATCAGTAGAATAGCCAAGCCACCCAGTATCAGAGCAATCGCGACTGTGATTGGTGTAAATAAATATTCTTTGATTTTGTCGTGAAAAACCAGCCCCATCAGAGCCGCTGGTAAGAAGGCAATAAGCACATTGAGTGAAAAATTCTGTGCTTTTGTTTGATGGGTAATGTGCATAACGGTATTCAGCAGCTTGCGACGGTATTCCCAGCATACCGCCAGAATTGCCGCCAACTGGATCACGATATCGAAGACCTTGGCTTTGTCGTCATTGAAATTAAGCAAGTCACCGACGATAATTAGGTGACCGGTACTGCTGATCGGCAGGAATTCAGTCGCGCCCTCAACCAGGCCTTGAATAAACGCTTTTAAAAGTAAAATAAAATCCATATTGTTGTGCTCTATTGTTTCTTTATAGTTCTATCTAAATAAAAACGGGCCTGTTTGCCCGTTTTTGATAATTTTGGATTTATTTAAGCATGCCTAGCAACGTTGCAAGCAGGTTGCCGGAATCTTTACTGACTTCGCCGTTTGGCGTCATTCGGTCTACCACCTGTGGCAGGTATTCAGCGATTTTTGCACTGATTTCATCAGCGTTGATGCCTAGTTTATTGGCAGCTGTTTGAATGGTTGAGCTACCTAACACTTGCACAACCTGTGGGGCGGATATTGGCAGATTAGCGCCCTTGCCGACCCATGAGGCTACTTCATCGGTAAAGCCAGCCGCCTTGAATTTTTCCAGCACGCCCGGTAGCCCGCCGTTTTGATTAAATAAGTCTATCGCTACCTGTGCAATGGCGCCTTTTTCACCGCCTAATTTGCCCAGCATATTGCCGGCGATGCTATCAAATAATCCCATACTAACTCCTAAAATTTAAAAACGCTCTTCTGGACGCAGATAACGCCATTGTCCAGCCGGTAACTTACCCAGTGAAACACTACCGATGCGGACACGTTTCAGGCCAACTACTTGCAAACCTACCATCTCGCACATGCGGCGGATCTGGCGTTTTTTGCCTTCACGCAATACAAATCGTAACTGGTCTTCATTCTGCCAGCTCACCTTGGCTGGCTTAAGTTTTTCGCCATCGAGGCTCAAACCAAAATTAAGCTGTTTCATGCCGGCTTCTGTTAGCTCACCGGTGACACGTACCAGATATTCTTTTTCTACTGTGGAATCTTCGCCAATCAAATGACGTGCAATACGGCCGTCCTGAGTAAGCACTAACATTCCGGTAGAGTCAATATCCAAACGTCCTGCCGGTGCCAGTCCACGCAACATGCCGCGGTGGAATTGTTTAGGGTTGTGTTTGTGTAATTCAGGGTCTTCCGGCCACTGGTTGTCCGGATGCACCAGTACGATTGCCGGCTCATAGCCATCTTCCGCTTGCCCACTCACATAACCTACAGGCTTATGCAGGATGATCGTGACATTCTCAGCCTGATGTTCCTGTGCGTAGCTGCTGATGATGATTTCAGCATTCGGGTCAATGCGCGTACCCAGGGTTTCGATGATCTCCCCGTTCACTTTCACCCAGCCGTTTGCGATCCATTCATCGGCTTCACGACGTGAGCAGATTCCACGCTCGGTCATTACTTTTGATAAGCGCGGCTGTTCAGGTTGGCTGGCACTCGCTCTGGCAGCAAACACTTCTTTATTTGAGCGCGTATTATCAAACTCACTCGCGACAAAGCCATCGCGTGCTTTACCGCCACGGCGTGGCGGGTTGCGATACGCACCTTCACGGTCTGCTTTATCGCGGCTGGTGTTCTCATTACGGCGCGCATCTACCTGCATGGCGCGCGATGCCGGTGCACGGCTATCCGGTGCTGGCTGCTGCCTTGCAGTCGCAGATGGCTGCTCGCGCATACCGCCATCGTGACGATGATTACGCTGACGAGTCGGCTCCTGTCTTTGTGCTGCGGGTGCACGATTATCTGGTGCGCGTTGCTCGCGAGGTTGTTGTGCCTCTGGACGCTGCGGTTTTACCGGCGCAACAGTACGATCACGTGGCACTGAATTGTTGCGGCGTACAGGTGATTTTTTAACCGCAACGGTAGAAGCATCGCCAGGTTTTTTGGATATTTTTAGAGTAGTCAAAACAGTTTTCCTTGAATGTTGCTATTTTACGCTTTTTTCAGTTAAAACGCCTGAAAGCAATACCTTAATGCAATGATTTGTCACAAGCAAAACAGCCAGCATAAAGCTGGCTGTTTTGCTAAATGTAATTACATCAAAAATTAAACCTTTTGATAAACCTCAGAACCTTTTTTCACGAACTCAATGGCTTTTTCCTGCATGCCTTTGGTCAGCGCTTCTTGTTCTGAAACGCCTTTTTCTGCGGCGTAATCACGTACATCCTGTGATATTTTCATTGAGCAGAAATGTGGTCCGCACATTGAGCAGAAGTGTGCTTGTTTTGCGCCTTCCTGCGGTAATGTTTCGTCGTGGAATTCCTTGGCTTTTTCCGGGTCTAGGCCAAGATTGAATTGGTCTTCCCAGCGGAATTCGAAACGCGCTTTAGATAAAGCGTTGTCACGGATCTGTGCGCCCGGGTGGCCTTTTGCCAAGTCCGCTGCATGCGCTGCGATCTTGTAGGTGATGATACCAACGCGTACGTCTTCTTTATCCGGCAAGCCTAAATGCTCTTTTGGCGTTACATAACAAAGCATGGCACAGCCGTACCAGCCGATCATCGCAGCACCGATACCTGAAGTGATGTGGTCATAGCCAGGTGCGATGTCAGTGGTTAATGGGCCTAATGTGTAGAATGGAGCTTCACCGCAATGTTCCAGTTGCAGTTCCATATTCTCTTTAATCAGGTGCATCGGTACGTGGCCTGGGCCTTCGATCATACATTGCACGTCGTGTTTCCATGCGATTTGCGTCAGTTCACCCAAGGTTTTGAGTTCAGCGAATTGTGCTTCATCGTTGGCATCGTAGATTGAACCTGGACGCAGGCCATCACCTAAGCTGAATGACACGTCATACTGTTTCATGATTTCGCAGATGTCTTCAAAGTGCTCGTACAGGAACGATTCTTTGTGATGCGCTAAGCACCATTTCGCCATGATAGAGCCGCCGCGTGACACGATACCGGTCATGCGTTTTGCTGTCATCGGGATGTAAGCCAGACGCACACCAGCATGAATCGTGAAGTAATCCACACCCTGCTCTGCCTGCTCAATTAAAGTATCGCGGAAGATTTCCCAAGTCAGGTCTTCAGCCTTACCGTCAACTTTTTCCAAAGCCTGATAGATAGGCACGGTACCGATAGGCACTGGGGAGTTGCGGATAATCCATTCACGGGTTTCGTGGATGTTTTTGCCGGTTGATAAATCCATTACGGTGTCGCCGCCCCAACGTGTACTCCACACCATTTTTTCAACTTCTTCATTGATTGAAGAGCCCAGTGCAGAGTTACCGATGTTGGCGTTGATTTTCACCAGAAAGTTACGGCCAATAATCATCGGCTCGATTTCAGGGTGGTTGATGTTCATTGGAATAATGGCGCGGCCGCGTGCAACTTCATCGCGCACGAATTCAGGCGTGATCATTTTTGGAATGCTGGCACCGAAATCTTGGCCCGGATGCTGGGTTTGCAGTAGTTCGCTCATGTTTTCACGGCGTTGGTTTTCACGGACCGCAATGAATTCCATTTCCGGAGTAATGATACCCTGGCGTGCGTAGTGCATTTGCGATACGTTTTTGCCTGGCTTGGCACGGCGCGGCAAACGTGTCAGGTTAAAGCGCATTTCTGCTAGTTCCGGGTCAATTTTACGCTGCTGGCCGAATGCTGAACTTGGGCCGTCCAGTTGCTCAGTATCGTTACGTTCTTCAATCCATGTCGAACGTAATGCTGGCAAGCCGTTACGAATGTCGATGCTGATCGTTGGGTCAGTGTATGGGCCGCTGGTATCGTAAACCACAACCGGCGGGTTTTTTTCAGCGCCAAAAGCTGAAGGGGTATCGCTTAATGAAATTTCGCGAAATGGTACGCGAATGTCCGGGCGTGAACCCTCAACATAAACTTTACGTGATTTTGCAAACGGTTTGGTCGCGCCTTCATCTACAGAGGCGGTTTCATTAAGAAATTTGGAAAGATTTTTATCAGTCGCGTTCACTGTGTGCTCCAAAAAAAGCTGCATTGATAGAATTTATCTTTAGATAGAATCTATTATGGCCTGCTTTTTGAAAAATTAATAAATCATAGGGAGCAGTAAACGCTGCATTCCCTACGGCGGCATGACCCGCATCAGGTTCAAAGGGTGTGTCTCACTATATTCGATTAAAAATACAGACCCCTAGCAATCGCTCAAATATACGCTAAAACTGCCATAAAACCAAGCGTTTAAGTCGGGAATGATTTATATAAATAATGACAGGTAGAAAATTAAGGCTGAACATATAAGGCTAATTATTAGATTGCTACTGCTGTTGTAGCATGAACAGTCTTCAGAAATATTGTTCAGATTGTAAAGAATTAAGACTGCACGATTAAAATTGAGTTTTGTTAAATTTTTTTTGTTACACTAGTTTAAAAATAACAAAACTAAATAATTATTTGAGCGGGGATATATGACATTAATTCTCTATCTACTTTACTATGTAGTGGCAATTTCAGCTTTGGTTTTACATTTTACCGGGCATCTTGAGCGCTGGGGCATGCAGTGGCTACTAGTGGTTCTTGCAGTTACTGTATTTCCAGTAGTGCTGTACCTGTAAAAACTCTGAAACGACTACTTCAACTTTCTGATAGCAAATTCTTTTGCCAATCGAGCTTGTTTCTTAAGTCCAATATTAACGATTTTAGGTGCAGCGCCGTTAAGCCAGGCGAAGAATGATTCCGGTTGGCCGATAAACACTTCCTGTTTTTCCTGTTCCAGCGATTTGACCACAATAGCGGCTACTTTTTCCGGTTCATCCAGGTTGCCGCCAGTTTTGGCTAGCATGGCGAGTGTAACTGCGTCATTCAAGGATGTATTGACGCCGCGCGGTGCGATATAGCTCACACCGATATTGGTATCTATCAGTTCTCTACGCAGTGCTTGTGAGAAGCCGTGCACTGCAAACTTGCTGGCACAATAGGTTGCGTAATATGGAAAGCCCAGCGAACCTAGAATCGAGCCTATCATAACAAAGTGGCCCTGACCGGCCGCTTTGAATTTTGGTAATACGGCATGCGCTAACTGGATAGTTGCGGTAACGTTAGTCTGTATCATTTGCGCGATACGTTCCGGGCTTTGGTCTTCAAACTGAATAAAATCCATAATAGCGGCATTATTGATCAAAATATCAATGCCGCCGAGCTTCTGCTGCGCTTCAGTAGCCACCTGCCTTGCGGTTTCGGCAAGCTCAAAATCGGCCACAATCGTCTTGGCGTTACCGCCTTTATTGTTAATTTCATTGGCTAACTCTTCCAGCTTGTTGGCATGGCGGCCAACCAAAGCCAGATTTGCACCCTTGCGTGCCAGTAAGAGCGCAATATGTTTACCGATACCGCCGGTGGCACCGGTGAGCAAGATCCGTTTGTTTTTAAGCTGCATAGAAACCCGCCTTAATTGTGCATATGTTCATCTGCTATTGTACGGAAAATATCGCCATACAATTTATAAAATATTTTTGCACTGTGAATCAGGCAGGCCTGGTCGTTTTCATCAGTCACCTGATTCACCAGACTTTCATAAAACGAAACATGGCTGATGTCGAGTGAGCCGTGTGACAGCAGATAGCTGAAAGCTTTTTTCGGCAGGTTGAGGCTTTTTATCAGCGTTTCACCAGCCTGTGTCGCTACTGCAGTACTGGTGCCTTCAAGCACTAATACCATGCCGAAAAATCCAATCGGGTTAACGCGGTTGATCATGTCGTAAGCATAAGCCACCATAACTTCGGTAGCCATACTGGCACTGGTTGCCGGTGTTTTGCTGGCACGCACAGCTTCTTTATCACCGCCGCATTCGGCAATGTCGTTCAGCACCCATTCCTGATGGCCCATTTCTTCTTCAATATACTCGCCAATGGCGGTACGCAACCATTCATAGTGGCCAGGCAGGCGGCCACCGCAAGCCATCAGCAGTGGTGTGGTGTGCTTGACGTGATGATAGGCCTGTGTGAGAAAGGCGATGTAGGTTTGCAGCGTGATAGTGCCTTTGCCACCTTGCTGGATGAGCGGCAAACTCATTAATTCGTTACGTTCACTTTCTGTAGCTTGCAGTAATTTTTGGTAAACAGTCATGCTGATTTTCCTTCATATAGAGCGTTAATTTGATTTTGATAGTGTTGCAGAATCACATCGCGGCGATTTCTGCCATTGGATGTGAGTTGCTGGTTTTTAGTACTGAATGGCGCATCCGCACGAACCCAGCGACTGATACGGGCATAATCCGGCAGCCTGTTGTTGAGCGCATGTATTGCATCGTCAACCTGCTCATCAGTAGCCGCCTGCCTTGGCACGATGACTGCCACATTCCATGGTTTTGCTTCCCCAAACAATGCGGCCTGCGCAATGCAAGGGGTGATTTTCAATTCGCGTTCCACCCATTCCGGTGACACATTGCGCCCGAATGAAGTGATAAATATGTTTTTCTTGCGGCCGGTAATAATTAGGTAGCCGTCTTGGTCCAGCTCACCAATATCACCGGTATGTACAGAATTTAGCTGGGCCTGCTCTTGCCCGACATAACCCAGATAAGCATTGCCATTCACGACAATCTCCTGCTCTTCGGTAAAGCTCACGTTAATATGCGGCAATGGCTTACCTACCGTACCTATCTTGTTGCCAAGCGGCACATTCAGCGCAACCACTGATGCACATTCAGATAGGCCGTAACCTTCGTATACCGGTATCTTGAGTTTTCTTGCACGCTCCAGCAAAGCTGGTGAAACCGAAGCGCCACCTACCGCCAGAAAGCGCAGATAGTCTGAGGCGTCTGCTCCAGCTTCAATACAGACCACCAGTGCATGCAGCAGTTCCGGTGTGAAAATAGCCGTACTGGCCTGGGTCAGTTTCAGGGTTGCCAATAGTTTCTTGATATCTAGCCCGGTTGCACCACTTAAGCCGATTTCATGGTTAGGCAGTAAGTGGCAGCTTGCACCTGCAAGCAGTGTTGCATAAACACCGGCGACATTTTCTAAAAGAGTTGCCAGCGGTAATACGCTTAAATGCGTGTCAGTAGAAGAAACTGTGGTAGCCGCAGCAATCGCCTTCGCAACATTGAGCATGTTTTCGTTGCTCAGGCATACGCCTTTGGGGTTGCCGGTGGTACCTGAGGTGTAAGTGATTTTAGCGGTGTTATGCGGTAACGTTACTTGATCAAAATTGCGTAACGCAAATTGCGTAAGTGTTTTACCGGCTAGCTCAAACTGGCTGCTAGTTAAAATATTGGTGGCTAGCAAAGGCTCGAATAGCTGCGGCTGGTCAGTCACCAGTATTGAAACGCCTGCATTCTGCATTGCATGCAGCCACTGCGAGGGTGAGAAAAAGAAAGGCAACGGCACCAAAGGCCTGTTACATGCCATTGCCGCCAAATCCAGTACTATCCACGCCGGATGGTTCTCAACGGCTAAGGCCATGGTTGGGTGTTTGGTTGTTGAAGCTGCGGTTTGCGCTGCCCACATTTCCGTCTGGTGGCTCACTGCAGTATTTAACTCTGCATAAGTGAGTGAACTATCGGTGCCACGCAATGCTATTTGATCTGGCGAGTTACGGCTTATGGCCTGTAACAGATCGTTGGTAATCATTTTTACAGTCAAACTTGTGCAACTCCGCGAATAGCAACCACTTGCGGTAAATTATTGTAGTAAGTGCCCCAGCTGGCAAATTCTGCCGGATCCAATCTTGCCGGATCTGCTGCCTGTAGCGCATAAACATCCCGGCCGCCTTTGACTAAACCATTTTGCAGGCTGTGGTGGGCGGTGGCTACGCCCCACTCTATTCCCATATCCAGACTGTATTGAATAACGTTTGCAATCAGTACGCCAGCGTTACGCGGATTAGATACTGCCAGATTGCCGATTTCAGTAATCTGCGAGCGCGTAATGTTTCTGTTAAAGCGACCTGAAAAAATCGTTTCGATCGGCGCGTCAAGATATTGCTCTAGAAACAGAGGGTGTTCGTCAGCTTTGCGTAAACCGAACGCAGCGACAATGTCGCCTTCTTCATCGCGCAAGCTCACCAGGTTTGGCATAAAGTGCTGTACGTTCGCACCGTATGTTTTGGCAAATACGTCGTGTACAAACTGTTCGATCTCGCTACGGTCGGCTGCATTGCAATCTGAAGTTGTTAATTTGATATTTTCTGCACGCTGTCTTTTTGAGGTTGCGAGTGGACGCGTTTTATAGGCGACCTCAGCATTAAAGAAGGCCGAGCTGTTACCCAAGGTCAAAAGTGCGGCATTTAAATATGATGAACCTAAATAAGCTGGATTTTGCATTTTGTATTTCGCTATTAACACTGATGATTACATTGGAGCAAGTAGCATGCCGATGATCTGGAGCATCAGTTTTGTTTATAATTGCCGTGTTAGTGAAATGTAATAAAACAAAACTTTTAAATTAAATTATGTTAATAATCAATTTGTTATGATTTTATGCATTGAGTGTTATTTATTAAATATTCATCGATTTTGCAAACGGTCGTACTAGATTAGCGGATAGCCAAGACTGCAAAACCTGCATAAATTGATCCCTGCTCGTAATAAAACCCCGCAAATTTTGTATGAGTCCGGTATTAAGCGTTAATCTAAAGCGGATAAAAAACAATTGCTTACAGATATGGCATAGAGTTTGCGTTTACTTACAGCCTTATTTTATTAGTAATGTTTGCTCTATGCCCAATTTGCTTAAAACGCCGTTTCGAACGCTTCCTTATTACACATTTTTGACGGGTCTTGCTTTGAGTGTGTGGCTGATACTAAGGCTGGCTTTAAGTATGCATGCCGGCTGGAAGCAAATGGAAGTAGCCGAATTGCTGGGAGCGTTTGCAGTTGGTGTCTGGTTTGATCTGGCAGCATGGGCATATTTACTGGTGCCTGCATTACTGGTCTCAGCATTGATACCAGCGCGCTGGAGCAATAAAAACTGGTTAAATAATGCACGCTGGCTGATGGCTTTCTTGCTGATGTTTGCGCTGGTGTTCGGTGCAGTTTCTGAATTTATTTTCTGGCAGGAATTCAGTACACGCTTTAATTTTATTGCTGTAGATTATCTGGTTTATACGCATGAAGTAGTTGGCAATATCCGCGAGTCCTATCCGGTACCGCTGATACTGCTAGCGATTGCACTATTTGTAATGCTTATTTTATTTTTGCTTGGCAAGCGCGTGAGGTTTGAAATGCAGCCACATAGTTTGCAAAAAAGGATGCATCTGCTGGTGCTAGCTTTTTTTCTCCCTGCGCTAAGTTATGCATTTACCAATGTAGACCAGATGCAATTCAGTAAAAATGCCTACGCGAATGAATTGGCCGGTAACGGAATATTTACTTTCGCTGCGGCCGTGCGCCGCAATGAGTTGGATTATGATAGATTTTATAAAACAATTCCGCAGGCTGAGGCTGACAAGCTTTTGCAACAGGCCGGTGTGTCAAGGCTGCCATCTTCAAAAGCGCTTAGCGCTAATGAGTCAGGTATAGAATCAAAAAGTATTGGCCCATTCAAACGGCGCCCGAAAAATGTGGTGCTGATCATGGTGGAAAGTCTGTCTGCTGATTATCTGGGTAGTTACGGCAATAAAGAAAATTTAACGCCTTATCTGGATAAGCTGGCTAAAGAGAGTTTAGTGTTTGATAAGGTGTTTGCTACCGGTACGCGTACCGTGCGTGGTTTGGATGCGCTGTCTATCGCGATTCCGCCGATTCCGGGGCAGGCCATTGTGCACAGGCCGGATAGTGACCACCTGGCGACCTTGGGCGAGTTTCTGGAAGCACAGCAGTACAGCACGTTTTTTATTTACGGCGGCTATGGCGTATTCGATAGCATGAATTCTTATTTCAGAGGTAACGATTACAAGGTGGTAGATCGTACCGACTTCGATAAAAGTACCATTCAGGCCGAGAATGTATGGGGTGTCGATGACGAAAGTTTATTCAATAATTCCCTGCAAACTATTGATAGCAATGTGAAGCCGGCGATTCTATTTTTCGCACATATCATGACAACTTCTAATCATCGGCCGTTTACGTTTCCGGAAGGTAAGATAGATCTGCCGCAGGGAAGCCGTAAGGGGGCGGTTAAATATACCGATTATGCAATCGGCAAGTTTATCGAGAGCGCAAAATCCAAGCCCTGGTTCAAGGATACCTTGTTTGTGATCGTGGCCGACCATTGCTCGTCTGCTGCCGGTAAAACCAAATTGCCGGTAGATAAATACCATATACCGTTATTTTTCTATTCACCTGATTTATTGCCGGCTGGCCACTATTCACGCATGGTCAGCCAGATTGATATTGCACCTACCTTGCTGGACATTATGGGAGCAAAAGGCAGCCAGCATTTCTTCGGGCAGTCCATGTTTGATGCCGAGCGAAAAAAAGTGCCGCCGCGTGCCTTTATCAGCAATTATCAGGAGCTGGGTTACTACAAAAACGATACGCTGATTGTGCTGTCACCCAAGCAGAAAGCCGAGGCTTATCAGGTAGATCCGCTAACTCTGGAATCTGCCCCGGTAGCTATGAATCAGCTTCTTTTACATGAAGCTATCGCGCATTACCAGACTGCCGCGCGTGCCTATAAGCTTGGAGAGTTGAAAGAAGGCGCTAACCCATATTGAGAGTAGTCGTGGAAGGTTTGCATAATGGTCAGGGCTGGCAATGTAACGCAGGTTTATTATTGGTGACGCTATTGTCATCAATCCATAACAGAGGCTTTACCCGGTCATCCAGATTGCAGGCATCCACGTAACCGATGGCACCTTTGGTCATGCTGACATAACGCAGCACCGCTTCTTCTGACTGCACGCTGTAAGGCGGTGTGGTGCCATGGAAATACAGGCCATTCCAATAATCGCCCTGTTCGCTCGGCACGCTGTCGAGGACAACTTTCGAGAAATAAATGCGTAATGGATGTTCAGCATGCAAATTAACCGGGCGTATGCGTGCACCGCCCTGCCAGTATTGTTTCTTCTTCCAGTAAACCGGGCCCAGATCACGCGGGCTGAGCTGCTGAATTACCGAAGTTTCAGCATTGCTGGATACAATGACCGCGAGCGGGCGGGATTCTTCCGCATAAGTGAACTGCGCAGCGGAAAGTGCATAAAATGCACAAAATGCTGCCAATATATGTTTAAACAATGGCCCCATCAGAACAGCACCGCAAATGAGCCGATAAAGCCGCGTGGGGTATCAGTAAAGTCATCACTGCCGCCTATGAACTCCATTTTAAGCAGTTGTTTGGGCGTAACGCGTTTGGTAACACCCAGCACCCAGCGTTCACCTGAAATTGCATCGGGTTTATGGAAAGTTTCCAGGCGGGTTAGCCAATACCAGTTATTACCTAGTGGCGCTGCACTCTGCAGGTAGGCACCGCTGCCGCCATCATTGCCGCTACTGGTAAAGCGCTGAAAGCCTTCGCCGCTTAATTCCCAGCCTTTGATATGCGTTATAAAGTCGAGTCCGATCATACGGTAATCGGGAGAGCCGGGGCGGTCTTCAGTAAACGTGGCGAGGCTCAAGCCCAGATTAAACTGATTGTTTAATTTAAAGTGAGCACCAGCTACATTTTTGTAGCTGATCTCATTGTCCTCTTTGTCCTGATCTTTGAGGGTTTCAACAAAAAACGAGTATTCAAAAGATTGGTCCTCACCGTTTATGTTTACCGGGGTAGAGCCGTGCATCATGACGCCGTTAATTGCAGCGGGAAATAAGTAATTGGTGGCTAGCGGGCGGGTGCCGGTCCATACCAGCGGGGCTGCATGCAACAGGTTCCAGCGGCCGGCCGGAGTTAAAAAGCGCCCGCCGCGGATATTGATTTTTTCGGAAACGTTATAGTCGAGATAAAGTCGCTCCAGGTCAAAATAACTGTTTTTGCTGTCGAATTTTTTGTTTTCATTCCAACTGAGCGGGCGTTCCAGTTCCAGTTCACCGAAAAATTTAAGGCGGGCATTGTTGTCCCAGCTTAGCAACAGGCTGAGTTCATTCAGATTGAACTCAGTATTACCCTTGCGTGGTGCGGTGATACTTGCGCTTGAGTAGCCGCCAAGTTTAAAACCTGATGACTCAGCTGCGGTTCCGTCTATAGTTTCGTCGGCATGGGCAATCTTGCATACCATAGCCAGCAAGGCTACACTGACCGCATAAGCTACTTGCTTGCCTGCAAATATTGACAGGCGTCGTAAGCAGGTGCGAAATGCCCTAGTTTTTTGCTGAATCATGATGAATGACTGCTACAAATGAGAATGCCCAATTGTACACTATAGCTAATGGAGCCCATGCTAAATAGGCCTTTTTCCGTCAGACAAGTCTTGCTGGCAGGTTTTTTTCTTACCGCCTTATTGCCTATGCTGATCATGACAATACTCGCCTTTTATCAGGCGCGTACCGCGCTGCATGACGAGATCGTGAGCGGTATGCAGACGCGCGCCAGTGCCGCACTCAGTGAAGTTGATCGTATGATGTTCGAGCGCCTGCAGAATGTGGCTTCTTGGAGTCGGCTGGATATCATGTATGAGGCGCAGATCGGTGATGTGGATAAGCGTTTGTCGCATTTTTTGGCGGATCTCAAGCAAAGTTACCGCGGGGTTTATCATGCGCTGTATGTGGTGGGTTCTGATAATCGCGTGATTGCTTCAAGTGAGGCTGAGCAGATTGGTCAGCCTGCTGACGCAGTGCAGCCGTGGGTAAGCACTCAGCTGGAGCGACATCCTCTGCTGCTGGCGGCTATAAAGCAGCAGCGCCTGCCCATAGCCAGCGATATTATTGATCATGATGGCAATAAGGTCGGCACGCTCTGGGCAGTATTTGACTGGGGTGAGATCGAAGAAATTCTCAAAAATACGCAAAGTCAGGGCAGTGCGGCGGCACTGCTGGATGAGCACGGTAAACCATTGGCGCAGACTGCTGAATGGCAGCAGGTAGTTGCAGGGCATGATGTTTCGGTGCGTTCAAACGGCAATGGACAGGCAACAGCCCCTATTTTCAAGTGGCAAGTCGAAATTTCACAATACCGCGCCGTTGTGATGGCGCCGGTACATCGTATGGGCTACATGTTCATCTTTTTACTGGTGGTGACAGCATTTCTGGCTACAGCGCTTGCGGCACCGTTATCACGTTTTATCACCACACCGCTTGCCAGGCTTACTTCGTATGCTAATCGATTAATGCGTTCTACAACTCAGGGCTTGCCACCTGCGCCGGATGGTCCGACTGAAGTGCGCGAGATGACTAACGCTTTTGCAAAAATGATCGATGATCTCAACCTCTCTAAAGATAACCTGACAAGAGCAGCAAAGCTGGCGGTGGCCGGTGAAATGGCGGCGGCAATCAGCCATGAAATCAGAACGCCGCTGGGTATATTGCGCTCATCGGCGCAGGTACTCGCGCGCGAGAAAAACCTGAGTGCAGAAGCGCAGGAAGTAGCTGGCTTTATTACCTCTGAAACCGAGCGCCTGAATAAGCTGGTCTCTACGCTGGTGGATTCTGCGCGGCCGCGGCAGCCGGAATTTGCGCTGCATGACCTGGTTGGCCTGCTGGAAAATGCTGTAGCCATGCTGCGCATGCAGGCGAATAAAAAAGAGATCAGTCTGGAGCTGGTAATTAAAGCCTTGGAAAAAGAAGCTGATCACGCTCAGGCATTGAAGCGTGTGCTGATCGAGTGTGATGGCGAGCAAATTACGCAGGTAATTCTGAATTTATTGCTCAATGCCATCCAGATGTTGGAAAATGGCAGTCGGGTGGTGGTGTCGCTGTTCGAGCTTGAGGATAGTGTTACTATCAGCGTGGCAGATAATGGCAAGGGTGTTGATGAGCCGTTCAGGCAACAGATATTTGATCCGTTCTTTACGCAACGGCAAGGTGGTATTGGCTTAGGTCTGGCTGTTTCGAGGCAGATTGTGACCGCACATTTCGGCTCGCTGACCGTTGAAGCAAGCACGCTGCCGAGCCGCTCTGTCAGTGGTAGTGCAGCTGGTCATGGCGCAGACTTCCGGGTCAAGCTGCCCAAACTGCAGGTGCATTAAGATTGTGCAATTGGCCATAATGATTAACTAGAAGATAACGATAAAGAGAACCATGTCGCAAACGATTAAAACCATATTGGCGGTGGATGATGAGCCGCATATGCTGCGTTTACTGGAAATCAGTTTACGTCAGGCTGGCTATAAGCCGCTGACTGCCAAAGATGGGCGTGAAGCGCTAGAAATTATCCATACCCAGCATATAGATTGTGTTGTTACCGATCTGCACATGCCCTATATGAGCGGTCTGCAGTTGCTCAAGGCTATTCGTGCCGGCGGGCAGGAAGATGGACAGGAGCAAGGTCGAAAGAATGCGCTGGTTGATCCTGATCTGCCGGTGATTATTGTAACGGCGCAGGGAGAAGTCAAAACCGCTATCGACGCCATGAAGAGTGGTGCTTCCGATTATATTCTGCGCCCGTTTGATCTTGAAGAGCTGGAGCTTGCGATTGCGCGCGCCTTGTCATTTGCACGTCTGGTGGTTGAAAACCAGTACTTGCGGGAAGATAAAGCGCCGGATGCTGGGCTGGTGGGCACTAGCCCAGCCATGCAGCAGCTGTTTGAATCTATTCGCCAGGTCGCGCCGGAAAAAGCTACGGTGCTGATCGCAGGCGAAACCGGTACCGGCAAGGAGCTGGTTGCGCGTGCTATTCATGCCGGCTCGCCCCGCAGTAATGGCTTATTTGTGGCAGTGAATTGCGCAGCGATTCCGCATGAGATGCTGGAGTCTGAACTGTTCGGCCATGAAAAAGGCGCATTTACCGGCGCCATTAAAGATCGTGTCGGTAAGTTTGAGTTGGCAGATGGCGGTACTTTGTTTCTGGACGAAATCACCGAAATGCCGATGGCGTTACAGGCAAAACTGCTACGCGCATTGCAGGAGAATGTCATTGAACG
This sequence comes from Methylotenera sp., assembly GCA_036567185.1. GTDB lineage: Bacteria > Pseudomonadota > Gammaproteobacteria > Burkholderiales > Methylophilaceae > Methylotenera. Next base: position 21,869 of record DATCVB010000038.1, read on the forward strand.
GGTGGGCGGCAATCGGCCGATTGCTGTTGATATCCGCGTAGTTGCCGCAACCAACCGTGATCCGCGCGAGGCAATCAAAGACGGCAAGCTGCGAGAAGACCTATATTACCGGCTCAATGTATTCCGTATCGACTTGCCTGCGCTTAAAGCACGCAAGTCAGATATTCCAAAACTGGCGCAGCATTTTCTGGCCAAGCGCCGTGTTGACATTTCACCGGAAGCGATTGATGCCCTAACCCGCTATGACTGGCCGGGCAATGTGCGCGAGCTGGAGAACGTGCTGGAACGCGCGGCGATTATCAGCGGCAATCAAACCGTGTTGCCTAAGCACCTGCCAACTGAAATGGTAAGTCATGTACCGGCGCGGGTGCCAGAAGCCTCTGCTACGGCTAATTCACTAGCTTTACCGCCGGCGATTGAGGCGCTGGAGCGGCAGTTGATAACAGAGGCACTGGCTGCCACACAAGGCAATAAAAGCAAGGCAGCCAAGCTTCTAGAGATTAGCGAGCGCTCACTCTGGTATAAGTTGAGCCAGTATCAGATGACTTGAAATTCTTTCTTGCCCAGCCCGCACGTTTGTGAGGCTTATTCAAATTAATTCAGTGATCTTATCGGATGAATAAAGCTTTGTGGCACTCGGTTAGATCATCAACGTAAAGAAATTGCACATCACAATCATATTTGTTCATGGTGATTTGCTTTTACATGAATATGATCCGGCATTAAGTCTGCTTGATAGCGCTGATATATTTGTGTGTAGGCTGCTTCGATATGATGACTGAATTGCTGAGTATTAAACAAGGGTGTCGTTAGCCGATTATTAGCTAACTTCTGTTTGATTTTCATTAATTTCTCAGGCTGTGTGGCAAGCGCTATGGCTTGCGTCTCGTACTCTTGTGGTGTGGTCGCGATAAGCTCCGGTAAATGAATTGCATTGAGTAAGCTCGCTGCCATCCTGCCCGCAAAAGTCTCGCCCAGATAAGTTAGTACAGGTAACCCAGCCCAAAGTGCATCACTGGCAGTAGTGCCGGCGTTGTAGGGTGATGTATCTAAAAATAGATCAGCCGCACGATATCTGGCTAAATACTCAGGCAAAGGTAGCCGCTTGGCAAAGATCAGGCGTTGTGTGTCAACACCTCTGCGCGCGGCTTCCGCCCTAAGGTTGTTTTCAGTAGTTGGATTGTCTCCGAGTAACCATAGTATGCTATCTGTAACTTGCTCGAGTATTCGCATCCAGCTGTCAAATGTATTGGGCGTGATTTTATAATTGTTGTTAAAACAACAGAACACAAAGCCTGTAGAGGGCAATCCCAATTCTTCTCGAGTGAATACCTTATCTGCAATGCTGCGTTTGGAGTCATTAACCTGATAACTGGGTAAGTAGATAATTTTTTCTGTATAGTCCTTTTGATGTAGCGGTGGAACCATCGTGCTGTCTGCAATTAAATAGTCCATGTATTCAGCGCCCATTGAGCCCAGGTACCCTAAGTAACTCACTTGAACGGGTGCGGCTCTTAATGCGAATATTCCCGCTCTGCTTCCTGCTGTGAACCCACTCAGATCTATGGCGATATCTATCTCCAGTTTTCTCGCCATTAAGGCTATTTCTTGATCTGAGCGTTGGCGAACATCAATAAATTGATCGCATGCAGCTGCAATACGCGTTTTCATCTCGTCTTTTGTATCGGGTCCAAAATAAAATGCAATAAGCTCGAATCTGGTTCGGTCATGCACTTCAAATAATTCTGCCGTTAGAAATGAGACTGGGTGATTACGGAAGTCTGCGGAGAAATAACCAATGCGTATTTTATTATGCTTGGGGGGCTTGGAAAGCGGAGGAAGTGCATCATTTGCGGGGTATCGACTTTGCACAAAAATTTCTGCTACTTTTCTTTGCAGGGCACGAGAGCTGGATTGTGCGAGAACCACAAATGGCGGTGAAGCCTTCTCATCATGCTCAATTTTGTTGGCCAGCAGTATCATTTGATTATCATAATTGTTCCAATGGCAAAGCTGCATTTGGGTATGTAGCCAGTAACCATATAAAAACTCATGGTTAGGCATCAATCTAATCGCATGGTCATAGCTTGCTAATGCTTCATCCAGACGGCCGTAATCATTAAGGATAATTCCGCGGTTGTAATAGGCATCTGCATAGTCTGGGTTGAGTGCAACAGCACGGTCATAGCTTACTAATGCTTCATCCGAGCGCTTGAGATTATTCAATACAATGCCACGATTGTAATAGGCCTCAGCATAGTCGGGGTCTAGTGCAATGACCTGATTGTAATTGGCTAATGCTTTTTCCCAGCGCTGCTGGTCATAAAATACAAGTCCACGATTGTTGTAAGCTTCGGCATAATCAGGTTTCAGTTCAATCGCGCGGTCATAACTGATTAATGCATCGTCCAGCCGTTGGAGGTTACTTAGTGCGGTACCTCGATTGTTGTATGTCTCGGCATGCCCCGGTCTAAGCACAAGTGCTCGGTCGTAGCTTGCTAGCGCTTCTTCAAACCGTTTCAGATTATTCAACACAACGCCGCGATTGTTGAATGCCTCAGCATGATCCGGTCTAAGTGCAAGTGCACGGTCATAATCAGTTAACGCTTCATCCAAGCGCTTTAAATTATTAAGCAATAGCCCTCGATTGTAATAAGCCTCTGCATAATCCGGCTTTAGTGCTATCGCGCGGTCATAACTTGCTAATGCCTCATCTAGCCGCTGCAGGTTATTCAATGCAATGCCCCGATTATAATAAGCCTCAGCGTAATCCGGCTTCAGCGTGATGGCGCGATCATAACTTGTCAATGCCTCTTCTGAACGATGCATATCATTCAGTACAATGCCCTGATTATTGTATGCCTGAGTGTTATCCGGCTTTAGTGCAATTGCGCGGTTATAACTTGCTAGCGCCTCTTCAAATCGATTCAGGTAGTAAAGCACAATGCCGCGGTTATTATTTGCGGCAGGCTGGTTGGAATCGATTTCAAGAGACCGATTATAGAAAAGTTCTGCTTGAGTCAAGTCGCCAGCTTTAAAAGACTGATCCCCCGCATCTTTGAGTTCAGTAGCGGTAAGTGGCAATGTCTGTTCAGCAACTATGGTTTCTACCATAGCATTGGAATCATTTTTTTTATGGCGGGATGACTTGTCTTTAGATAATAGGCGTACTAATTTTTTTAACATTTCTTTTAATTTCTAAACGCATTAATTCATGTGAAGTAAAAGTTCTTTTGTCGCACTCTCGGCAAAATCTTCAGGATGCCCGTTTTCCATCAATCTCCATCTGAACTCATTTGCCAGTTTTGATTTTTTTAGGAAATTCAGTTTATTTTGCTGTTGGTATTCGCTCAGCTGACCCCAGATTTTTTGCATGACTTTTGCGCCGTGATCATTTGCTTTTTTTAGATTCTTGTTGTTATTTTTTGCTATTTCGGTCGATAAATAGTCGGCTAGTTTTATTCCGAGAAGTGCTGCTTCTTTTGTATTGAACCAATCAAAAAACATGTGTAGATTCCTTGCAGATTTTATTTTTAATTATTTTTACACGAATGCACGCCAAGCCACAAAAAAATCAAAAGCGGCAGCTACTAATATGCGGGCGTAAGCATGCCGTAACGCAGCCTAGTCTAGCATGTAACCGACACGTGCTGTATGTTGTCAAAACCGCTCAGTAGTTGCATGGATTTGCAATGATTGATCGTGTAAGAGACCTGTTTACGCGGTTTTTTCAGTTTACATACATCACTCCGGAAGATAAAAGTCTTGTAGTAATTAAACCATAAGATTTTGTTCCATAAAATATTTAATCAATTCTGGTTTAGAGCATATTGGCCTTAAAGACCGTGAACCAATAAATATTAAACAAATGCTTTACCTCTATAGTTAACGGTGTTAAATTAACACCGTTAACTATTATAATTTTTGCCATGCCACCTAGAATAAGATCAGAGCAAGACCGTGAAAAGTTACGTGCCAGCATACTGGACGCAGCACGACATTTGTTTGTGGAGCGTGGCATTGATGCCGTTTCCATGCGCGAAATCGCCAAAAAGATCAATTATTCAGCCACTACTTTATACAATCACTTTGCCGATAAAGAGGCGTTGCTGCAGGCCGTATGTGATGAAGACTTTTTAAAACTAGCCAGCGGTATGCATCAGGTGATGCAACTTCCCGATTTGATAGCTCGTATTCAGGCTTTGGGTAAGGGTTACGCCATGTTTGCGTTGCAGAATCCTAACCATTACCGCCTGATGTTCATGACGCCACGTGCACCCTGCAATCCTGATATCACCAAAATACAGCAGGGAAACACGGAGCAGGATGCCTACGCGCAGCTGAAGCATGTGGTGCAGGAAGCGTTTGAGGCAGGTTTGTTCAGAGCAGATCTTAGTGATTCAGAGTTGATTGCGCAGACTATATGGGCAGGTATCCATGGCGTGTGTTCCCTGCAGATTGCCTTGGGGCAAGAGGGCTGGATACAGTGGGCAGACATAGAAGCGCGGCTGCAATTGATGCAAAGCGCACTGTTGCAGGGCTTGTTGCGACAGCCTGCTCCTGTTGCATGAAAGTTTAAAAATAAAAATTATGAATGAGTGTGCACCATGAAAATCAGACTATTGTTGGCATTATCTTTGGTTTTACTCTCTGGTTGCGATAAACCCGCTGAGCCTCCTGCGCCGCCGCGCCCTACACTGATCATAGTCGTTGGCGATTCCAGTGCATTAAATTCTATGGTGCTGGTAGGTGAAGTGCGTCCGCGTTTTGAAGCTAGCCAGGGTTTCAGAATCAGCGGCAAGATTATAGAGCGTAAGGTTGATGTGGGTGCGCAGGTGAAAAAAGGCCAGCTGATTGCGCGGCTGGATGCTGCAGATGTTAATTTGAATGCCGCTGCCGCGATGGCTGATGTACGTTCAGCAGAGGCCAGCCATGCACTGGCTGTGGCGGAGCTGGAACGGCAGCGACAGTTATTTGCCAGAAAATTCATTTCAGCCTCGGCATTGGATATTCGTGAAGCAGAGCTGAAAACATCGGCAGCCAGGCTGGCACAGGTCAAGGCACAAGCCAATGTTTCAGGTAACCAGACACGTTATGCCAGCCTGCTTGCTGACCGTGACGGTGTTGTCACTATGATACGTGCCGAGCCCGGACAAGTTGTAGAGGTGGGTGAGGCAGTAGTGCAGATTGCGAACCTTAAAGAAACCGAAGTGCTGGTGGCAGTGCCGGAATCACGTATGGCCGAGGTCAAGCCGGGCACGCCAGTGACTATTAAAATGTGGGCTAACCCAAATAAAGCCTATGCTGGGCGCGTGCGTGAAATTGCTCCGGCAGCGGATTCTGCAACACGCGCTTTTAACGTAAGAGTGAGTGTGACCGATGCAGATGATATGGTGAAGCTTGGCATGACGGCTGGGGTGAAATTTAATCAGCAGCAGGCACCGCAATCACAGCTGCTGATTCCATTGGCGGCACTGACTGAGCGCAATGGCAAAAAACTGGTATGGGTAATAGATGCAGAAAATAAAGCCCAGCCGCGTGAAGTGACCGCAGGTGAGTTTTCGGAACAGGGGGTCATGATTACCGGTGGTTTGCAGGCGGGTGAAAAAATTGCGATTGCCGGTGTGCATACTTTGGTTAAGGGGCAGCAGGTTAAACCGGTGGCGGGTACAGCGCCATGAGCGAATTAAATTCTGCCGGGGAAAATAAACAGCCTGCAAATGATGCAGGCGAACGTTTTAATTTATCGAACTGGGCATTAAAACATCAGGCACTGGTGTTGTATTTTATGCTGGTGCTGTTGATTGCCGGTGCGCTTGCTTATACCAAACTAGGCCAGTCTGAAGACCCGCCGTTTACATTCAAAGTGATGCTGGTACGCACCAGCTGGCCTGGAGCCAGTGCGCAGGAGGTTGAGCAGCAGGTCACCGATAAGCTGGAAAAGAAAATTCAGGAAGTACCGCACCTGGATTATTCCAGCAGTTATTCGCGCCCCGGTGAATCCATGATTTTTATCGTGGCGAAAGACGATACTTTTTCAGAAGATATTCCGGAAGTCTGGTACCAGGTACGCAAAAAAGTCGGTGATATTCGCCATACCTTGCCGCAGGGGATTGAGAGCCTGACTTTCAATGATGAGTTCAGCGATGTGTACCGCACCATGTATGCACTGACCGGTGATGGCTTTGATAATGCAGCATTGAAGAAACAGGCGGAATTGATTCGTACCGAACTGCTGAAAATAAAAGATGTGGCTAAAGTCGAGTTCTTTGGCGAGCAGAAGCAGCGCATCTTTATTGAAGTATCCAACGCGAAGCTCGCTACGTTGGGAATTAGTGCTAATACGCTTATCAGCCTATTGCAGACACAGAATGCAGTGGTCAAAAGCGGCAGTTATGATTCGAGTGCCGAGCATGTCCGTATTGCGGTATCCGGTCGCTATGACACGCTGGAAGACCTGCGCAATATTCGCCTGCGCGCCAACCAGCAGGATTTCCGCCTGAATGATGTTGCGCGCGTGTACCGAGGCTATGAAGATCCGCCACGCAGCAGCATTCGTTTTGAAGGTCAGCACACATTGCTGCTCGGCGTGAGCATGAAAGATGGCGGCGATGTAATTGCACTTGGGCGTGCATTGGATGAGGTAACCGCTCGGGTCAAACAGCAGTTGCTGGTTGGCCTGGAGCTGCATAGCGTAACTTCGCAGCCAAAAATCGTAGCAAATTCCGTCAATGATTTTGTAAAGTCACTGGCAGAGGCTCTGGTCATTGTGCTCGGTGTGAGCCTGCTTTCCTTGGGCTGGCGTAGCGGTATTGTAGTGGCGATCACGATTCCGGTGGTGCTGGCGGCTACGTTTCTGGTAATGAGCCTGCTGGATATCGGCCTACATAAAATTTCGCTTGGTGCATTGATATTGGCTCTGGGCTTGCTGGTAGATGATGCGATTATCGCGGTGGAAATGATGGCTTCGAAAATGGAGCAAGGCTGGGATAGAGTCAAAGCCGCATCTTTCGCCTACACCTCAACCGCTATGCCTATGCTAACTGGCACGCTGGTTACAGTGGCCGGTTTTCTGCCGATTGCTACCGCTGCGTCATCAACGGGTGAATATACACGCTCCATTTTTCAGGTGTCTGCCATTGCGCTGGTGATCTCATGGTTTGCAGCGGTAATATTTGTGCCGTACTTGGGCTACCATTTGCTGCCGGATTACCTCAATGCGCCGACAAATAAACCTTCAAGATTGAAGGCTTGGCTGTTCAGGCGATTCGGTGCGACACAGCAGAAAGTGCAGGCAGATACTACTGAGCACCATCATCATGATATTTATAACACGGCGTTTTACCGTACATTCCGCGCGGTGGTGACTGCCTGCGTACGCTACCGCAAAACCGTGATTGCCGTGACTTTAATTTTATTTGTGATTTCTATTGCGGGTTTTGGTAAGGTACAGCAGCAGTTCTTCCCTGATTCAACGCGGCTGGAGCTGATTGTAGACTTACGCATGACAGAAGGTGCCTCATATGCCGCAACCAATGCTGAGGCACAGAAGCTAGAGCGCTGGCTGCAGCAGTGGAATGCAAAAAATCAGGGCATAGAAAACTTTGTCGCTTATATTGGTACCGGTGGCCCGCGCTTTTATCTGCCGTTGGATATCCAATTACCGCATCGCGGTTTTGGGCAGTTTGTGATTTTGAGTAAGGATTTGCAGGCACGTGAAACGTTGCGTACAGATTTACTTGCTTTGTTTGCAAATGATTACCCTGCATTACGTGCCTCAGTACTGCGTTTGGAAAATGGTCCGCCGGTTGGTTTCCCGGTGCAGTTCCGGGTGTCTGGCACCAATATCCCGCTGATTCGTGATATTTCGCATCAGATTGCCGACATTATGCGTGAGAATAAAAACTTGGTGAATGTGCAGCTGGGATGGGAGGAGCCGACTAAAGTCATTCATGTCGAAGTCGACCAAGCCAAAGCACGACTGCTGGGCGTGAGTTCTGTCGATGTGGCGAATATCATCAGCGGTGCGATGAATGAGCTATATATTACCGAATTCAGAGAAGGCAACGAACGTATTGATCTGGTGGCGCGCGGAACCGAAATAGAGCGTACCCACTTATCGCATCTGGCTGATCTGACCATGAACACGCCGACCGGCGCGAGTGTGCCAATATCGCAATTTGCAACGATTACGTCCGACTTTGAAGAAGGCGTAATCTGGCGTCGCGACCGTGAACCATCGATAACGGTACGTGCAAACCTGCAGGGTAGTCTGCAGGCGCCGGTCGTGTCGCAGCAGATAGAAGATCAGTTGGGTGCTATTAAAGCCAGTCTGCCATTGGGCGTAACGCTGGAAACCGGCGGCGCAGTTGAAGAATCGGCCAAAGGTGGTGCATCGGTGGCTGCCGGCGTACCTTTGTTCCTGATCGCGGTGCTGACGATACTCATGGTGCAACTGCAGAGTTTCTCACGCGTATTTTTAGTGCTGCTGACTGCACCTTTGGGTTTAATCGGTGTCACACTCGCGTTGCTATTGTTTGATAAGCCTTTTGGTTTTGTAGCGATGCTGGGCACGATTGCATTGTCTGGCATGATTATGCGTAATTCGGTGATTCTGGTAGACCAGATTGATCAGGATAAAGCTTCCGGCATGGCGGAGTGGCAGGCTGTTGTTGAGTCTACAATTCGCCGCTTCAGGCCGATTGTACTGACTGCGGCTGCTGCGATACTGGCGATGATTCCGTTAACAAGAAGCGTGTTTTTTGGCCCGATGGCGGTAGCAATTATGGGCGGTCTGGCTATTGCAACGCTGCTGACGGTGCTGTTTTTACCTGCATTGTATGCGGCGTGGTTTAGAGTAAAAATGCCGGAGCAACCGATGCCGGTAGTTGCGTTATAATTATGCAAAGTAAAACATATTAAGAGTGATGAAAATGACACAGACAGCAACACATGCAATTAGCAACGCAGCCATGGGATTTAACACGAGCGAAGCCAGATTTAACATGATCGAACAGCAGATTCGCACTTGGGACGTGCTGGACCCGGTCGTGCTGGCGGTTCTGGATAAAGTGCCGCGTGAGAATTTTGTGGCTGAGTCACAAAAAGGTCTGGCGTTTGCTGATATTGAATTGCCGATTGGCAACGGTCATACCATGCTGTCACCAAAGGTTGAAGGCCGCATTCTGCAGGCTGTTGGTGTAAAAAAAACGGACAAAGTTTTGCTGGTAGGTACCGGCAGCGGTTATTTAACAGCTTTATTGGCAACGCTGGCAGACCATGTGCATGCTGTGGAAATTCATCCCGAGCTGTCAGCAACGGCTCAGGCGCGTTTGCAAAAACAGAATATCCATAATGTGACTTTGCATGTGGCAGATGCTGCAAATGGATATGCGCCAGAAGCGCCATATGATGTGATTATATTTACCGGTTCACTGCCGTTACGTCCGGTTGCGGCTGAAAAAATGCTCAATGTCGGCGGCCGTTTATTTGCCGTCATTGGTGAAATGCCGATTATGGAAGCCACATTGACGCAGCGCGTCAGCGAACATGAGTTCCGCCAAGAGGCTATTTTTGAAACTTGCCTGTCGCCGCTCGATAATGCGCCGCAGGCTGAAAAGTTTGAGTTCTGATTAAATTATGCTTAAACATCTAGCCACATCTATCACGTTATTGCTGGCACTGGCCACACAGGTGCAGGCAGATGAAAAGGCATATTCTTTAATAGACATCTACCAGCAGGCGTTGTCGCATGATCCTACGTTGGCCTCAGCGTTAAGCGCTAATCAGGCCGCGCAGGAAATCATCGAGCAGGGCAAAGCGCTATATCGACCATCGGTTAATTTTAATGCAGATGCTAACAAACTTTATACCGATATCCGCTATATAGGCGTGAACAGAGACCCGAGCACGGCAAATTTTGAAACCTATAAATACGGCGTTGATGTAAGGCAGCCAATTTATAGAAAACAAAATCTGGTGCAGATGGACCAAAGCAAAACGCAGGTTAGCCAGGCCGATAAGCAACTGCATTTGAGTCAGCAGCAGTTGATTTTGCGCGTGACTCAGGCGTATTTTGATGTGCTGATTGCACAGGATAAGATTGATCTGATTGCTGCGCAAAAGTTAGCGATACTAAGCCAGCTTGAGCAGGCAAAAGCAAACTTTGAAGTAGGCACATCCACGATTACCGATGTGAATGAATCACAGGCGCGCTTTGATCTGGTGCTGGCGCAGGAAATCGCTAATATCAATGAGCTGCAGCTCGCAAAGCACGCGATACAGTCGCTTACCGGAAAAATTCCGCAAAAGCTGGCTACAGTGAAAGCCGACATTAAAACCGCTCAGCTGGAGCAAGCCATGGATAAGTGGCTCGAAGTGGCTACGGTTAATAATCTTAATATCCAGATCCAGCAGGATGCAGCCAAGTTTGCAGAGCAGGAAATAGAGCGTTTGAATGCGGCCCATTTACCAACGCTGGATGCAGTAGCAAGTTACACGGATAGTTATGCCAATGGCAGTGCATCAGCGTTTGGTTCTGGCAATGAACTGCAAACCGCCGCAATCGGTTTGCAGTTGCAAATTCCTATCTACCAAGGTGGTGCAACCAGTTCGCGTGTGCGCCAGGCGGTATTAAATTATCAAAAAGCACAAGATGACGTGAATATTGCGCGCAGCAGCACTGAGCTGGAAACGCAGCGTGCCTACCTGAACTTGAGCACCAGCATTGCGCAGGTTAAAGCCTATGAGCAAGCTCTGATTTCAAGCCAGTCTCAGGTAGATTCAACCAGGCTGGGTTACGAAGTCGGCGTGCGTACCAGTGTTGATGTGCTCAACGCGGAACAGCAGTATTTCCTCGCTAAACGTGATTTGCTGCAATCACGTTACAACTATCTGGTGAATATCATTCGCCTGAAATCTATTTCGGGCGTGGTGGCGGAAGCTGATCTGGCTGATATTAACCAGCAGCTGATACTCGCAGCCGGCGCACAATAAACGAGACAGGCATATATGAGCGCACCGCTTAAAGCAGACGTAACCCTTAGCCAGTTTGTGATCATCGATGTGCAAAGTCGGCTGGCAACGGTAATGCCAACTGACGCGATGCAGATAGTGCTAAAAAACTGCAGCATTCTCGCCCAAACTGCAGGCTTGCTTAATGTGGCAATGATCATGACGGAGCAGTATCCTAAAGGCCTGGGGCATACCGTCCCTGAGTTATCCGCATTGATACCTGGTATACATCCGGTCGATAAAACTACATTTTCCTGCCTGGCTGAAGCTAAATTCAGGCGTCAGCTTACCCGCGACCATTCGCAGATTATTCTCTGCGGCATGGAGGCGCATATCTGTATCCTGCAAACCGCGCTAGACCTTATTGCAGCCGGTAAACAGGTTTTTGTCGTAGAAGATGCCGTGATCTCACGTAACCCTGCCAACAAGGCCAACGCGCTAGCCAGAATGCGTGACGCGGGTTGTGTTATTACCAATACTGAATCTGTCGTGTTTGAGTGGCTGGGCGCTGCTGAAGGTGAAGTGTTCAAGACGGTCAGTAAACTTATTCGCTAGCGTGTTGCATTTGGATGCATAACGATGCGGATGACCTGGACCAGACTCTTATTTATTTTCCTGATAGGTTATGGTGCGTTTCATTATGTTACGCAGCGAGAGATCGAACATGGCCCCGGTGTGCTGGTGGCAGAAGAGCCTTATCAGGGTAGCGCTGGTTCTGCTGCAGAACAAACAATCAGTGGTTTTCAGGTCACGCCTTTGGCAGCATTCAGTATTCGAGCGCGCGTGCTTGCCAGTAAAGGCTATTACTTCGAGCGAGAGGCAGATCTATCCCCAGTTGATTTAGCGTTAGGCTGGGGGCGTATGTCTGACGAAGATGTGCTCAAAGATATCAGCATCAGCCAGGGCGGTCGTTTTTATTACTGGCATGTAAATAACTTTCCTATCCCGCGTGAAGAAATTCAATCGCATAGCGCCAATATGCACATGATCCCGGCAGATGCTAACGTTAGAAAAACCCTGCAAAGTATCAAAGCGGGCAATATAGTGCGCTTGCAAGGCTATTTGGTAGAAGCTAAAACAGCTGATGGCTGGCGCTGGAAAAGCTCACTTACGCGTGAGGACAGCGGTAGCGGCGCTTGCGAGTTGGTGCTGGTGCAAAGTGTGGAGGTTTTATAGCGCTTATAGGTGTTGTTTCAGCAAACTTAGCGTGCGCTCTGTAGCACCGCGGCTTTCGTCGCTAAAGCGCAATGCAGCCGCACTCATGGCATTTTGTTTGTCAGGGTCGGCGAATAGAGTTTGTAAATGCCGCGCTAAATCGCTGCTATCTTGTACCCGTTTCGCTGCACCGGCGGCAATCGCCATTTCTGTTGCCTGCTCAAAATTAAACGTGTGTGGCCCTATTAGTACCGGTTTCCCCATGCTGCACGCTTCAATCAGGTTTTGCCCACCCAGTGGTAACAGGCTGCCGCCGATGAAAGTGACGTCGCAACTGGCGTAGTAGGTGAACATTTCACCCATAGAATCGCCGAGCACAAAAGGTGTCTGTGGGTTCACAACTGCATCATTGGTAAGTGTTGAGCGCCTGACAAAACCGGATGTCTTTTTCTTAAGCAACTCTGCCACTGCATCAAATCGCTGCGGGTGGCGCGGTACGATAATCGTTAGCAGGTTTGGGATGTTAGCTTCTGTAACTGCGTCAAGAATAAGTTCTTCTTCTCCGTCCCTGGTGCTGGCCGCCAGAAAGACCGGGCGTTCATTGCCAATCACATTTCTTAACAACTGCCCTTTTGTTGTGGCATCGTCATGTGGTGCTACATCAAATTTTATATTGCCGATGATACTGATGTTATTTGCACCTAACTTCTGTAAACGTGCTGCATCTTGTGCCGTTTGTGCAGCAGTAGCAGTTAACCCTTGCAGGCCTTGCTGCGCAACTTTGCCGAGCTTGAGATAACCTTGAGCAGATTTCTCAGACAAACGCGCGTTCACAAGTAACAGCGGTATTTTGCGCTGCTGACAACTGGCGATTAAGTTAAACCAAAGCTCGGTCTCCATCAGCACGCCGATCACCGGTTTAAAGTGCTTTAAAAAGCGCTTAACCGCAAACGGCAGGTCGTAAGGCAAGTAGACTCTGCTTACGCTGTTCCCGAATAGTTGCTCGCTGGTGGCGCGGCCGGTGGGAGTGGTATGCGTGAGTAAAATTTGATGGTTGGGATGCTGCGCTAATAAGCCTTTAATCAGAGGTTCGGCTGCGCGTGTTTCACCTACTGACACGCAATGCAGCCAGATAACCGGCTTGTGTGGTTTAAGTTTGTAGAACCCATAGCGCTCTTGCCAATGCTCCAGATATTCGGGTTGCTTTCTTGCGCGCCATAGTAACTTGAGTGGCGTGAACGGCAGCAGCAGATAAAGCAGAAATGTGTAAACGTTACGTGACATGGTGTCATTTTCGCACATATTATTTTAGGAAAACACGGAATAAGTGCCTACGCGAGCAAATTTCTGCGTTGCGCGGTACTCGCACCCTCGCTGTATAACTCATACTATCTCGGGTTCTGCGTTCCGTGCGCCTTGAACTTTATCTCGCTCGGCGACTTATTCCGTGTTTTCCTTAGGCTGAACAGTTGATTTTATCTGGCAGGATTACTTAAGTATTATTTGTCGCCAGGCGCATAATCAACCCCAGTGCGGCATAGCATAAAGGCAAGAAAAAATTAACATTATTTAACAAAATTAAGTTAAAAAAATATCTTGACCTACCACTACTAAATGATTAAATTGCTAAAAAAACACAATATGTTGTGGTTAAGCCGAAGTTTCTATCACAAGAAAATTACGGCTTAATCCATAGTGCTTTACTTATGTAACTGTTAATAATACAGGTCGAAGTCATTGTTTATTCATGACTTCGAGTCAATTAAAAAGGGGTTAATCCATGCTAAAAGCCGTTGATACTGCCAAGAATTCAAGTGCAGATGTTGAAAAAGAAATACCAATCCAACCGGTCTCACTTGATATCTGGGATAAAAAGTATCGCCTGAAATCTAAGCAGGGCGACAACGTTGATGCAGACATGGACGCTTCATACTCGCGTGTTGCACGTGCGCTGGCTGATGTAGAAACAACTGAAGAAAAACGCGCCGAGTGGCATGAGAAATTTTTATGGGCGTTGCGTCGCGGTGCAATTCCGGCTGGCCGTATTACTTCTAATGCGGGTGCGTTGGAACATAAACCTGCTACCTCTACTATTAACTGCACAGTGTCCGGTGTGATATCTGACAGCATGGACGACATCTTAGGCAAGGTACATGAAGCTGGCTTAACCCTGAAAGCCGGTTGTGGTATCGGTTACGAGTTTTCTACCCTGCGTCCAAAAGGTGCGTTTGTAGCCGGCGCTGGTGCTTACACCAGCGGCCCGTTATCTTTCATGGATATCTATGACAAGATGTGTTTTACCGTATCCAGCGCAGGTGGTCGTCGCGGTGCGCAGATGGCAACGTTTGATATCTCACACCCTGATGTTACTGACTTCATTAAAGCCAAGCGTGAAAATGGTCGTTTGCGTCAGTTCAACCTGTCATGCCTGATTACTAAGGAATTCATGGAAGCGGTAAAAGCCGATGCCGAGTGGAAGCTGGCGTTCCCGGTAACAGAAAAAGAAGCCATCATTGATAACTTGAATGTGAATGATGACAGCCAAGTAGTATGGCGCGAGTGGCCAATCAAAGGTAAATACCTGACTAAAACTGAAGGTAAAGATGCCGGTAAAGTGGCCTGCCGCGTATATAAAACCATCAAAGCACGTCGTTTGTGGGATGTTATTATGTCCAGCACTTACGACTTTGCCGAGCCAGGCTTTATTTTGATCGACCGCGTTAATGAAATGAACAACAACTGGTTCTGCGAAAACATCCGCGCCACCAACCCATGCGGCGAGCAGCCATTGCCACCTTACGGTGCTTGTCTGTTAGGTTCAATTAACCTGACCCGTTTTGTGAAAAAACCATTCACTGACGAAGCTTACTTCGATTGGAAAGAATACCGCGAAGTGGTCGCTATCTTCACGCGTATGCTAGATAACGTCGTCGAAATTAACGGTTTACCACTGCAACAGCAACGTGACGAAATTATGCGTAAACGCCGTCATGGTATGGGTTATTTAGGTTTAGGCTCTAGCCTGACCATGATGAAATTGAAATACGGTGAAGAAGAGTCAATCAAATTCACTGAAGAAGTGACGCGCGTCATGGCAGAAGAAGGCTGGAACGTAGGCGTGCAACTGGCCGAAGAAAAAGGCCCGGCTCCGATCATGGATGAGAAATTTGAAGTGACGGCTGACATGCTGGCAAAACGCCCGGAAATGGCGGCAGACGGTATTAAAGTAGGCCAGAAGATTGCCGGTAAAGTATTGCTGGGTAAATACAGCCGCTATATGCAGCAGTTCCCGGAAGGCCTGCGTAACCAGATCGCCACTAAAGGCGTCCGCTTTACACACCATAGTTCAATTGCGCCAACCGGTACTATTTCACTGTCACTGGCGAATAACGCAAGTAACGGTATTGAGCCAAGCTTTGCGCACCACTATGCACGTAACGTGATTCGTGAAGGCAAAAAATCAAAAGAGAAAGTCGACGTATTCTCTTACGAGTTGCTGGCTTATCGTGAGTTGATTAACCCAAATGCAATGCCATTCAGCGACAAACCTGAAGAGCAATTGCCGGATTACTTCCTGGATTCATCCACCATCATGGCAAAAGCGCACGTGGATATTCAGGCTGCATCACAAAAATGGATTGACAGCTCAATTTCAAAAACCATTAACGTACCGACAGATTACGATTTTGAAGACTTCAAAAACATCTATCTCTACGCCTATGACAAAGGCCTTAAAGGTTGCACCACATTCAGGTTCAACCCAGAAGCTTTCCAAGGAGTGCTGGTAACCGAGAAAGATCTGGAAAACACCACCTACAAATTCACGCTGGAAGATGGCACTGAAATTGAAGCAAAAGGTAATGAAGAGATTGAGTACGACGGCGAAATGCATTCAGCTGCTAACTTGTATGATGCGTTAAAAGAAGGCTACTACGGCAAGTTTTGATCGTCATTCCGACACAAGTCGGAATCCAGTGCCTTTAACGTCGCTGGATTCCGTGTCGTAGCACGGAATGACATAGAATAATCCCCTCGCCCGGTGCGGGAGAGGGTAAGGAGAACAACATGGCAATTAAAATTGAAAAGAAAATCGTCGGCTACAACCTGGTGTCAGAAGAAGACAAAGCCAAAGCCGCTGAAGCTAAAGTTGCTGAAAATGCAAACAATGTGGTGCAGCTTGGTGAGCCATTAGGCCGCCCGGAAAAACTGGTGGGCAACACCTACAAAATCAAAACACCAGTGACTGAGCATGCGCTTTACATCACGATTAACGACATCGTCATGAACGAAGGCACACCGCAAGAGCACCGTCGCCCGTTCGAAGTGTTCATCAACTCCAAAAACATGGAGCACTTTCAATGGATCGTAGCGCTGACACGTGTAATGTCAGCCGTGTTCCGTAAAGGCGGTGATGTAACGTTCCTGGTAGAAGAGCTTAAAAGCGTATTCGAACCAAGCGGCGGCTACTTCAAAAAAGGCGGCAGATTCGTACCTAGTCTGGTAGCAGAGATCGGCGAAGTGGTTGAGCAGCACTTGCAAGAAATCGGCATGCTGAAAAAACCGGGCTTAGACCAGCACCAGCAAAAACTGGTTGAAGAGAAAAAAGCTGAATACTTTGAAAAACACGCAAAACCGGGTGAAGAAGTAAACGACGAAGGCTTCCCAAAAGGTGCACAGCTTTGTAAGAAATGTAATACTAAAGCCAGCATCATTATGGATGGCTGCCTCACTTGCCTGAATTGCGGTGAAAGTAAGTGCGGTTAATATTAAAAA
This sequence comes from Methylotenera sp., assembly GCA_036567185.1. Lineage (GTDB taxonomy): Bacteria > Pseudomonadota > Gammaproteobacteria > Burkholderiales > Methylophilaceae > Methylotenera. The sequence goes on from DATCVB010000038.1 coordinate 38,810, forward strand.
AGGAGCTTCGGCTCCTTTTGTTGTAAGTGACCCCATAAGTTGCAATTAGAGACTGCATAAGTTGCAATTAAATAGCACCTCCATGTGCATACTAAATTTACTAAGGAGTTATATGGCTAAAAATAATCCTGTTGGTGACAACGCTCGCGTTGGTGCAGTTAGAGACCGTTCACAAACTTACAATCCGAAGACTGAAATTTGGACAAAGCGTGATTCTGAGACAGGTCGCTTTATGGATCAAAAAGCGGATGGTGAGCCATTTAAGGGTGTTAGAAAAGAGAAAGCTAAATAATAGTTGATATCTTGCTCAGAAAGATATCGAGTTTTATGAGCGACACTGTATAAGCGATTAGTTTCACCTCATAAAAGACTGATGGTAAATACTACGCTTATGCATTGTGTTTATTTGAGGACTTCATAAAGTCAACTTAGTCCACGTAAAGTGTAGGCAATGCAGTTAAGCTATTTTTATAACTAATTGCATGACGTCTAAGCGGGCTTGAATTCAACCGGTCGATGCAACATATTGGGCAAATTTTTCTGCCGGTGTTTGGTAGTTTAGTGTTTTTCTTGGACGTTCATTTAACTTTCTCGCTACTGCATTGAGTTTGGCTTGTGAGTAGTTGGCTAAACTCATTC
>DATCVB010000039.1:0-145839 GCA_036567185.1 Methylotenera sp.
TGTCCCCGAATATAAAGTCATCATAATTTAGTGTATATCCTTCCAATATGCTTTTTTGAGTTTGTAAGTCAGAACTAACAACACACTCAAAAACAGTAAAACAATCCAGCCCAGCTGGTTGCGCTGTTGTTTTGCAGGCTCGGCCATGTAGGCCATGAAGTTAGTCAAATCACCAACGACCGCATCATACTCTTCAGTAGAGAGCAGACCTGGTTTGACCAATTTCAACTCATGCGTTTCATGATTAAGCTCTTGCTCGCCCTGTAGTTCGTAGAGCACATGCGGCATGCCCACTTTATCGAACACAGTATTATTCCAGCCGGTTGGACGCGTACTGTCACGATAGAAACCGCGCATATAGGTATACACCCAGTCCGCACCACGCGCGCGCACTTCGACTGACAAATCAGGCGGTGCAGCACCCAGCCATTTGGCCGCTTCTTTTTTATTCATTGCCACTTTCATGGTGTCACCCACTTTTTCGCCGGCAAACAGCAAATTGTCTTTGATTTGCTGTTCCGTCAAACCAATTTCAAGCAGACGGTTATAACGCATGTAATTAGCGCTATGGCAGTTAAGGCAGTAATTAACAAAGGTACGCGCACCACGCTGCAATGACTCATGGTTAGAAGCATCCACCGGCGCTTTATCCAGATGCATTTCCTCACTCGCTGAAGCTGCAACTGACAAAACCAACAAAGGTGCTAACAATAATGCTGATAAAATATTTTTCATATTATTTATAGTTTTCATGGCTATTATCCTGTCACTCTTTCTGGCACTGGTTTAGTTTTGTCTTTCTTGGTGTACCAAGGCATCAAAATAAAGAACAAGAAATAAACAACCGTAAAGAAGCGCGCAACTACGGTAGCGCGATCTGCACCACCCATCCACGCACCGAACTGACCCCACACATTTGAAGGCACAGTACCCAGGTAACCCAGAATCAGGAAGCTCACTACAAACGCAGCCAGCCAGCCTTTATACAAGTTACCGCGCTGACGGATAGATTTCACCGGACTTCTATCCAGCCAAGGCAGGAATGCAAAAGCAACCACTGACAGCCCCATTGCAGCCACACCCGGGAATTGAGAATTCAGGATAGGCGGCACTGCACGCAGAATTGAATAGTAAGGCGTGAAATACCATACTGGTGCAATATGTGCTGGCGTCTTGAGTGGATCAGCAGGCACAAAGTTATTTGCCTCCAGGAAATAGCCACCCATCTCCGGCGCAAAGAACAGAATCGCTGAAAACACGATCAGGAATGCAGCCACACCCACCATGTCTTTCACAGTGTAGTAAGGGTGGAATGGAATGCCATCCAGCGGAATACCTGTTGTTTTATCTTTGTGCTTCTTGATTTCAACGCCATCAGGGTTGTTAGAACCAACTTCGTGCAACGCAATCAGGTGAGCAACTACCAGACCGACCAATACAAAGGGTAAGGCAATTACGTGGAATGCAAAGAAACGGTTCAATGTAGCATCTGAAACCAGATAATCGCCACGCAGCCACTCAGACACATCAGGACCGATGAATGGGATCGCAGAGAACAGATTCACAATCACTTGCGCACCCCAGTAAGACATCTGACCCCATGGCAGCAGGTAGCCAAAGAAAGCCTCACCCATCAACGCGAGGAAAATCGCCACACCAAACAACCATATCAGCTCGCGTGGATTACGATACGATCCGTAAATGATGCCGCGGAACATATGTAGGTAGACCACAACAAAGAACATAGAAGCACCGGTAGAGTGCATGTAGCGGATCAGCCAACCCCATGGCACATCACGCATGATGTATTCCACAGAACCGAATGCCAGCTCAGCATCTGGCTTATAGTGCATCGTCAGAAAGATACCGGTCAGAATTTGCAACACCAGCACCAACAGCGCCAGCGAACCAAAGAAATACCAGAAATTGAAATTCTTTGGCGCGTAATATTCAGTTAGATGCGCTTTAATGTTACTGGTCAAAGGAAAGCGAGCATCTACCCAATTCAAAGTGTCATCCATGACACCGGCCAACTTTGATTTATCTTGGGATTTGACTTCAGATTTATTTTTATTTGTCATGATTAAGCCTTATCTTCAGTATCAACACCAATCAGCAAGGTGTTATCGCTTATATATTTATGCGGCGGCACCACCAGATTAATCGGCGCTGGGGAGCCTTTGAACACACGGCCCGCAAGGTCAAATTTAGAACCGTGACAAGGGCAGAAGAAACCACCCATCCAGTTTTCGCCCATATCGCCGCCCCGGCTCATCTTCTCGGTTGGCGAACAACCCAGATGCGTACAAATACCTACAACTACCGCAATGTTAGGCTTGATTGAACGACTTTCATTCTTACAGTACCCAGGCTGCTGTGAAGTGACATCACTGGCAGGATCAGAAAGCTCTTGATCATGTTTAGCCAACTCGGCAGTCATTTCATCAGTACGGTTAATAATCCATACCGGCTGACCACGCCACTCCGCCGTCAACATCGTGCCCGGCTGAATTTTGCTGATATCAACCTCTACTGGCGCCCCAGCGGCTTTTGCACGCTCACTTGGCGTCATGCTTTTAACAAAAGGCACCGCTACTGCTGCACAGCCCAGAGCACCTACTGCTGAAGTTGCTATTAAGAAGTTACGCTTATCTAAATCTACTTGAGAACACCCGCTAGTTTGCGAGCCAGCCTGCTGCTTGTCATTTTGGTTGTCTGACATGTTTTCCTCATGCATGAAAGGATTGACCGAATTCAGCATTAAGTCCTTTTGAGACCAATGCCATCATATACATTAAAATAGTGCCAGCTAAACAAACATAATTAACAGATGGCACAGCTAAAAATTGAGCAATTTTTAATCGGCTGAATTATACATTTTTTTAACACCCAATTAAAGCTTTATTTAATAAGTACCTGAAATAAAACAACTAAACTGGATTGTCGATATCTATAAATTCATGCTCTAAATTAAACTTGGATGCAAGATGCTCACCTAGCGCTTTAATACCATAGCGTTCCGTTGCATGATGTCCGGCAGCAACGTAAGCCACCCCCATTTCCAAGGCCTGATGGGTCGTTTGCTCTGAAATCTCACCACTGATAAAAACATCAGCACCAAGTGCTGCTGCCGTCTCGATATAACTCTGAGCTGCTCCAGTACACCAGGCAACTTTTTTCATCATCTTGCTTGTGTCACCAATACACATGGGACTGCGTTGCAAACTATTTTCAATTCGCAACAAAAAATCACCCAACATTATTGGAGCATCAAGCTCTGCATAAGCGACTAAATTGTCGTCACCTGAATAATCAACGGCATTCAAACCAAGCAAATTGCCAAACTGCACGTTATTACCTAGCTCTGCATGCGCGTCTAGCGGCAAATGGTAAGCCATCAGATTCAAATCATTCTTCATCAGATACGCTATGCGGTTACGTTTAATCCCTACAATTCTGGCATCCTCATTACGCCAGAAATAGCCATGATGCACCAGTATCAAATCCGTATTAGCTTTGTGTGCAGCTTCGAGCAATGCCATGCTCGCCGTCACTCCAGATACAATCTTGCGTATATCCTGCCGACCTTCTACCTGCAGCCCGTTAGGACAGTAATCTTTGAAACGCTCTACGTGCATGAGTTGTTGGGTATAATGTGTTAACTCATTGAGTTTCACCATGAATTTTGACCTTTAAAATTTGTGCTATTGATTTTTAATTGCGGTGACCCGACATTCAAACTACTAAATTTATTTACATCTAACTTATGAATAATTCGCTGCATAAAAGAATATGGCTCATTTTTGCACAAACTGCGACCGTGTGCATGGCATTGCTATTTGTATTACGCATATTCAATCCTGATTTTTTGAATCAAAAAGAACATGCGCTGGTCGTAAATCAGAATGAACAATTACCAGAGGCAGCACCTGCTGGCTCTTACCGCCACGCGGCTAAGAAAGCGATGCCTTCTGTGGTCAATATTTTTACCAGCAAAGCGCCAATCGCCAATCCGCATGAGAAATTCCTGGACGACCCGGTTTTTCGACATTTTTTTGGTGACCAGTTCGATGATATGGAAACACCAACACAACCGGAAAACAGCTTAGGTTCCGGCGTTATCGTCAGCGCAAAAGGCTTGATTTTAACCAATAACCATGTCATTGCTACTGCCGATTCCATTGAAGTAGCATTATCAGATGGACGTAAATTATCTGCAAAAGTTGTCGGCACTGATCCGGATACTGATTTAGCACTCATCAAAGTAGATGCAGACAACTTACCGGCAATCACATTTGCCAGTTCAGATAAGCTCAATGTCGGTGACGTAGTATTGGCAATCGGCAATCCGTTCGGCGTTGGCCAGACTGTCACACAAGGCATTGTCAGTGCACTTGGCCGTACGCACCTTGGCATCAATATCTATGAAAATTTTATTCAGACAGACGCCTCGATTAATCCCGGCAATTCCGGCGGCGCATTAATCGATACCGAAGGTAATCTGGTAGGCATTAACAGCGCAATCTATTCACGTAGCGGCGGCTCGATGGGTATTGGCTTTGCTATACCAGCGACATTAGCACGCCAGGTCACTGAACAAATCGTTGCACAAGGTAACGTAACACGCGGCTGGATTGGCATAGAGGCACAGGACATCACCCCTGAACTTGCAGAATCGTTCCGGTTAAAACGAGCTCAAGGTGCGCTGATTGCTGGGGTTCTGCGCAACAGCCCGGCTGATAAAGCCGGGTTACGTGCCGGTGATATTTTATTGGCAATTGAAGGCAAGCCGGTGATTGACAGCGGCACCATGCTTAATCTAATTGCAGCGCTGAAACCAAATCAACGTGCGACTGTTCAAATTGCACGCGCCGAGGCCGTTATTAACATTTCGATCGTTATTGGCAAGCGCCCTAAACCGACTGAGGTGGTAAGTGAATAAATAGCTATGAAGCCGGCGGCTGCATTGTCGGCTCAGCTCTTTGCTTGGTGAATATTGCTACGATAATACCCAGTTCATACAACAGCCACATTGGCACCGCCAACATGAACTGGGAAATGATATCTGGCGGTGTGAATATCGCACCAATTACAAACGCCCCAACCACCACATAACCACGCGCATCCCTGAGTGCAGCAATACCTACCCAGCCGAATCGAACCGCCATTACCACGGCAATTGGCACCTCAAACGCTAGCCCAAATGCAAAAAACAAGGTCATGACAAAGTCGAGGTAATTACCGATGTCGGTCATGACTGCCACACCTTCTGGTGCGGTGCCGACGATAAATCCGAATACCACCGGGAATACCAGAAAATAAGCAAAAGACATCCCCAGCAAAAATAAAAAGCTGCTGAAAATGATCATCGGGATCATGAATTTCTTTTCATGCGTATAAAGGCCTGGCGCAACAAAAGCCCAAACCTGATAAAGCGTATGCGGCAGCGAGATCAGAAATGCCGCCATCATTGCCACCTTCATCGGCACAAAAAATGGTGTAGTAACACCGGTAGCGATCATCTGCCCACCCATCGGCAGCTTGGTCAATAAAGGCGCAGCGAGTAATTTATAAATATCGTTGGCAAACGGAAATAGTGCGACAAAAACGACAACCAAACCGATGACGATGCGTAGCAGCCGAGTACGCAATTCGATCAAATGTGAAATGAAGTTTTCGGTAGGTGTCACGTGCTAAAGCTGTTCTTTATTTGAATTAGATTCGGCTGGAGAAGTAGATTCAGCCGTTTTATCTACAGCTGCCGCTATATTGTTATCAGCTTCAGTAATTTGCAAGTCCTGCTCAATTGCATTCACACTTGATTGCAGGCTTTGCTGCGCAGCACTACCTGCCGACTTTATTTCTTCCTGAAGTTTTTGCAGTTCAGCAAAACGTGACTCACGGTTTACTTCTTCCTTAATCTGCGTCATATATTTCTGCATGCGGCCGGTCAGGGCACCTAGCGTACGCGCAACTTTAGGTAATTTCTCCGGCCCGATCACAATCAGTGCAACGATTGCAATCACCACCAGTTCAGAAAAGGCAATATCAAACACGGTTAAAAACTAAAGCCGAATAATATAGATAGCAGAAAATAGCGCTCACCTAATCTCAAAAATCAAGTTCCAGCTTTTGGTTTAGCTGCCGAGGCTTTTTTTGCAGGTGCTTTAGGTTTATCTGCGGCAGATTTAGCGACAGCGGCTTTTTTAATGGCAGGTTTTGCAGCAGGGGCTCGTTTTTTAGCAGGCGCTTTTGCTGCCGGAACTTCAACAGCTTTTGACTCAATTACTAATGATTCTTTAGGTGCATTAGTTGTCGTTGCAGCATCAGTCGCATTTTTTTCTTCTGTCATTGCATCTTTAAAGCTTTTAACAGCTCCGCCGACATCACCGCCCAGATTACGCAATTTTTTTGTACCAAATATCAGCACCACTACCAACAAAACAATCAACCAATGCCAAATGCTAAATGACCCCATGATGCTCTCCTTAATAATGTCTGCAACTGATACTGCTAAATTCTTGGTAAAGACTCACCACCGCCAAACACGTGCACATGCAGATGAAATACTTCCTGCCCACCTTCGCGCCCGGTGTTAATCATGGTACGAAAACCTTTTAAACCCTGCTCTTTGGCCAGCTGTGGTGCAAGTAGCAATATTTTACCTAACAAGGCCTGATGCTGAGCGTCACAACTTATCAAACTCTCGACATGCAACTTGGGAACGAGCAGAAAATGCACCTTGGTAATAGGATGTATGTCGTGAAAGGCAATCACATCGTCATCTTCATAAATCTTCTTTGAAGGGATTTCGCCTTTAACAATTTTGCAAAAAATACAATCTGCGCTCATTACAGTCTCACTATTCTTTTGGTCTGGCGTTTTTTTCGTCGATGCCAGACAATCCTTCTCGTCTGGCTAACTCTGCCAGCACATCTGATGGCTTCAAATCTGCTTTTGCCAGCATGACCAGCGTATGAAACCATAAGTCGGCAGTTTCATAGATAATTTCCTCTTTATTGCCACCTTTAGCCGCAATAACAGTTTCAGTTGCCTCTTCACCGATTTTTTTCAGGATACTGTCCATGCCTTTGGCATAAAGCTTGGCAACATAAGACGATGCGGGATCAGCAGTCTTGCGCTGCTCCAGCAATTCGGATAATCGATCCAGAACGTCATTCATTGAATTACTCATGTTTATAAATCTCTTGTGGATCCTTGATTACCGGCTGATCAACCAGCCAGTTTTCATTTTCCAGCTTCTTGAAGAAACAGCTATGACGACCAGTATGACAAGCGATACCGCCAACTTGTTCTATTTTCAGCAAAACCACGTCCTCGTCACAATCAAGGCGAATTTCATGAATCTTCTGCACATGGCCGGATTCTTCACCTTTGCGCCATAATCTATTGCGCGAACGTGACCAGTAAACCGCTTGCTTAGTGTCCCAGCTCAACTGCAGTGCTTCACGATTCATCCAGGCAAACATCACAACATCACCTGTATCATGCTCTTGTGCAATCACAGGCACCAGACCGTTTGCATCCCAGTTAACTTCATCCAGCCAATTTGTTTGATTTGCCAACTTACAGCCTCACTTCTATGCCGTATTTCGCCATATACTCTTTGGCTTCTCTCACGGTATATTCACCATAGTGGAATATGCTGGCTGCAAGCACAGCATCGGCGCCGCCTTCTTTAACACCATCAACCAGATGCTGCAAGTTACCAACGCCACCAGAGGCAATTAACGGCACTTCCACTGCATCACTGATTGCCTTATTAAGCGGGTTGTTGAAGCCGATTTTAGTACCATCTCTATCCATGCTGGTCACCAGCAATTCACCAGCACCCAGGCTCACCATATATTCAGCCCACTTAACGGCATCCAAGCCGGTAGCTTTGCGGCCGCCGTGGGTAAATACTTCCCACTCGAACGGCTGGTTGTCTACTTTTTTGGCATCTATTGCTACTACTATACACTGTGAGCCGAAGCGATCAGCGGCGGCTTTCACCATTTGCGGATTCAACACTGCAGTTGTGTTGATACTCACCTTATCAGCACCGGCATTCAATAAACGACGCACATCTTCAACCTCACGCACACCGCCGCCTACTGTGAGCGGAATAAATACCTGACTCGCAACTTCTTCAATAATGTGCAGAATCAAACCGCGATTATCAGAGCTTGCCGTAATATCGAGAAAAGTAAGCTCATCGGCACCTTGGTCATCGTAACGCTTGGCAATTTCAACCGGATCGCCTGCGTCTCGCAACTCAAGAAAATTGACGCCTTTTACAACACGGCCATTGGTTACATCAAGGCAAGGAATAATGCGTTTTGCCAACCCCATTTAGATGCACTCCATTAACTTAACTCATCCGCAAGTTTCTGCGCGGCAGCAAAGTCGAGCGTACCTTCATAGATCGCACGGCCGGTAATCGTGCCGATGATGCCTTCACTGGCAACTGCACAAAGCTTTCTTACATCATCCAAGTTAGTCACACCACCCGATGCAATGACAGGAATCGTCAGCGCCTGCGCTAATGCGACTGTAGCTTCAATATTAACGCCGGTGAGCATACCGTCACGGCCAATATCGGTGTAAACGATCGCATTCACACCGTAGTCTTCAAATTTCTTCGCAAGATCAATCACATCATGACCGGTCAGCTTTGACCAGCCATCAATTGCGACTTTACCATCCTTGGCATCCAAACCCACCATAATCTGCCCTGGGAATGCATAACATGCTTCGTGCAGGAACCCAGGTGTTTTTACTGCGGCAGTACCGATAATCACATAATCAATACCATTATCCAGATAGCGTTCTATGGTTTCCAAATCACGGATACCGCCGCCGAGTTGAATCGGTATATCGCCGCCAACCGCGCTCACGATAGATTTGATGGCGCCTTCATTCACCGGCTTGCCGGCAAATGCACCGTTCAGATCAACCAGATGCAGTCGTTTACCGCCCTGATCTACCCAATGGCGTGCCATCGCACCCGGGTCTTCGGAGAACACGGTCGATTCCTCCATTAAGCCTTGTTTTAGTCTGACGCACTGGCCGTCTTTGAGATCAATTGCTGGAATAATTAACATAATGAAAATTTAATGTAATAAACAAAAAAATAGTGATTAATAAAGTAGGTTGTGCCAATAAATTAAACTAGCGCCCAGAACTAATACCTAGTTAGGCGACCAGTTTACGAAATTGCTTAATAATTGCAAACCCGTGTTAGCACTCTTTTCAGGGTGAAACTGCACCGCAAACAGATTATTGTTTGCAATGGCACAGGTGAATTTATTCGGGTAATTGCTATAACCAGCGATAATAGCTTCATCATCCGGCTGCACATAATAACTATGCACATAATAAAATCTGGCACCATCTTCAATGCCTTGCCATAAAGGGTGTGCGTTAGAGCCGGTCTGATATACCTGATTCCAACCCATGTGCGGAACTTTCAGTTTAGCGCCTTGACTGTCTATCATATCTTTCGGTGCAAAACGTTTCACATTGCCTTTAAACACACCTAGCCCCGCAGCATCACCTTCTTCAGAATGCTCAAACAGCATTTGCAGACCTATACATATCCCTAAAAAAGGCTTATTCAATGCGGCGGCTATAACAGCTTCACGCAAACCTCGCGCATCCAGCTCGCGGATGCAATCCGGCATTGCGCCCTGCCCGGGAAAAACGACACGTTCAGCTTGTGCAATATCATCAGGATTGCTGGTAACTAATACGTTTTTTGTTGGCGCAACATGCTCAAGTGCTTTTGATACTGAGCGTAAGTTGCCCATACCATAATCTACTACCGCGATATCTATTTTGCTCATGTTATTCTTTGGTATTGCTGTCACTTGTTTTTACCGATGATTTCATCATCGCCAGACGGCGAAAGCCTTACAAACTACCTTTTGTGGATGGCATTATTCCTGCCATACGCGTATCCAGCTCTACAGCCATACGTAGCGCGCGACCAAAAGCCTTGAAAATCGTCTCCGCCTGGTGGTGGGCATTATGGCCTTTCAGGTTGTCGATATGCAAAGTTACATTGGCATGGTTTACAAAACCCTGGAAAAACTCATGCACCAGATCCACATCAAAGGTACCGATAGCTGCACGCGTAAATGTGCAGCCGAACTCCAAACCTGGTCGGCCTGAGATATCCAGAACCACGCGCGACAATGCTTCATCTAACGGCACATACGCGTGACCGTAACGACGAATGCCTTTTTTGTCACCTACGGCCTGGGCAAATGCCTGACCTAAGGTAATACCAATATCTTCAACCGTATGATGTGCATCAATATGCAAATCACCATTGGCACTCACTTCGATATCCATCATGCCATGACGGGCAATCTGATCAAGCATATGATCGAGAAAACCAAGCCCTGTGTTGAATGAAGAAATGCCAGTACCATCCAGATTAATACTTACTGCAATCTGGGTTTCTAATGTGTTTCTATTAACTTTAGCTGTACGCATAAAATATATATTAAATTTGATGTAACGGCATTTTAACCCATTAAAAGGCTATCACGCATAATTACATGACTAAATCGAAATAAGGGCACCTCTATAAATACATTTTTTGGGCTCATTACTGCGTTGCGGCTATATTTTAAATGGACTAGCAACCTCGCTGTATATTGCATACTATCTCGGCTCCTGCGTTCCGTGCGCCTTTGGCGTATGAGCCAGTATTTGGCTTCCCCACTTGACTAGGCCGCTGAAGTGGCAAGTCAAGTGTGAAATAATGCGCTTCAGCGCATATATTCCACGGACATGCCCTTTCACGCCTAGCTTCCTGCTTTAGCAGGTTAGTTTGGTGGGGACGCCCTTTACGGGTCTATGGGTAATACTGCATCCCAAACTCTGCATTTATAGAAATACCCTAAGACATAAAAAAACCCCAGTTTTAAGGCTGGGGTTTTTTATTCAATCACTTAAAAAATTAACTGAATAATTTTTTGATAAAACCGAATAAACCACCTGTTGAACCGCCATGAGCGATTGCAGTGATTTCTGCAGCAGAAGCAGCTGGGTCAGCAGCGCCGTAGATAGCAGCACCAGCAACAATGATAGTTGCGCCAGCATCACGTACTTGAGCCGCTGTAGAAGCTTTAACGCCACCAGCAACTGAAATTTCAAGACCTAAGTTCAAACCAGCAACCAAAGCTAAGTCAGCAAATGGTGTTTGACCAGCAGCTTGTTGATCCAAACCAGTGTGAACACCAATGATGTGCGCGCCTAATTTTGCAACTTCTTGTGTGCGCGCTTTTTTATCAGCAACGTTGATCAGGTCAACCTGAGCTTTTTTGCCGTATTTGTTAGCAACGTCGATCACGCCTTTGATTGTACCGATATCTGAAGTACCCAATACAGTAACGATATCTGCACCAGCTTTAAAGAATGGCTCAGCTTCGTAGTAACCAGCATCCATCGTTTTCAAATCAACCAGGATTTTGTTGTTTGGGAATTTTGCACGCAATGTTTGCAGCAATTTGATACCATTATGCTTGATGCATGGAGTACCAATTTCTAAAATGTCTACATGTGGAGCAACTTTAGTTGCTAAAGCAACTGTTGCGTCGAAATCTAGTGAATCTAATGCCATTTGGGTTTGTGCCACGATACATCCTCCAACGAATAGTGAATCAACTGAGATTCACTGTAGGTTTAAAATACGAAATTGAAATTAATTATTATATTGTGCACAAAAACGCACATTTCGCTATGATAACCGTAGTTATGCAGAAAGTTCAAACGTTTACTGTTTATTTTTAACAGTTTTTTTACAATTTATGCATTAATTAAACCCCAAGCCGCACCTATAATAGGTTTCGTCTACGAGCACAACTTCTTATAAAATCTCCGATAAGGCATTAATAAGCAATTTAGACTGTTCATCCGTGCCTATCGTAATGCGCAAATAAGGTGAAACACGCTCCGGTGACTTAAAGTGACGCACGATAATACTGCGTTCGCGCAATTTAGCCGTCAACTCCGCGCCAGCCCAGGCCGGATGTTTGGCAAATATAAAATTGGCACCAGATGGCAATACTTCAAAACCCAGTTTAACCAAGTCATTCACCAAAGCATCGCGTGTTGCAATCACCTGTTTGCAGGTGTTCTCAAAATATTCACCATCTTGTATCGCTGCAATTGCACCGGCTGAAGCAAATCGATCAATAGGATAAGAATTGAAGCTATCTTTAACACGAATCAACGCTTCGATCAAATCAGGCGACCCCATCGCATAACCTACTCGCAGACCTGCGAGTGAGCGCGCCTTGGATAAAGTATGCGTAACCAGTAGATTAGGGTATTGATTAATTAAACCTACTGCAGATTCAGTACCAAAATCCACGTAAGCTTCATCAATTACCACCACTGATTGCGGGTTGCTTTGTAATAACTGTTCGATCTTGGCCAACGCCAGCGGGATACCAGTAGGCGCATTAGGATTAGGAAAAATAATGCCGCCATTAGGTCGATTGTAGTCATCGATATTAATAGAGAAATCTTCTGCTAGCTGTACGGTTTGATAGTCTATGCCATACAAACCACAATACACCGGATAAAAACTATAAGTAATATCTGGGAATAGTAATGGCTTGCTATGCTTCAACAAAGCCTGAAACACATGAGCCAGCACTTCATCAGAACCATTACCGACAAATACCTGGTTAGGATTTAAATGATAGGCATCAGCAATCGCCGCCTTCAAGGCATCCGAATTCGGATCGGGGTACAGGCGCAAAGTATCTGCAGCTTCGGCTTTCAGCGCCTCAATCACCTTAGGGCTAGGGCCATAAGGGTTTTCGTTGGTGTTCAGTTTTACCAGATTGGTTAACTTTGGCTGCTCGCCCGGTACATAAGGTGTTAGCTTATGTACGATATCACTCCAGAATTTACTCATACTCAGATCTCGGATTTTTCTTTAAAACAACACCCTCAAGCGCGATATTAAAAGGAGCACAAGGCGGCAAGGATGAAGCTTTGAAGGCAGTACAACAAGTACGGCAAAAAGCTGAAGACGATGCCAACACAGTGATCGTTTTAATTGCGCGTTTTGAGGCGATACTCTGCGGAACGTGCGTGCGCCTGCAATCCCTCACCATAAGCTAAGGTTGCGGCAACTTTACCTAATACTTGCGCGCCGTCGGCAGACACCATAATCAGGCTGGAGCGTTTCTGGAAGTCATACACACCAAGTGGTGATGAGAATCTTGCGGTACGCGATGTTGGCAACACGTGATTCGGACCGGCACAATAATCACCTAATGCTTCACAGGTATCTCTACCCATAAATATGGCACCAGCATGTTTGATCTTTGTACTGAACGTCAGCGGCTCTTCAATAGATAATTCCAGATGCTCTGGTGCAATGTAATTGCTGATTTCAGCAGCCTCATCCAGATCACGCACCTGTATCAATGCACCCCTGTTAGTGAGTGAGGTCGTAATAATGTCTTTACGCGGCATTTCTGCCACCAATTTTTCGATACTGGCAGACACTTTCTCCAGGAATGCTCCATCCGGGCTCAACAATATTGACTGCGCCAATTCATCATGCTCGGCCTGTGAGAATAAGTCCATCGCAATCCAGTCCGGATCAGTCTTGCCATCACAGATCACCAGAATCTCAGATGGGCCTGCCACCATATCGATACCGACCACACCGAATACGCGGCGTTTTGCAGCAGCCACATATGCATTACCCGGGCCTACAATTTTATCTACCTGCGGCACGGTTTCAGTACCATACGCCAAGGCACCAACCGCCTGCGCGCCGCCAATACAGAATACGCGATCTACGCCGCATACTGCCGCGGCAGCCAACACTAACTGGTTTTTCTCACCGTTAGGTGTAGGCACTACCATAATCAACTCGCGCACACCGGCAACTTTGGCTGGAATTGCATTCATCAATACGGACGAAGGATAAGCCGCTTTGCCGCCCGGCACATACAAACCTACGCGATCAAGCGAAGTAACTTGCTGACCTAACAAAGTTCCATCTGCTTCGGTATAGCTCCATGAACTCATAAGCTGTTTTTCATGGTAGCTGCGTACACGATCAGCAGCAGTTTGTAACGCCGCACGCTGATCGGCAGGCAAGCCGTTCAAAGCCGCAGTGAGGTCTGTCTGGCTGATTTCAAGTTCTGAGAGGCTAGTCGCAGCAGTTTTATCAAAGCGATTGGTATATTCCAGCACGGCAGCATCACCGCGGGTTTTTACATCCTTGAGAATATTTGCCACTACTACATCAATACTGTCATCCTGCGCGGTTTCAAACGCGAGCAAATCTTTTAGGTTACCTTCAAAATCACTATCAGTAGTTGAGAAACGTCTAATTTTCATACGATTGGACCCATAATTTAAATTTATTTTCTGGCAGCGATGACTGTTTGAAATGCATCCATGATCGGTTGCAGTTTCGTCCGGTTCAGCTTGAGCGAGGCCTGATTGACTACCAGGCGAGAACTGATATCACCGACCTCTTCTACTGCTTTGAGGTTATTTGCGCGTAAAGTTCCGCCGGTACTCACCAAATCAACAATAACATCAGCCAGACCGACCAGTGGACCCAACTCCATTGAGCCATAAAGTTTAATCAGATCAACATGCATACCTTTAGCTGCAAAATGCTCGCGTGCGGTTTTCACATATTTGGTCACCACTTTCAAGCGTGCACCGCTGCGTATTGAGCCGAAGTAATCAAAATCTTCACGCACTGCCACCATCATCTTGCACTTGGCAATCTGCAAATCAATTGGCTGATACAAACCTTCGCCGCCATGCTCATCCAGCACATCTTTACCGGCGATACCTAAATCAGCTGCCCCATATTGCACGTAGGTCGGCACATCGGTCGCACGTACAATAATCAAGCGCACATCTTCACGATTAGTGCCGATAATAAGCTTGCGTGATGACTCAGGATCTTCAGCCGCATGAATGCCTGCCGCTGCCAGCAAAGGTACGGTTTCTTCGAAAATACGGCCTTTTGATAGTGCTATCGTAATCATTTTATGTCTGTTTTTCTTTAAGCGACCCGCTTAACATTGGCGCCAAGGGCGTTTAATTTTTCTTCCAGGTTTTCGTAACCGCGATCCAGGTGATAAATACGTTCAATTACGGTATCACCACGCGCAACTAAGCCTGCCAGCACCAAGCTTGCCGAAGCACGTAAATCCGTCGCCATGACGGTTGCACCATCAAGAAAAGGTACGCCTTTTACTAGCGCAGTATTGCCATCAATACTGATATCCGCGCCCATACGCTGCATTTCCTGCACGTGCATGAAACGGTTTTCGAAGATAGTCTCAGTAACTTTTGCGACACCTTCCGCCATGGCATTAAGCGCCATAAATTGGGCTTGCATGTCAGTCGGGAAAGCTGGATGCGGCGCCGTGCGAATATTCACAGCTTTTAATTTACCATCACTTTTCACAGTAATTGTGTCAGCGTCCGAAGTAACAGTAGCGCCTGCTTCACGCAATTTTTCAATAACGGCATCAAGCAAATCAGCACGGGCGTTCAGCAACTTAACCTCGCCGCCTGTCATTGCTGCTGCCACCATATAAGTGCCCGCCTCAATACGATCACAAACTACATTATGGGTAGTGCCGTTAAGCTTCTCTACACCCACAATCGTAATCACGTCGGTACCTGCACCTGTGATTTTGGCGCCCATTTTAATCAGCATTTCCGCCAGATCAATGACTTCAGGCTCTTTAGCTGCATTCTCGAGCACTGTTGTGCCTTCAGCTAAAGCTGCCGCCATCATCAGATTTTCGGTACCGGTTACAGTCACTAGATCCATGTAGTAACGCGCACCTTGTAAGCGTCGATTAGGCAAATGCAAAGTGCTCGCCTGAATATAACCGTGCGTGATATGTATCGCAGCACCCATTGCCTGCAGGCCTTTGATGTGCAAATCAACCGGACGCGAACCGATGGCACAGCCGCCCGGCAATGACACGCGGGCAGTACCAAAACGTGCTAATAGCGGACCCAACACCAGAATGGAAGCACGCATGGTTTTAACCATTTCGTAAGTTGCTTCGAATGAAGCCACTTCACTGGCATCCAGAGTCACTTTGTCTGCATTACGCGAGATCTTAACGCCCATGGTATCGAGCAGCTTAATGGTTGTGTCAATATCCACTAACGCTGCAACACTGCTCAGATGCAATGGTGTTTCAGCTAATAAGGATGCACATAAAATCGGCAATGCAGCATTTTTAGCGCCGGAGATGGTGACTTCACCGTGCAGACGGTTACCGCCTGTGATTAGTAATTTGTCCAATTATTTAGCCGCATTCAATAAAGTTTGCAGTTCACCGCTTTCGTACATGGCGCGCATAATATCTGAGCCACCAACGAACTCGCCGTTAACATAGAGCTGAGGAATAGTCGGCCAATTTGCGTAAGACTTGATACCTTCACGAATATTCTGATCTGCGAGTACATCAACTGCCAGATAATTCACATCACAGGCTTTAAGGATCTGTGTTGCCAGATTTGAAAAGCCGCATTGTGGAAATTTTGGCGTACCCTTCATATATAACACTACCGCGTTGCTTGTTACCTGCTCTTTAATCACTGCTTGTGTGTCCATTTGCTTTCCTATTTCATGATGCCTTTTACAGCGGTTGTAAAAAAATAACGCTGTAGTTAATTTTTATTGTTCAGCTTCTGCCATGCCTCGGGCGTTAATGTACGCATTGATAATGCATGTATTTCCGCCTTCATTCTATCGCCTAATGCTGCGTATACTCTTTGATGTTGCTGCACCATTGATTTACCTGCAAACTCGGGGCTGACAATAACGGCTTCAAAATGCGTACCGTCATCACCAAGCACTTTGATGTAGTCACAGGCTAAATTCTGTGTGATATATGTTTCTAATTGTTGCGCACTTAACACTGATAATTACCTTTTAGATTACAGATTAAACCAAAATCATGAAACTAATGCCAATTAAACTAAGATCTTAGTTTATAACCGGATTTTAGCATTTTTAGGGTGATCAGTGCTAACACTAAGAATGCGCCGCCAACAACAAACAAACTGAACATTGGTGAAACGTCACCTTTACCAAAGAAACCATACCTGAAACCATCAATCATATAAAAGAACGGATTCAGCAGTGACACTTTTTGCCAGAACGGCGGCAGCGAGTGTATGGAATAAAACACTCCGGACAAAAATGTTAGCGGCATGATAATGAAGTTCTGAAAAGCCGCCATCTGGTCAAAGCGATCTGCCCAGATACCGGCAATAATGCCGAATGTACCTAGCAATGCACTACCCAGCAACGCGAACGCAACAATCCACCAGAAATTTGCCACACTCAAGTCAACAAACCACATTGCCACCAGATAAATACAAAGCCCGACCACCAGGCCACGGATAATAGAGGCAATTAAAAATGCCAGAAAAAACTGTACGTGCGTAAGCGGGGTTAACAATATGAATACGATATTGCCCATCACTTTCGATTGGATAAGACTTGACGAGCTGTTTGCAAAAGCATTCTGCAATACAGACATCATAATCAGCCCCGGTATCAGAAATGCTGTATAAGGCACGCCGTCATACACCTGCACATGGCTTTCGAGCACATGTGAAAAAATAAGCAGATATAACAGCGCGGTTATCACCGGCGCAGCAACTGTTTGAAATGCTACACGCCAAAATCTCAACAGTTCTTTCTTCAACAGTGTCCATGGCCCTCTTAACCCTGCAGGGATTCTTAAAGTTGAACTCAGTTCTGTATGATTGATCAAGACGCACTCCTTACAGCACTTTGCCCAGAGTTACCTACCAGAGATAAAAATACGTCTTCCAGGTCAGCCTCGTTCAACTGCATATCAAGCACCTTAATATCGGCAGTACGCAGCGCCGACAATACGAACTCGATTTGCGCCATATCATCCAAAGCAAAGGTGTAAATACCATTTTCAACATGACGAACCAACTGTTCAACACTTGATGGCAAGGACACACTGCCCAAAGTTAAACGTAAATGTTTACCTGAGAATTTATTCAGCAGATTAGCAGTACTATCCAAAGCCACTACCTGGCCCTGCTTCATCATCGCCACCCGATTGCACAAGGCTTCAGCCTCTTCCAGATAGTGCGTTGTCAGAATAATGGTATGACCTTCACGATTCAGTTTCTTAATAAACTCCCACAGCATCTGCCTTAATTCGACATCAACGCCTGCAGTGGGCTCATCCAGCACCACAACCGGCGGCTTATGCGCCAGCGCCTGCGCAATCAGTGCCCTGCGCTTCATGCCGCCCGAAAGCTTGCGCATATTGGTGTTGGCTTTATCAGTCAGGCCCAGGCCTTCCAGAATCTCATCTACCCAAGCATCGTTTTCACGGCCACGGCCAAAATAGCCAGCCTGGAATCGCAGCATTTCACGCACATTAAAGAAAGGATCAAACACCAACTCCTGCGGCACCACGCCCAGCAACTGGCGCGCCTGCTGATACTGGTTTTGCACATCAAAACCCATGACCGATATATTGCCGGCACTTGGCGAAATTAAACCAGCCAGAATATTAATTAACGTGGACTTACCAGCACCGTTAGGCCCAAGCAAAGCAAAGAATTCACCTTGCTCTATCGTCAAATCAATACCTCTCAGTGCATGCAAAGCACCAAAATGTTTATGGATTCCACTGATTTTGATTGCCGGTAAACTCAAAATTTTGCTTTCATGTACTGTTTGAAAAAGTTTAATGAATGTTAGTACGCAGACACTGATTTAAATTCGATGATAAGCAAAAAGAATACTGATACCTAAAGAACTCTACATGCTACAAAAACAATAGGCCAATAAATATTGGCCTGATTAAAAATCAATTCATTTTTCTAACTAACTTTGTTAGTTAGCACTGAGTGGAATAAAGTCGGTAACGCCATACAGCGCGGCTAAACTGATTAAACTTTCAGGAAGTTTCTTGAATTCTACTTTCTTATTTACAGCCAAAGCGCGCCTTTGCCATTCAATTAACAAACTTAGTGCCGCAGTATCAACATCATTCACAGCAGAAAAGTCTATCTGCAA
This sequence comes from Methylotenera sp., assembly GCA_036567185.1. Lineage (GTDB taxonomy): Bacteria > Pseudomonadota > Gammaproteobacteria > Burkholderiales > Methylophilaceae > Methylotenera. The sequence goes on from DATCVB010000039.1 coordinate 19,112, forward strand.
ATCATCAGTTATCTCTAAAGCATTGCTTTCGTTAAGAACAGCATTGGCGTTATCTACAAGGATATCACCAGAAACATACCACTGATTATCTTGTAATGTAATGCTCATCACACCCCTGCCGCTTTGTTTTTTTCTGCAAGTTTTTTGTTCAGGCTATCCAGACCGTTAGTACGGATTTCGTTACTGAATTGACTACGGTAGTTGGTAACCAGACTCACACTTTCAATCACGATATCGTAAACTTTCCAGCCACTGTCACCCTTAACCAAGCTGTAGTCAACAGCAATTGGCTGACCACCCGGCTGTAATATCTGAGTTTTAACACTCACGTTTTTTGCACCAGGTTCTGCGCGCATCGGCTTATATTCAATCACCTGATTTTTGTACTTACTAAGTGCAGTCGCATAAGTGCGCAACAACAGGCTACGGAACTCTTTTTGGAAAGCTGCTTGCTGTTCCGGGCTGGCTGATTTCCAGTTTTTACCTAGTACCATACGGCATACACGGTCAAAATCGAAGTTAGGCAAAATTTTCTCTTCTGCCAAAGCAAATATCTTCTGCTGATTGCCAGCCTGAATATCTTTATCATTTTTGATGGTAGACAACACATCTTCAGCAGTTTGTTTAACAAGATCATCTGCAGACATTTCTGCTACAGCAGCGCCAGAACTAAACACCAAGCCCACTGATAAAACTACACTAGTTAAAAAGCCTAAAAACGTTTTCATTGGTACCCTCTAAATTGCTCAATATTGAATTAGGTAAAACAGCAACTGGCAGAATTATAAACTCTACTCGCCAGCATCTACATTAGAACGGCGCATCACCCAATTCAGTTGACTTAGCCTCACCTGATTTTTTCTCAGAAGCTGGTGCATCTGCTTTTGAGTCAGTTTCTGATGCTTTATTATATAAAAACTGACTAATCATTTTTTCTAATACAACAGCATCCTGCGTCTGCGTGATTTTATCACCATTTTTCAAAACGTCATCTTCGCCACCGGCCTCAAGACCGATATACTGCTCCCCAAGCAAGCCGGCAGTATAGATATTAGCAAATGTATCTTTTGGAAACTCAAAGCGCTCGTCAATTTTAATGGTCACCACGGCCTCATATGCCTTGGAATCAAAACTGATATCGGCAACCCGACCTACGACTACGCCAGCACTTTTTACCGGTGCATTTGGTTTTAAGCCGCCGATGTTTTCGAAGGCAGCAGATACGTTGTAAGTATCGCCCAACTTGTTTGATGTAAGATTACCCACTTTCATGGCAAGACCCAGCAAAGCTGCTACACCTAACGCCACAAAAACGCCAACCCATAAATCTATTGTAGTTCTATCCACTTAACATCCCCTCATTTTTTCTCTCATACACCTTCTTAGTTATTACAACTAAACGGTAATCATGAAAGACGTTAAAACAAAATCCAAAGCAAGCACGGTTAATGACGAAATCACCACTGTTCGTGTAGTGGCGTGACTCACACCCTCTGCTGTAGGTGGCGCATCAAATCCTTCAAACAAAGCAATCATGGTACATGCCACACCAAATACAACGCTTTTGATTACGCCATTAATAATATCCTCGCGCACATCCACACTTGCCTGCATTTGTGACCAGAAAGCGCCATGATCGACGCCGATTAAAGGCACAGCTACCAGGTAACCGCCTAAAACACCGACCATTGAAAAAAGTGCAGCCAGAATAGGCATGGAAATTACACCAGCCCAAAAACGCGGTGCAACAACACGTGCAATAGGATTCACCGCCATCATTTCCATCGCGGACAACTGCTCGGTTGTCTTCATCAAACCTATTTCAGCAGTAATCGCAGTACCGGCACGGCCTGCAAATAGCAGTGCTGTTACCACTGGGCCCAACTCACGCACCAATGAAAGTGCCACCAGCACACCAATCGCTTCCGATGAGCCATATTTCTGTAAAGTGTTATAGCCTTGCAAGCCCAGCACCATGCCGACAAAAAATGCCGACACAATAATAATCAGCAGCGACATCACGCCGGTGAAGTAGATCTCACGTAGCGTCAGATGAAATCTTTTGAAGCTTTCACCGGAATAAATGATGGTGAGGAAAAATAACCTCGCACCAGCACCAAGACGCCATATACGCTCTATCATGCGCCGACCAATGCCGCGCAGCAGGTTAGACAAACCAGTAAACAAAATTGATTTCATATTTGCGTTTGTATTTAAATTAGATTTTTATCAAGCAGGTTGCTTCAATAACTCAGACTGGTAATTGCCTGCCGGGTAATGGAAAGGCACCGGACCATCTGTCTCACCATGTACAAACTGATGCACAAACGGCAATGTAGAAAGCATCAAGTCATGTGGCGTGCCCTCGGCAGCGACTTCCCCATCAGCTACAAAATACACATAATCTGCGATCAGGAATGTTTCTTTAACATCATGAGAAACGATGATAGAAGTTGCACCTAACGCATCATTAAGGCTGCGGATCAAATCGCAAATTACACCCATTGATATCGGGTCCAGCCCGGCGAAAGGCTCATCATACATAATAATGTTGGGGTCCAGCGCTACGGCGCGCGCCAAAGCCACACGCCTGGCCATACCGCCTGAAAGCTCAGTTGGCATCAACTGGTAAGCACCGCGCAAACCTACAGCATTCAATTTCATCAGCACCAGATCTCTGATCATTGATTCCGGCAGGTCTGTGAGTTCGCGCATGGGAAAAGCCACATTATCAAACACACTTAAATCCGTGAACAAGGCACCATGCTGGAACAACATACCCATTTTACGGCGCAGCTTATAGATTCCATCGCGGTCTTGCTCGTGCACCACCGCACCATCTACGCGCACCTGACCATGTGTCGGCTTGATTTGGCCGCCGATCAAACGTAATAGCGTGGTTTTACCGCTACCGCTGCCACCCATAATTGCCACAACTTTGCCGCGCGGAAATACCATATTGATATTTTTATGCAGCAAACGACCTTTGTAACCAAAGGAGAGGTTATCTATTTCTACGATATTGGATGTCATGGACGGATCGGTAAGTGATTAAATTTCTTGCTTTTATTCAAGATTGCTATTTTAAAACAATTTAGCGGCTATGCAAGCTTTTAAATGCTGCCCCTGCGGATACATATGGTAAAAAAGCCCACCTAAGTGGGCTTTTTTTATAATTGAAGCTTCTAGAATGACATACAGACGTTATAAGGGTCTGAATCGACAACTGCGCCAGCTCCTGTTGTAGGAGACCAAGCCGTAGCTGCTGTAACATAAGCCCTTACTGATCCAGTAGAGGTTTGCCCATCATCCAATGTAGTATCCAGCTGCTTAGCAAACTTACCTAAAATGGCGGCAGAACAAATAACAAAAGCTCCAGAAAGACCGGTCGGCCCTGAAAAACCTGAAACACTCTGCACACCGATTCGACCGCCATCTGCGTTCGTTGGATAGTACCCACTATCTGTTCCAGTCGTTGGGCCAGGAGCAAATCCAGCCAATCGAACATGTTGCCAGAATATTCCCGACTCATCTGTTGGCGCAGTGCCGATGGCGCCACTATTCCAAGCACCGCCAATTACACCATTACCTACTCCTGTGCCGGCCTGAAGTGCATTCGTCCCCAAATGCGTTACCGCATTTGCATCATCTCCTGGTAACGCTTTATATTTATCCTGATATCCATAAATATAGACTTGGATATTTTTAAAATCACTTGCGAGATTTTTAACTTTAGCGCTATTAATCAGCTCCTGCCCTTTTAACACCCCACCCAGCAGCAAACCAATAATCACCAGCACGATTGCCAATTCAATTAATGTGAAGCCTGTCTGTGTCTTTTTCATGCAAATCCCCGAATTGAGTATTTTAATAGAGCAGGCTCGTTATCAGGCAATGAGCTTGCGTCATGTTATTATTGTGTAGCAATTCACATACCAACTTTTATTTATTGCAATTGCCTTGATTATTCAAGCATTCTATAAGAAATAATTAAACATTGCATAATTTTATTGTTAAAAAATAAACAGCCATGTTCGAATGCCAACAGTAGTGTAGCTATATTACTTGCTGCTACTAAAAATTAATAGTACCTAAGCCACATGCTTCACCCATGAGTTAATATTATGCAGCCATTATACAAACTTTATCGATCAGTTCTGGATGACGCTGACCGCCTGATGGCGTTGACGATTTTATCGCTGCATGCACTTTTAGTTTGGGTTGATACCAGCGTCTTTTTTAATGCACTGCTGTTATGCCATTACGGTTTTTTCTTACTATGGCAGCCAATACTGCGCCAGAACAACGTCCTGTCGTGGCGGCAGGCACTGCTTATCCTCGTATTCGCTGCTGCTGCAACTGTGCTGTTCAAAAACTTATGGTTTATTGCATTCTGGGTTGCAGGGCTATTTTCGCTGATTGGCGGCCGTGCTTTATCCAGTAGTGCAAAGTACTGGCGTTTACCTAAAATATTAGCCGCATCTTATTTACTCACCATTCTGCTGATTTGGGTGGTACCGAAACTGATCGATGCAAACGGTGATTTGGCAGCAGCGGAGTTCCTCCTCAATTATCTGTTACCGATACTGCCACTTACTGTTTTGTTTTTATCTGCCGCAAAAAAACCAGACGCGCAAGCTCGTAACATTGACTTTTTCTATACGTTATTAATTTTCTTGCTCACAATCATTGTGATATTAGGCAGCTTTGCAATTGGTGTTATCTGGCACATTCACTACCTGAAGCTACTTATTTTTGTCGTATTTGGCTTAGCTGCAACCCTGGTTGCACTAAGCTGGCTATGGAACCCGAGCAAAACATTCTCAGGTCTTGAGCTATTGATGTCACGCTACCTGCTGAGCATTGGTTTGCCATTTGAACAGTGGTTAAAAAATATTGCCAATCATGCAGAGAAGGAACTGTCATCAGATAGTTTTCTGAAAGCCGCGATGCAGGAACTAGCCACACTTAACTGGGTAAGCGGCCTTATGTTGCAAAATGGAAACTTAACGCAGCAGATCGGCGAATCCAGCAAGTTTGTTTCTACTTATAACTTTCAGCTATTGCAGCTTACGCTTTACTCGCGCTGGCAATTTACCCCCGCAATGTATCTGCATGTACAGCTATTAACGCAGATTATTGAAGAGTTTTACGAGGCTAAATGCCGTGAAGAAACCATCAGTAAAAATATGTATATGCAAACACTGTATGAAACGGGCTCACGCTTAACGCATGATATTAAAAACATATTGCAATCACTTGGCACGCTATCAACAGCGGTTGAGCAGAATCAGAATGCAGGTAATGACGCGAAGTTAATCGAGCTAATCAAGACACAGCTACCAAGACTCAGCAGGCGTTTAGCTAACACACTGACAAAACTTGAAATGCCAAGCGTTGAAAGAAAAAATCAGGAGAAGGTCAGCCTGTGGTGGACAAATTTCAAACAGATTAGCGCACATTACCAGATTGAATTTGAGGCACCGGCTAATTTACCAAAAACCGATATCGATACCGATGTGCTTGATAGCGTTGTCGATAACTTATTGCAGAACGCACTGATAAAAGCCAAACGCGAACCAGACATCAGGATCAACGTCAGCTTAATGCCATCCAGTCATTTCTGCCTTGAAGTTACAGATACTGGTTCGGCGATCCCGCCAGATATTGCAAACAAGCTGTTTAAATCCAACATCAGCTCCAGCAATGGCTTGGGGGTGGGTTTGTATCATGCAGCACAACAGGCGAGGCTTGCAGGGTATGAATTAAGCTTAACCGATAATGAGGGTGGGGAAGTAAGGTTCAGGTTGGAAAGAATTAGTGAATGAATCTTAAAACGTACCTAATTGCTTCAGCATAAATAATCTTCGATTGCCAGCAGACACCATACGCTCAAGGACATATACTCACAATTAAAACCTACCGTCATTGCGAGGAGAGTATCGACGCGGCAATCCAGGTTTTGACTTTAAATCATGGCATTAGCATCTAATGAGTCGTGTTATGGATTGCCGCCCGCCACGCCTCGCTCGCGGCTAAAGGCTAAATCGCTCGCAATGATGTATCGAGTACTAATGACCACTTACCGTCATCGCGCACCAGCACAACAGGCTTCATCACAATCAAACGGCATCAAATCAATAGAAGGTTTCTGAACCTATAAAATAGTTAAGGGCGAAATTTATCGCCCTTAACTATTTGAACACAAGCTTTATATCAGCTTTATATTTTTAAAGCGTGCCGTAAGAATGTAACCCGCTTAAGAACATATTCACACCCAGGAAAGCAAAGGTTGTGATAAGCAGGCCAATCAATGACCACCATGCAAGCAATGGCCCGCGCAAACCTTTAACCATGCGTAAATGCAACCATGCAGCATAATTCAGCCAAACAATGAGCGCCCAGGTTTCTTTCGGGTCCCAACTCCAGTAGCCGCCCCATGCTTCAGCTGCCCACATTGCACCTAGAATTGTAGCGATGGTGAAGAACGCAAAGCCGACAGCGATGGATTTGTACATTAAATCATCCAGCACATCGAGGCTAGGCAGGCGTGATGCCAATATGCCTTTATCAGCCAGCAGATAAGCTGCCGCAACCATTGCCGCCAATGAGAAAGCACCATAACCGACAAAGTTGGCTGGCACGTGTATTTTCATCCAATAACTCTGTAGCGCAGGCACCAACGGTTGAATATTGTGCGCCTGGCGATCAAAGGTATACCAGAGGATAAAACCTACAGCCGCGTTAATTACTAACAACACAAAACCACCCAACTGCCTGGTATTAAGCTTTTGCTCGTAATGCAGGTAAAGGAGCGCTGTAATCAGGCAAAACAGGATGAATACTTCGTACAGGTTACTGATTGGTATATGGCCGACATCGGGCGCGATCAGATAAGACTCATACCAGCGCACCATTAAGCCGACAAAGCCGAACAGCACAGCAGCCCAAGTTAAAGCTGAAGCAACCTTACCGGCAAAGTCGCTGCGTTTATAAAGCGCGAACCAATAGGTAACCATTGCCAATACAAACAGCACGTTCATCCACATCACGGCAGACTGGCTGGAAATGAGGAATTTAAGCAAAAACACCTGCGTCGCTTTTGCCTGCTCGCCGCTGTACAAACTGATAGAAAACACGCTGATAACACCAACAGCCAGCACTAACTTCCCTAATCCCTTCCACTTCCAACCTAAATAGCTAGCCAAGGCTGCCGCACTGAACAGGAAAGACACTTCATAAATATCCATGTACTGAGAATATTTAACATAAGCAAATATAGAACCCGCAAATACAATAAGTGCATATAGCCAGTCTTGCCACCGCAGACTTTGCAGCAAGCTTTTTTGTTGATATTCGAGTGAGTTATTCATAGTCATTCCTTAACTTCCTTTAGCCGATCAAGCTTCTCAGCTGTTCGCGGTATAAATTAAACTCTTTTTCAAAATCCAGATTTTTGCGATTTGATGCCATTGCAAAATGTACTTGCTGCTTACCGGACCGTATTGACAGCCAGATTCGTCTTTCGCGGATATACATCATGGAAAAAATACCCAATACCAGCAAAACTGATCCCAGGTAAACCCACTTTTGACCCGGCGATTTTGTAAGCTGCAACCCGCTCGCCTCTTTATGCTCAAACTGCTCTAGCTGCAGATAATACGGCGTGCCGAAAAAGAAGATATCACTGAACGCATTCAGACTATCACGCAACAGAGTTTCGGTCTCAGCATTACTTGCCAATAAAGGTTTATTGTTTGCCTCCAGACTCATGTTATACGCTTCAAACGCAGCAACACTCACCATTTTTATATAAGTTCTGGCAACTGCTTCACGTTCTTTCTCGGGCACACTTTTTTCAATAACCTGTGCCACGCCGGTGTAGCCACTTTTTGCAAACACTGTAAGTAGCTGTACTACACTCTCTTCAAACTGTTTCTTTACTTTAGGATCTTTCTTCACATCAATAGAATTACGTGCAATTCTCTGTGCGATTTCAGGATATTTTGCGGCATCCAGCATCGTAGCTCTGAAGTGCATGAAACCATCCATGCTAAAGTCGCTATCAACCGGAATTCTTAAATAACGGAAATCATCCTGCACTGTTTCACGCATACCGGATAAGAAATAATGCTTGCCGTCAATCTGCATCGGTTGCATGTAATTCACATACTCTATCGCCTGGCCACGGTTATCGCGCAGTTTATAGGTAATATTCGGGCCTACATTCTGCGGCTTACCTTTACCATCTGGTGACATATTGATGATATTGAATTTACGGAAATCGTTAAATTCAACCTTCAAAGCCTCATCACCCTCACCCAGAACACCGTTCTGAAAAATGGCACCTGACAGTAATTGCGTCTCAGCGTTAGGTGCAAATAAATTCCATACTTTAAAATCCAGTTTAGTACCGCCATCCTGGAAATCAGACTGATAAATAGCAATACCTTTATAGGTCAGCGGATGATTCACGCTGATGGTTTTAGTAATCGGCTCTTTCAAATCAGGATCAATAATCACCAGATCGCTCTCAAACGACTTGGGCTGGCCTGTAGCGTAATGCTCGATTCTAAAATCTTTGAGTGCCACTCTGAATGGCAGTTCCTGAACCAGATACCCATCACGCACACGTACGAATGCTACATTGTCGCTCACACCTTCCGGCAAGGTCATGTTGGCACGGAAAGAAGGATTGAAAATACTGAGCCGGCTTTCAGGCGGCACCTGTGACTCTGGAATATCCAGCGTTTCAATGCGTTTATAGCCAAGCATTTCCTGAATTTTGAAAGGAAGATTACCATCCAGCAAGCCGCCGAACAGAATCACAACCATCGCCACGTGGGTGAAAATATAACCCCAGCGCTGATGTGTACCGGCTTTGGCAGCAATCAGTTCACTACCATCTTCCTGTGTTCTGAATTTGAATTTGAAACCTTTGGCGGTCAAAAACTGTGTCAGTTTCTGTTTTAATTCATCAGGCGCGGCATTGGTGTCGTATGTTTCCTGATGGCTGAAAGCATTAAGTGATTTTTCAGTGGCATGCTCTTTAAATGTGCGCCATTCTTTAAGCATCGATGGTGTATTACGATAAATACATAAGCTGGTTGATATCACCAGAAACAGTAGAATCACTAGGAACCAGCCACTATGATAAACATCATACAGCCCTAGTTTTTCAAACAGCCCAAACCAGAATTGGCCAAATTTAATGATGTAATTCTCATACGGCTCATTCTGCTTTAACACCGTGCCAATGATAGAAGCGACGCCTAACACACTCAACAGGCTCACTGCAAAACGCATAGAGCTTAGCAGGTCAAAGAAGTTTCTAGTTAATGATAGTTTTGGATTCAAAATACAGCACTCTAATGAGAGAAACGTTAAAGCATCGAGAAGTTTGTTGTGTAATCTAGTTGCCTATTCTAGGACTTCAACAAAATAGATATAGTTGCTACATACCCATTAAAAAGTTTTAAGGGTATTTAAAATTCAGCCAAGTATAAATTCATGTTAAAAAATAAGGGTAGCCTACGCTACCCTTGAGTTTCAACAGATTAAATTAACGCAGACCCTGAATATAATCTGCGACAGCTGCCATTTCAGCATCTGTCATTTTGGCAGCAATTGCCATCATCATCGGCGCATTCGCGCGCTCGCCGGTACGGAAAGCTTTCATTTGCGCCAATGTGTAATCAGCGTGCTGAGCTTGCAGACGCGGGAACTGTTTAGGCAGACCAGCACCGTTAGGGCTATGGCATGAAGCACAGGCGGGTACGCCAGTTGCTGCGATACCGCCGCGATAAATTTTCTCACCGAGTGAACCGGCACCATTTTTAGTAGCTTGAGCCAGATTCAGTTTTTTTGCAGCAAAATAAGCTGCAATATCTTTAATCTCCTGTTCGCTCAAGCCGGCTGCCATGCCTGACATCACTGCATTTGCACGCTTGCCTGACTTGAATTCAGTCAGTTGCTTTTCAAGATACTCAGGATGCTGAGCAGCTAATTTTGGGTTAAGTGTAATGGCACTGTTACCATCTGCACCATGGCAGGCTGCACACACGTTATTAATCGTCTGCTCTGCAGATTTCTGAGCAGGAGCTTCAGCAAGCACCTCAGCAGACACTGTTAACATAAGACTGGATACTAACCACGCTATATGACGAAATTGCATTACTGCTCCTAAATCTAAATTATTCAACCAATTAACGCGCTATTTTAGCTAAAAATGACTATTCGTGATAGCATTTTTCACGATAACAGCAATTCCTTTAAATAGTCAGAAATATGTGGACTCAGGTCACATTGCGATCTGTCAAATCAACACCACATTACTACTTGAAGAACCCGCTTAACAGAATTGGATTTTTATGCCTTTGTTTCAAAACGCTACATTTTTTATTTCAGCGCACCACTTACGTGACCTGCCGCCAGCCAGCGGTATCGAGGTTGCGTTTGCCGGGCGCTCCAATGCGGGCAAGTCCAGCGCACTTAATACGATGGCTAACCATAACCGCTTGGCGTTTGTAAGTAAGCAACCTGGGCGTACACAGCTCATTAACTTTTTTACACTAGGTAATGACAGACATCTGGTTGACTTACCTGGCTACGGCTACGCTAAAGTGCCTGAATCCATGCGTGCGCATTGGCAGAATGTGCTGGCACGCTATTTAAGCGAGCGCTCAAGTCTGGGTGGTTTGGTGTTAGTGATGGATAGCCGTCATCCGCTTACGCCGCTGGATCGACAGATGCTGGACTGGTTTTGTCCTAGCGGCAAACCGGTGCATGTACTGTTAACCAAATCAGATAAACTCTCCAGAGGCGAAGCGTCACTGACTTTGAATAAAGTACGCAAGGAACTGATTGAGACTTGGGGCAACCACTACAACAGTGAGTGCACTATCCAGTTATTTTCGAGCCTGAAAAAACAGGGTGTTGAAGAAGCGGAGAAGGTCATCGGAAAATGGTTATTTGCAGATGAAGAAGAAGCGGAAATAGAATCTACACCGCAAGAATCAGCATAAATCCAAATATTAAACGCATACATGCAGGCGCTCCATGCATGAACCCTCATGCATGGGCTTGCTACTAAACTCTTTTGAACACCATATCCCACACACCGTGCCCGAGTTTGATACCGCGATTCTCAAACTTGGTCAGCGGACGATAACTTGGTTTTTCTGCATAATCTTTAGCCGTGTTCTGCAACTGCGGCTCACCTGATAACACCTCGAGCACCCATTCCGCATATTCCTGCCAGTCTGTCGCCACATGGATATAAGCACCTGACTTTAGCTTGGTGCATAGCAGTTTCACAAACTCAGCCTGAATCAAACGGCGTTTGTGATGGCGTTTTTTATGCCATGGATCGGGGAAGAAAATATGAATGCCATCCAGACTTGCATCCGGCAGCATGTTTTGCAGTACTTCGACTACATCATGCTGAATCACACGTATGTTAGTAAGCGCCAACTCATCAATCAGTTTAAGCAGCGCGCCCACACCTGGTGTATGCACCTCTGCTGCCAGAAAGTCACACTCCGGCAGAGTCTGCGCGATCTTTGCCGTGGTCTCACCCATGCCGAAACCGATTTCCAGAATCTTTTTACTATCAACACGGCCAAACTTCGTACTCAAATCCAGCAATTCAGGCTTGTAAGTAATACCAAATTTTGGAAAAACAGTTTCCAGCGCACGCGCCTGGCCTTTTGTTAAGCGGCCCTGACGCAATACAAAGCTGCGAATTCGGCGCTGACTGGGGTCATTAACATCCACAGTGTCAATTTGGGTGTCTTCTTTTGGATTTAATTCGTTCATGGCGCGCATTATACTTTAGTGCTTAATCATAAGGTATGGGATTTATCGCCCGCAGAAAACCCAAGCAAATGGGCATCAAACTGCTTACTGAAAGAAATCACTTTAAATAAATCACCCATTTCTGCCGGAGATAACAATTTTTGTGCAGCAGCTGCCAATGGTGCGTAATTTGCCATATCGTGCGGCGACACTTTAGACATTAAATCTAGGATGCCACAATTCATTAAAAACTGCGCCTGACTGCAGAAACCGGCAAGTGCCAGATCATTGTTAACACCGGCATGTGCAATACTCGTAAAATCCACATGTGCTGTAATATCCTGTAGCCCTAGGTAAACCAGCGGCTCGGTATGCGCATAATGCTGATAATGGCACATCAAAGTACCCAGATTACGCTGCGGGTGATAATACTCACGTGCCGAAAATCCATAATCGAGCATAACGATGACGCCCTTTTTAAGCGCATGTGCCAGGCTAGCCATCAAACCGGATGCGGCCGGACAAATCTCGGTTAAATAATCTTGCGGCAATGCCAAAGCGCTGGCCATTTCAAATAAGTTCCCTGACAACAAGGGTTTATCTTCCCAGACAAAATTACCATTAAAAGCAACGCCTCTTTCATACAAGCCCTGCGCCGTATGATGCACCAAATGCAACGGGATCGCATCCAGCACTTCATTACCGACGATCATACCTACAAAATCCTGTGGCAAGGTATCCAGCCATACTACGCGCTGCATTAACTCGACTGGCAACGCTTTCTGTAGAGTCTCCTGCTGAATATGGCGCAGGTGAGCACTAACTTCCATAATGCAATACTGCTCAGGCAATTGATTCAAATCTTGCAGCGCCAGCAATAGATCAAGTGCCAGCTTGCCGGTGCCTGCACCTAGTTCCAGGATACTGCCTTGCACATCAGCCAGCACCTGCGCCGCCTGATTAGCCAGCGTCTGTGCAAACAATGGAGAAATCTCAGGGGCAGTAACAAAATCACCGCCATGACCGAACTTTTTGGCGCCGCCGCTGTAATAACCTAGTTGCGGTTCGTATAAGGCCCTCTGCATAAAGTCGGCAAATGATATCCAACCTTGACCCTGGCTGATGTGGTTTTGAATTAATGCAGCTAATTGCTGGCTGTGCGCCTGCGCCTCAGCATTAGGAATAGGTAATGAACTCATAAGCCATTATAATATTTAAGATAAAGAAATGAGCAGAATGTGAATACAATTAAGAATAAAATCGTTTTAATTACTGGCGGTGCAAAGCGCGTGGGCGCTACTATTTGCAGGGAACTGCATGCGCACGGCGCGCATTTGATGATTCACTACAATACCAGCGCGGTCGAAGCACGCGCGCTACAGGCAGAGTTGAATCTGCGGCGCCCGAATTCGGTAGCTATTATTCAGGGCGACTTACTTAATATTGCCGTGTTACCGAATTTAGTCAATGAAACCGTGAAGCATTTCGGTAAACTTGATGTACTCATTAACAATGCATCGACGTATTACCCCACCGAAATCGGCCAGATCAATGAAGATAACTGGCAGGATTTAATGGGCAGCAACCTCAAAGCGCCAATATTTCTGGCACAGGCGGCAGCAGCGGAGCTGCGCAAAAATCATGGCTGCATCTTGAACATTACAGACATGCATATTGAACGCCCAAAAAAAGGCTACATTGTTTACAGTGTGGCGAAAGCCGGACTGGTCACCCTCACCAAATCTTTGGCGCAGGAGTTAAGTCCTGAAGTGCGGGTAAATGCCGTTGCGCCTGGGCCTGTGCAATGGCCAGAAGGCAATCCGCAATTTGACGAAGTTTATCGTCAGCGCGTTATTAGCCAGACTTTACTTAAACGTGTGGGTGACCCTGATGATGTTGCGAAAGCCGTCAAGTTCCTGATTTATGATGCGCCGTTCATTACCGGCCATGTACTGGCTGTAGATGGCGGACGCTCATTGAATCTATAGACGGTAACCTTACATGTCCAAACTTTAAAACAGATACACAACGTATCAATATTATTAAACACTATTTATGATTAAACATTTACCAGACAACCATTCCAACAATTTCATCAAGTTACGCAATAGCCTTATCAGCGCTACCGGCAAAGCGATTGGTGACTACAATATGATTGAAGATGGCGACACCGTGCTGGTGTGCATGAGCGGCGGCAAAGACTCGCATGCCATGCTCATGATCTTGCTGGCCTTGCAGGAACGCGCGCCAATCAACTTCAAGCTGATTGCGATGAACCTGGATCAGAAGCAGCCGGGTTTTCCTGCGGATATTCTGCCGGCTTACTTTGAAAAGCTGGGCATTGATTACCGGATTGTTGAAGCGGACACCTATTCGATTGTTAAAGAAAAAATTCCTGAAGGCAAAACTACGTGTTCACTATGCTCGCGCCTGCGCCGCGGCGTGATCTACACTACGGCCAAAGAACTCGGCGCCAATAAGATCGCGTTAGGCCATCACCGTGACGACATCGTAGAAACCCTGTTTTTAAATCTATTCTTTGGTGCAAAATTAAAAGCAATGCCGCCTAAGCTTGCGACCAACGACAAGCAGAATATTGTGATCCGCCCACTGGCTTATTGCAGCGAAAAAGATATTGCCAGCTACGCGCGCCAGATGGAATTCCCGATTATTCCGTGTGATTTATGCGGCAGTCAGGAAAACCTGCAGCGTCAAAAGATAAAAGAAATGCTGCAAGGCTGGGAGCGTGAGCAACCAGGACGCATCAATAATATTTTTCGCGCCATTACCAATGTTGAACCATCGCACTTAGCAGATACTAATTTATATGATTTTAAAGGTTTGAGCCAAGCTAAAGCTGATGATGAAGACCCGTTATTTGGTGATATAGCCAATGAAGGCGCGGCACTCAGCCTTGCCAGCACAGAAGGTAGCAAGATCGAATTCATCCGTAACAAGTAAGGTGTCCTAAATAAATTTACATGCCATACAACTTAACTTGTTGTATTTTAGTGATTTACCTTGCTATTATCCGAACTGCTAGCTAACAAACACCTTATAAATAGGCATTCATGTCAAAACTACTCATTGTTGAATCTCCATCAAAAGCGAAAACGCTGCAAAAATATCTGGGCAGTGATTTTGAAGTGCTCGCTTCTTATGGTCATGTCCGTGATTTAATTCCAAAAAATGGCGCGGTCGATACTGAAAATCAGTTCGCCATGAAATACGACATCATTGAGCGTAACAGCAGACATGTAGACGCGATTGCTAAAGCCGTAAAAAATGCCGACAGCATTTACCTCGCAACCGAC
Source organism: Methylotenera sp. (assembly GCA_036567185.1). Classification (GTDB taxonomy): domain Bacteria; phylum Pseudomonadota; class Gammaproteobacteria; order Burkholderiales; family Methylophilaceae; genus Methylotenera. The sequence continues at coordinate 34,222 of DATCVB010000039.1, forward strand.
CCGGACCGCGAAGGTGAGGCGATTTCATGGCATATTGCCGAAATTCTAAAATCAAAGAATCTGCTCAAGAACAAGCTCATGAAACGTGTGGTGTTTCATGAAATAACCAAAAGCGCTGTTGAACATGCAATCGCCGAACCACGTGACATTTCAATGCCTATGGTCAACGCGCAGCAGGCGCGACGTGCACTAGACTATCTGGTCGGCTTTAATTTATCACCATTACTGTGGAAAAAAATCCGCCGCGGCTTATCCGCAGGCCGTGTACAAAGCCCGGCTTTGCGCCTGATTGTTGAACGCGAGCTTGAAATTGAAGCATTCAAATCCCAGGAATACTGGTCTATACATTTAGACGCACTCAAACATAGTCATGGCTTTACTGCCAAACTTGTGCAGTTGAACAACGAAAAAGTTGAGCAGTTTACTGTGATCAATCATGATCAGCAGGCTGACATTGTTGGTAAATTATTACTAGCGAGTGCCGGAAAAACGACAGTATCGCGTGTTGAGAAAAAGCAACGTAGCCGCAGCCCGGCCGCGCCGTTTACGACATCAACGCTGCAACAGGAGGCCGTGCGCAAACTCGGCTTCACCACAGCACGTGCCATGCGTGTTGCGCAGCAGCTGTATGAAGGTATGGATGTAGGTAGCGGCACTGTTGGTTTAATCACCTACATGCGTACTGACTCTTTCAGTTTAGCTGCTGATGCTGTAGCGCAAATCCGCGATTACGTGAAAAAGAATTTTGAAGCGGATTACTTACCGAGATCTCCGGTGGTTTACAAAACCAAGTCTAAAAGCGCACAAGAAGCACATGAGGCAATTCGCCCGACTGATATTGCACGCACACCGACACAGGTTCGCCAGTTCTTGACTGATGAGCAATTCAAATTGTACGAAATGATCTGGAAACGCGCACTGGCTTGCCAGATGGCGCCCGCTAAATTTGATGCGGTCAGTGTCGACTTGAGCGTAGGCAGTGATGCCAACCTGTTCCGTGCTACCGGCCAAACTTTAGTATTCCCGGGCTTTATTGCCGTATACATGGAAAGCTCTGATGACGAGGAAGATGAAGGCGAAAGCAAGCTGCCGCATCTTGAAACCGGCGAAGTGCTCACCGTACAAAAAATCTACGGTGATCAACATTTTACAGAACCTCCACCGCGCTATTCTGAAGCGAGCCTGGTTAAGGTATTGGAAGAATATGGCATCGGCCGCCCTTCTACCTACGCCACTATCATCAGCACCCTGCAAGATCGTGAGTATGTATTACTGGATAAAAAACGTTTTACACCAACCGATGTAGGGCGCGTGGTCAACAAGTTCCTCACCGAACATTTCACCAAGTATGTGGATTACGATTTCACCGCCAATCTGGAAAATGCGCTAGATAGCGTCGCAGATGGTGAGCGTGAGTGGATTCCATTGATGGATGAATTCTGGAAAGATTTCAACCAGCAGATCCATGACAAAGCAGACGTAGATCGCCCAGGCAACGAATTAATTGATGAAGCTTGCCCGAAATGCGGCAAGCCATTGCAGAAACAACTCAGTCGCTACGGTACTTTTATTGGCTGTACCGGTTATAACGACACACCGAAATGTGACTATAAACGCAGCGTAGGTGGCGCTGCTGCCTTAGGTGCTGACCCGGTAACCATTGGTACCGATACGGAATCCGGCAAAGAAATTCTACTCATGAATGGCCCATATGGCCCATACCTGCAATTAGGCCTGGCCATTGAAGGCGAGAAAAAGAAACCTAAACGTGTAAGCATTCCTAAAGAGATTCCACTGGCAGATGTAAATCTGGAAACAGCGAATATGCTGCTGTCATTGCCGCGCGATTTAGGCCTGCATCCTGTTACCAACAAAAAGATCGTAGCCAATATCGGACGCTTCGGGCCGTATGTTAATCACGATGCCAAGTTCAAGTCTATTCCCAAGAGCATGAGTGTATTTACGATCACTCCGGACGAAGCTGTTGCACTGCTGGCTCAGGCAAACACAGGGCCGGCACCGATACGCTCATTGGGTGATCACCCGACGGAAGACGGGCAAATTGAAATTTACGCAGGCCGCTATGGTCCTTATGTTGAACATGGAAAAATCCGCGCAACATTGCCAAAAAGCGTAGAACCCGAGGCATTAACGCTGGAAGAGGCGCTTGAACTGCTAACTGCAAAAGCGGCTAAAGCAGCCCCAGCTAAAAAGCCTGTAGCTAAGAAAGCTGCCTCGACTAAAGCGGCAACAACTAAAACTGTAGCCAGCAAAAAAGCGGCTCCAGCTAAAGCAAAAACCACTAAGGCAAGCACCTCTAAAGCCAGCACTGGCAAAACCGCTGCTGCAAAAACCAGTGCCAAGAAAACAGCTGTTAAGAAAACCAGCGCCAAGAAAGTAGAAAAGTAACCCGTGTTAAAAATATACAGGTAATAAAAAAGCGGCTCAAAGCCGCTTTTTTATTACCTGTTATCCTGATGTTTTCTTTAATGCAAATAACTAACCATGCACGTGATCACCCAGTGAGTTAGCATCATTGCGTTCTACCCATTTGCGAATACGATTAGCATCACCGATACGTGTCATCTTGCCAGCTGAATCAAGCAATACAATAATAGTTGGCTGACCTGAGATTTCCGCCTGCATTACCAAGCAACGGCCCGCTTCATTAATAAAACCAGTTTTAGACAAACCTATTGTCCAGTTGCCACCACGCACCAAAGCATTGGTATTAACGAAATTGAGTGGACTATGTCGACCATACAAGGTCACTTCCTGTGATGGCAAAGTGCTGACCTGACGAATCTCAGGATAATGATATGCCGCATTGACCATTTTCACTAAATCTTCAGCCGTTGAAACATTATTACTATCCAAACCGGTCGAATCTACAAAGCGTGTTGATTGCATACCAAGCAACTGCGCCTTATTATTCATGGCCTGAATAAATGCAGGTTTACCACCTGGATAATGACGACCAAGCGCTGAAGCGGCACGATTTTCAGATGCCATCAACGCTAACTGAAGCATTTCACCGCGCGTAAGCGTTGTTCCTACACTTAATCTTGAGCTCGTACCTTTCAGATAGTCCACATCCTGGTCACCAATAAATAGCGGCTCATCAAGAGGCAAATGCGCATCCAGCATCACCATTGCTGTCATGAGTTTTGTTACTGATGCAATAGGTGTCGGTACATTAGTGTTTTTGCCATAAAGTGTTTCACCGGTTAACTGGTTAATCACAATTGCTTTTGCAGACGCCAACCTCAACGGGGTAGTACCGTCATAGCTATCAGCAGCGACAGCTTTATGGGCACGGATACGATGATGTATTTTACGGCTACCTGACTTGTACTTAACGGTTTTATAATTGCTGCCGGTAGTAATCTGTTTTTGAGTCTTTTTACTTGCGGCGTGCAAAGCCATAGGCGCCATGCAAAGCATAGCACTTACATAGAAAAGTAAAAATTTACGTGAAATATTTTTCATAATATGTTTTATCTCATACAGTTACGCTTGAATACTATATAAAAACTTTAGCTTTGTCATTAATAAATTTAATTATTTTCATTATTAAAAATAAAAGCGGCAGCCACCTAAATTACGTTAAAATTTTATTGCAATTAATCACTAACATTTATTGAGTAAATACTATGCAAATACCGCAACCTCTGTTCTATAGCGCACAGCACTTATGGGCCAAACCCCTTGCCGATGGAATTTGGGAGGCAGGCATCACTGATTATGCACAAGACTTGCTGGGAGACATTGTTTTTGTTGATGCACCTGCTGTCGGTAGCGCACTGATAGCCGGGCAACCTTGTGGTTTGGTTGAATCAGTTAAAACAGGTTCGGATTTGCATGCTCTGGTAGATGGCGAAGTAACCGCTATTAATCAGGATGTGATCAACGCACCGGAACAGATCAACGATAATCCTTATAAAGCCTGGATATTTAAATTTAAAACCAGCGACAGCGACGTAGAAAACAAACTGCTATCTGCGGAAGCTTACAAAACACTGACAGATAACGCCTGAATCTATTTCAGCAGGCCTATTTCGAAAAGACCAGACGTACCGACTCTACCAGCTTCTCAATTTCCGCTTTAATGCTCGCAGACATCGCCTGCTCAATACGCGGCACTTCTACGTCGAGTATTTCATGTACTTTATTGCTTAAAGCCTGCTCAACAGTCGGCAAATCAGCACTTAAAGCCTGTATAAAATCTTTTTTGGCATTTTCAGCCAAAGCGGTGAAATCCGTTCTCAGCGTTGTACTCAGCTCATTAGATAGATCCTGATACAAAGCAGGGAAAGTATCGCCGAGCTTCTGCTGCAGCTGCTGCTGCGACTGAACCTGCAAAGCATCCAGATAAACACTAAGCTCGGTTTGCGTGTGCTGTGTAAGCGCTTTGTAGATTGCAGCGAGCTCCTGTGCCAGATTAGCTTTATGGTCTGCAAAAATAGTTTCGCGCAGCTGGCTTACTTGTTCCTGCAATCCCTGCGTTGCATTTTCTACCGTGGTTTTTTGCAAATCAGCCAATGTGAGTTGCAACTGCTCGGTTAAGGTCTGCTGCAAATCAGGCAATGCTGCCGTTATTTTTTCGTTAACATCGGCTAATGCCTGCGCCTGCATCTGACCGAGTGTGCTTTCCAAATCAGATTTGATCACCTCAGTATTGGTATGCATCAAGCGCGGGATATCAGTTGCTAACTCTGCCCTGGCCTTATCTACCATCGCAAGTGCCTGATCAACCGCTTCTTGCTGCACACTGTTCAGTGTGTCACTGATATGTTGTTTTAATGCTGACTCAGCATCACGCTGCAGCTGTTCGATTTGCTGCGCCTGCTGATCATATTGCTGATTAAGCGCACTTGAAATATAAGCCTGATTGGCTTTTTGAATGTTCGCAGATTCAGTTAACAAGTGATCAAGCAGATCCTGTTTCATTTCCTGCTTGAGCTTCTGCGCAAGTGACTTCTCAATATCTGCTGCAACATGTGGCCTGATCTGCTCGGCAACTTCAGCAATCAACTCCGGTGTCACATTAAAAGCTTTAGCTAAGGCCTGCGCCGGTAGCGCATGCACCTCGGTCAGTAATGGAATATCGTCATCTTCACGCATACTTACTCACATTCTATTATTTTTGAATATAGAAATTAACCTGCTGCATCTGTCGATTTTACTTGATAGCCACGATCACGATAAAACTTATAGCGCTGTCTTGCTGCCACTTTATCATCTTCATCGCTGCCAACAAGCTCGACCAGATACCTGAAACGACTAAAAAATGGAGGGTGCTCTGTTTTCAGGTTAATCAGAATATCATCCTGAATCAAATGGCTACCGACAGCATCAAGAACAATTGGTACATGCGCACTAGTATCATCCTGCGGATGGGCACTAGGCAGAAAGCTGGTTGGGCTATGCTGCCATAGCTTTTGCTGCAAGCTGTTACTCATCGCATCATCTTGCGTAAAAACAGTCAGCTGGCGCCCCTTGGCAACCGCACGCTCACACAGTTCGGTTGCCTTTGCCAGCTTATCAGTTACATTGAAATAAAATTCAACACGTGTCATGAATCGTATTTAGTTCTTTGCCTGACGAGCACGAGTCGCTAAAAACTCTGTCAGCAATGGTACTGGTCTGCCGGTGCCGCCTTTTTCCTTGCCGGATTTCCATGCGGTACCTGCGATATCCAGATGCGCCCATTCATATTTTTTAGCGAACCTTGATAAGAAACACGCCGCAGTAATACTACCGCCGGCACGTCCTCCGATATTACCCATATCAGCAAAGTTACTGTCCAGTTGTGGCTGGTAGTCATCCCACAGCGGCATATGCCATGCACGGTCTAACGCAGACTCACCCGCTTGCAACAGCTCTTTCGCCAAGTCGTCATTATTACTGAACAGGCCAGTTGCATGGTGACCGAGTGCAATCACACAAGCACCGGTTAATGTTGCAATATCCACCACTGCACTTGGCTCAAAGCGCTCGGCATAAGTCAGCGCATCACATAAGATCAAACGGCCTTCAGCATCTGTATTCAGCACTTCAATCGTCAAACCGGACATGCTGGTCAGCACATCACCTGGTCTTGTCGCACGGCCATCCGGCATGTTTTCACATGTCGGAATAATACCAATCACATTCAGCGGCAAATCCATTTCAGCTATTGTTCTGAATGTACCCAGCACACTGGCTGCACCGCACATATCGTATTTCATTTCATCCATCTCGGCGCCAGGCTTCAATGAAATACCGCCGGTATCAAAGGTAATGCCCTTACCTACCAGCACTACCGGTTTTTGATCTTTTTTACCCTTGAGGTGCTGCATCACAATCAGTTTCGGTGGCTCTTCACTACCTTTGGTTACGCCCAGAAACGATCCCATACCTAATGTCTCAAGATCAGCGCGTTCCAGCACTTCTACTTTCAAACCATAAGTTTTACCAAATTGTAGCGCCTGCTCTGCCAGATAGGTTGGTGTACAGACGTTCGGTGGCAGGTTGCCCAGATCCTTGGTCAGGCTTACGCCTGCAGCCAGCGCTTTACCATCTGCCAGTCCGGCTTCTGCTTCTTTCACTTGAGCTGCATCGGCAATATGTATGGTCAGACGTTTAACAGTTTTTTTAGCGTCGTCATCTTCTGCGGCTTCTTTTTTACGCTTGATCGCATTAAAGCGATAAGTTGCATCCAGAGCCACTTCTGCCAGCAGGGAAACTTTGCGACGCAAGCTTAATTCTTTTACCGGCAACTCTGCCAGATAAGTAACCGCCTCACTGGCACCGCTTGCTGCCACCGCTTTTACCGAGGCACGCACGGCTTTGGCATATTGTTTTTCTGAAAACTCACTTTGCTTACCCAAACCCACCAGCAATACGCGATCACTGTGCACGCCCGGCACATCGTGCAGCATCAGTGTTTTTTCTGCTTTACCATCCAGATCACCACGTTTAATGATATTACTCAGATAACCGGAACAAAGTTCATCTAACGCTTTAGCTGAATCTGATAATTGATGAGACTCATACACACCGACGATGACACAATTATGATGTTGTTTTTCCGTACTGCCCGTTTTTATGCTAAATTCCATCTGGTTGAATCCTTAATGTTATTTGTTGTAATGCTGTTTATAAACTTAAATAGCTTAAAGACAAGCCGTTAATAGCGCTAACATTGCACAATGGCCAAGCCGGCAAGTCAGTATTGGTTTAAATCAAATTATCTCGTGTTTTACACGTAATTCATAGTTGTAAATAAAACGTATGCTATTTAGGCGCTCTCTACTGCAAGAACTCATTTCCACCGCTGCCGGTGCCTTCTTTATATTGATAGGCATCGTCATCGCGCAGCGCGCCGGCAATCTGATTCGATTGGCCGCAAAAGGTATCCTGCCGAATGATGCCATCACTACTATGTTAGGTTTTAACATGGTTAAGTTCCTGCCCATGATACTTTCTCTGACACTATTTCTTGCGGTACTGATGACGCTATCACGCTGGTATCGGGATTCAGAAATGGTGATCTGGTTCAGCAGCGGCATGAGCATCACCGCCTGGATCCGTCCGGTACTGAACTTTGTTGCGCCAGTCATCTTATTAATTGCAGTGTTAAGTTTGTTCGTAATGCCATGGGCCACCAACAAAGGCGAAACTTACCGCACGCAGCTGGAGAGTCGCGATGAGTTAGCGTCAATCAGCCCCGGTGTTTTCAAAGAATCCAACAACGGCGAGCGCGTATTTTTTATAGAAAGCTTTGATGAGCTTGGTAATGTTGTAAAAAATATCTTTGTTCAATCCATCCAGCATCAGAAACTAGGTATTATCGTTGCGGCAAAAGGCCATCGCCTGATCGAAAAAAACGGTGATCATTTTGTAGTCATGGAAAATGGCAGACGCTATCAGGGCAAGCGCGGCGCGGCAGAGTTCTCGACAACACAGTTCGAGAAATATGCGATTCGTGTTGAGTCCAAAGAAGTGAAGCAGGAGCCACCGAGTACTGAATCAAAATCGAGTAAAGAGTTATTGCAAAGCAAAAATATCGTCAGTCAGGCAGAGTTGCAATGGCGTCTAGCTATTCCGATCTCGGCACTGATATTATCACTGCTGGCCATACCGTTAAGTGCATTAGACCCCCGTGCAGGTCGTTCGGCTAACTTTGTGCTGGCGCTGATCATTTATATTATTTATAGCAATCTGCTCAGCATTACGCATGCATGGGTGATACAGAAAAAAATTCACATTATCATTGGACTATGGCCCGTACACCTGTTATTTTTAGCGCTGGCAATATACATGTTTTATCGTCGCGCACTTCAATTACCTATTTTTCCAGAATTTTTATCCAGTATTTTTTCAACTTCATGGCTAAAAATCCGTGCCAAGCCATAACTTGATCAAATCAACATCGCTATGAATATTATTACCCGCTACTTGCTCAAAGAAATCACCGTTAGCGTGACCCTCATCATGCTCGGACTGATTGCGATGTTTTCATTCTTTGATTTAATTCAGGAACTGGAAAGCCTGGGGCGCGGCAACTACGGCTTGAGTAAAGTGCTGCTATTTGTAGTATTAAGTGCGCCTGGCCATATTTACGAGATTATGCCGGTAGCAGTGCTCGTTGGCTGCATGTATAGCATTGGCCAGCTTGCACGCCATTCAGAGCTCATCATACTCAGGGTCAGTGGCATTTCCTCAACAGGTATCGCGCTATCTTTGTTAAAAATCGGGATGATTTTTACCTTATTCACCTTCTTTGTAGGTGAACTGATAACGCCGCTGAGTGAAAAAATGGCACAACGCATGCGTATTCAGGCCACTGATTCCGTGATTGTTCAAGACTTCAAATCCGGCCTGTGGGTGAAAGATGGCAATAGCTTTGTGAACATTGAAGAAATACTCCCGGACTCCACACTGCTTAATGTTCATATTTATGAGTTTGATAAAGAATTCAGACTAAAAACCAACAGTCATGCAAAGAGCGGACAATTTGCAGATGACCAATGGAATCTCAAACAAGTCACACAAACCCATTTTAATAAAGATACCAATGAAATCAAGCAGCTGGAAACAGCTACCTGGCGCTCACTGATTCGTCCGGAATTGTTAAATGTATTACTGGTGCTGCCGGAGAAAATGTCCGCATGGAACCTTTACTCCTACATCAAGCACTTATCTATTAACAAACAGAGAACCACCCGCTACGAGATGGCGCTGTGGTCAAAACTTGTATACCCGCTAGCCTGTATGGTCATGATTATGCTGGCATTGCCTTTTGGTTTCATACAGCAGCGCGCTACCGGCGCCAGCACAAAAATATTTATTGGCATCATGCTGGGTGTACTTTACCAGATACTCAACCGCACATTTATTCATCTGGGCGTGTTAAACGATTGGGCGCCATTATTTAGCGCTGTTACGCCCACAGTTCTATTTTTAATGGCCGGCTTAGGCATGAAATATTACGTTGATCGCAGATAACATCAGTCAGGCATATCAGCTAGAGATTCTGCACTTGCTTTCAGGAGTTTGTAACGATTCTACTTTTTAAAAGCCTGTCGTGTAAAAACAGGTGTTGCCTGTCAGCGATGGCCCACAAAAACCCCAGACCGCACAACATAATGCCCAATGTTGCCAGCACGTATCTTAAAACAGCAATATTAAAACTTAACAACTGGCTATCATGGCCAACCAGCTTAAATTTCCACGCCTGCATTGCGAGTGTTTTCCCGCTCTGTCGCCAGCACCAGACGAAATAAGCGCCTACGATTAACCACAGAAAAATTTGCAATAGCAGCCGCTTAACACCATGTGTGGAATCACCGGCGATCCACACAAATAGCCCAGCGCTTACAAAAACAATCGCAATCACCGTCAGCAGCTCATATAAAAGACAAGCCCCAAGCTTAATGAGACTCGGGGCTACAATATTCATTCTTCGATTATTCACAACACATCCGTAGCTTTAAATAATTTACATACTGCCACTTAACACTTTTACCAGAAAGATCAATCCAGGCCTGAATCTCCATAGGTTTCCGGCGACTCTGCCCGTAGCTTGGCACGCTCAGATTCAGGCAGTTTCTGGTATTCATTCCATTTTTGACGAAGTTCGCGCTTTTTATCATCCGGCAACGACTTAAACTGCTGGTGCCTTTTTCTGGCATTTTCGCGTTCATACGGTGTCATGCGACTCCAGTTGGTCAGCCTCTTCTTAACCAACCCCTGTTTTTCTGGGCTCATCTTTGGATAATCACGTGCAATATCCAGCATTTTTTCACGCTGCCATGGCCGTAAAGTATCCCACTCCGATGCCAAGGGGTTTAAAACCTGACGCTGGCTCTCAGTTAACTGCCCCCATGTCTGATTCACCTCATCCGCATTCGCGACAGCGGCAAGCAGCAAAAAAAATGACAGCAACGTCCATCTTAAAGCTAATTGGATTCTATCCATGCATCAAACCCCTTATCCGCATAAGCTTCTGGTGGCAGATCAGACGCCAACAAAAACGCATCGCTATTTTCTAAATTATTAGTAGATCCCAACTGCTGCACAGCAAAAAAGGTAAGCAACATCACGGCCACCAGCAATGCTGCCGACGCTACACGGTGCTGTTCAAAATTTTGCCCGGCATGCCCAAACCAGCGCAGCACATGACTATGTCCTGCGATCTGATTATCGGTGCTGTATTGAGCCTGCTGCTCAGTCAAATAATTGACAGCAGCATTTCTCGCTGCCGACAGACGCTGCGCCTGCTCCGGTTTAAGATGCTGTGCGCGATTATTCAGTAAATCAGAAATGCCGCGCGCGATTTGCTCTTCCATCTGAGAGTCTGGAATCACATTATCATCTATCAAATCTGTATTTTTTCTGTTTGTCATATTGTCTTTATGCATATTCATTTAATGCCCCTTTAAATCGAGCTATTTTTTATCGAATACGGCATTTGATAAGCCCAACTTATCTAACCCCTGCTTTTTTAATTCCAGCGCCAATGCGTGAACCGCCCGCGAACAGTGAGTTTTCACACTGCCATCCGAGCAGCCCATAATTTTAGCTGTTTCAGCCACATCCATCTCCTCCCAATAACGCAACACAAAGGCTTCCCGTTGACGGGCTGGCAGTTTCTGCAGCGCATTTTCTATTAACTGGATGGTTTGGCTGCGTGCCAACTGCGCTGAAGGCTCATCGCTATCGTCTTCGACATCAATCGTTTCTAATGGGTCACGCTCTTCACTATCGGCATCATTACCGCCAAAAGAAGAGAGCAGCGTCGTCCACAGATTACGGACTTTTTGCCTGCGCCAGAAATCCCGCATTGTATTCTGCAATATGCGCTGAAACAGCATAGGAAACTCCGTGGCCGGACGCTCGCCATACTTTTCAGCCAGCTTCATCATGGCATCCTGCACAATATCAAGTGCGGCATGATCGTCACGCACGGCATAAGCCGTCTGCTTGAAAGCTCGACGCTCAATAGCTATTAGAAAATCTGAAAGTTCTTTTGGAGTTGCCATTTCAAAGCATTATTAATATTTATGATTATTTTAACCCTTACTCAATCAAGTACTGGTTCATCTGAAGCAAGCTGCAGGGCGTTAAGTATATCAGGTTTATATTTGCACTTTATATTTGCACAGGGCTTAAGCTTGGTTACAATCTTAACCTGATAATGGAATGAGTAAGCGCTATGTGGAAACTGATTTTTTTAGGGCTGTTAATATGGCTGGTCATTTACATCATGAAGCGCGCTATCAAGCCGGCTGCAAAACATGAAAATCGCACAAGCGATCCTGAAGCTAACAAGGCACATCAAGAGCCAGCGGAGAATATGGTTCAATGTACTACCTGCCACGTACATTTACCGAGATCAGAAGCTTTTCTGGTTAACGGGTATTTTTACTGCTCGCGGGCGCATATTGAAAATAAATGAGTTTTTCTAAATTCTATTCCGGCACCAATTTCAATAAAAATTTTGCCTTGCAGAATGACTTAACCCTGCAAGCGCGTGCTATACGCATCATCAATGTCTTCCGCTTTCTTTTAAGTCTGGTTTTTGTAATTTTCTATGCATTTGCAGATAAATTAAATTTATCAGATGGTAGCGACAATCCGTCATTATTTTTAAGTCTGGCAATCGCCTATGCACTGTTCAGCATCTCATTGCTGGTCATCACACCATTAAAATCTTCAGCAGTCATCTTCTTCCACCCGCTACAGATCGTGATCGACATACTGTTCATCATTATGATGATGTATGCAGCTGGCGGCATACAGAGCGGTTTAGGGCTTTTGCTGATCGTTACTATCGTCACCGCCAGCATGGTCAGCAATGGCCGTCTCGCGCTATTTTACGCAGCAGTTGCCACCATCGGCCTGCTGCTTGAGCAAAGCTACCGGATCGCCGGATGGGGCCTGCCTATTTCCTCTTATACGCAGTCAGTCATGTTAAGCCTGAGCTGTTTTGCGACGGCATGGCTAGCTTACAGCCTGGCTAAACGCATACTGCTAAGCGAAGCTCTAGCCTCTTCACGCGGTGTTGATCTTGAAAATCTGGCGCAGGTAAATGCACTGATTACACAACAGATGCAGGATGGCGTGCTGGTTGTAGATGAAAGTCTGAATATCCGCCACTATAATTCACAAGCAAAGCAGCTGTTAGCTTTAGAAGAGGATTCCGGCAATGATTTGGGGCTTACGGAGCATGCGCCGACAATTGCTAATCTATTACTATATTGGTCAGATGGTAATGACGAGCATAAAAACTTAATCATCCCGGTAAACAACCGTGAGTTAAATCTGCGCATTGAGCCTATTAACCAGGAAAATCGCAAGCTTGGCGCTGTAATCTTTATTCAGGACTGGAGCAAGATTCAATCTGCTGCACAACAGGCTAAATTAGCGGCTCTGGGTCGGCTCACTGCTAATATTGCACACGAAATCCGCAACCCTTTAAGTGCAATCAGCCATGCGAACCAGTTGCTGCAAGAGGAAGAAAACCTGTCTAAAGGCAATGCGCGCATATTGGAAATTATTGAAGACAACATTCAGCGCATTAATCAGATTATTAAAGACGTGCTGGAATTGAACCGCCGCGACCGCACTCATCAGGAAAAAGTCGCGCTCAACCAGTTTATTGTCGATTTTCATACCCAATTCTGTGCTATTGAGAAAATCCCAGTCGCATACTTCACGCTTGAGCTTTGCTCTGCTCAAGATAAGATTACATTTGATCGACGACACCTTACACAGATTTTATGGAATTTGTGTAAAAATGGATGGGAACATAGCCGCAAAGAAATCGGCAGTTTACATTTAGATTGCACAAGGATCCTGAAAACCACGTCCGGCAGCAAAGCCGGCTTGCATATTGAAGTGACTGATGATGGTGCAGGCATTGCCGAACAAGACCGCAGCAAATTGTTTGAACCCTTTTACACAACAAAAACTACTGGTAATGGCCTGGGCTTATACATTTCACGCGAACTGGCTGAGGCAAATAATGCCCAACTGTACTTTCAGCCGCTGGATCGTGGCAGTGCATTTATTCTCGAGTTAAGACATACAAATTAAAGGCAACACTCAAGCATGTCAAAAAAACCAACCTGCCTCATCGTCGATGATGAAACCGACATCCGCGAACTATTAGTCATGACGCTGGAACGCATGGATATTGAAACCTATAGCGCCTGCTGTGTGGAAGAAGCTAAAACTTTACTGGCACAACGTCCTTACGGGCTTTGCATTAGCGATATGCAGATGCCTGATGGAACAGGGCTGGATCTATTGCATTACATTAATCAATTCCATACTGGTTTACCGGTTGCAATCATTACCGCACACGGCAGTGCCGAAAATGCAGTGTGTGCATTAAAAGCTGGCGCCTTTGATTATTTATCCAAGCCAATTTCACTTAAACAGTTACGGCCGGTGGTGGAGTCTGCTCTCAAACTGACTACCCAAACCAATCAATCCCAACCTGATACACTCGAAATGATAGGTGACTCCGAGCAGATCAAACATGTACGCATGATGATAGCAAAACTTGCGCGCAGCCAGGCACCCGTTTACATCAGCGGAGAATCCGGTAGCGGCAAAGAATTAGCCGCCAACCTGATCCATAAAAACAGCTCGCGCGCAGACGGTGCATTCATCGCCGTGAACTGTGGTGCAATTCCTGAAAACCTGATGGAAAGTGAGTTTTTCGGTTATAAAAAAGGCGCCTTTACCGGCGCTAATCAGGATAAAGAAGGTATGTTTCAGGCAGCGAACGGCGGTACTTTATTTTTGGATGAAGTAGCCGATTTACCTTTGCTGATGCAGGTCAAATTATTGCGCGCAATACAAGAGAAAAAAGTACGCATGGTAGGCAGCACCACCGAAGAAGCTGTTGATGTGCGCATTATCAGCGCCACGCATAAAAATCTTGCGGAAATGATGGATAATGGCCAGTTCAGAAAAGACCTGTATTACCGTTTGAATGTAATCCAGCTCAAAATGCCGGCATTACGTGATCGCCCCGTGGATATCCCGTTAATCGCAAATATGTTATTAAACAAACTTTGCACAAATCAGCAAATAGCAGCACCGACCATTGATAGTGGTGCACTTGCATACATTTCCTCACTGCCGTTCTCCGGTAACGTGCGTGAGCTGGAAAATATGCTGGAACGTGCAGTAGCGCTTTGCAATGGTGAAGTAATTACCATCGACGATTTAATGATTGAAGATGACACTGCCGCCAGATTCATGAACGGCGAATTCGACGACCAGGCAGATGAACTGACACTGACGGACTATCTCGAAAATGTTGAGAAAAAGGCAATTATCCAAGCGCTCAACAAAACTAATAACAATAAAACTGCTGCTGCCAAATTACTGGGGGTCACCTTCCGCACCCTGCGTTATCGGCTCGCCAAACTTGGGCTGTCTAAAGAAACTGAAGCAGACCTCGAGAACAATAACGAGTGAACAGAATAAATTAAGGGCGCTAAAAAGCGCCCTTAACATTCATGCTAGCTTAACACCAGCAGCAGATATGTAACATACAATGCACCGTTTACCAGCAAGTGCCACACTCGAATACCGCCTTTAGCCGTTAAGTACCTGAGCCAGATCGCTGCCATCAGCGTCATGACAATACCCAGCAACACTTCCTGGCGCGGCTCCCATGGCGTGAGCATGATACCGATTGCCGGCAGCAATGTACCCTGAAACACCATCGCGCCGGTAATATTACCAAAAGCTAGCGTATCTTTGCCTTTGCGTATCCATAAAATACTGTTCACTTTTTCTGGCAACTCAGTCGCAATCGGAATAATCAGTAACGAAAGCAGCAGGGCAGAAATACCTAATATATGTGATGCCCCCTCAACGCCGTGAATAAAGCCTTTAGCACCGGCAACCAACAGTGCCAAACCCAACAACAACTGAATCACAATGACGGTCATGTTATTAGGCAGTCCAACTTTACATAAGAACATATCACCACCGGCCTCGGTAGCATGCCCTTCTTGCACCAAAGCTTTTGAAGCGTTGATTGTCATCATCACATAGACGAAATAAATCATCACCATACAAAAACCCAGAGCATAACGCACAGCAATTAAAGTATGTGGTACGAACATCGCAATTCCAGCAAAACTAAATGCAATGATAAAAAAGTTAAGGTCACGCACAAGACCGGTGCGCTCTGGCCTTAAATGCCCTTGCGTACCGCGGCGCTTCCACACTGAGATTGCCATTAATGAAATAGACAGCGTAGCCAGCATCAAAGGTGCACCCAGTATCGCACCTACACCAATCTCTTCGTTAGTGGCGGCATTCTGCGTACCCGCCAGCAATGCGAGCAAAGGCACTGACGTTTCCGGCAATGCGGTGCCTACTGCGGCGAATAAAGAGCCGGTAACACCTTCCGATATTTTTAACTTCTCACCCAAGTGCTCGAGCGCATTGGTAAAGACTTCGGCTGCAATCAGGATCACAACCAGCATCACTGCTAATTCTAAGAATACCATCAGGTTTTTCCTTGATTAAATACTAAACGTTAATTACAAATTTAAATATGCGCGCATTTTAAACTGAAATCCACATAAAATTAGTGCTGACTCTATTTGTTTGATTAATTAATTGTTAATACACAAATTCCGGCGCCAAAACAAAATCTTGCGTGATAATAATATAAAGTTTAGAAATTACACGGGCTATGACAACTTACCATATTAATCAGGCTGGATTTGCAGAAGGCGCAGCATTCATTGCATCACCAAACTTTGATACGCGCCCACTGACAGACTCTGAAAAACCAGTGGATATCAGTTTAATTGTGGTGCATAACATCAGCCTGCCACCTGGCCAGTATGGCGGTAATGGCATCATTGCGCTGTTTACTAACCAGCTTGATCCGGATGAACACCCCTACTATGCACAAATACATACCTTTAAAGTATCTGCTCATTTTTTAATCCGGCGCGATGGCACCCTCATCCAATTTGTTTCATGTTTGGATCGTGCCTGGCATGCCGGTGTATCAAATTGGCAGGGGCGTGAACGTTGTAACGATTTTTCTGTCGGAATCGAGCTTGAAGGCAGTGATTTCGAAGTGTTCGCAGTTGAACAATATCAAACACTGAATAATTTAATTGACGGCATCAGGAAAGCTTATCCAATTCAGTCTATAGTAGGGCACTCCGATATTGCACCGGGCCGCAAAACTGACCCTGGCACATACTTTGATTGGCAACAGGTGATCAAGTAAGGACGCTTCTATCGAATGCACTGACTTTAAGTTTTTAATAATAGAAAAAAATATTAATCCATTATTTATGCACAAAAATATACCACTCATTCTGCTGACATTACTTATTGCCCTGGTCACGGGCTGCGACAATAAAGACAAAACAACGAACAGCAAAGCCAATGAAAATAAGGGGCCGAGACCAACACTGGTCACTGTGGCACAGGTCAAAGACACCGCTATAGAAATCACAGAATCAGCCGTAGGCTCCATCGAAGGTTTGATCGACCCTACCATTGCCGCCGAAGTGGCTGCACGTGTAGTTAAAGTGCATGTTAGCCCTGGCCAGCGAGTAAAGAAAGGTGAGCTGATTGCCACACTGGATGCAGTTGATTTTGCTTTACAGCGTAATGAGGCGCAGGCTGAGGTAGCCCGCATTGAAGCGCTGCTGCAAAACCAGACCAAGATCGTGATGCGCAGTCAGGCACTGGTAAACAAAAATTTTATCTCGCAAAATGCGGTAGATACAGACCTCGCCCAGCAGAATGTGCTTAAAGAGCAACTGGCCGGTGCCAAGGCGCGGATTGACAGTATTAATCACAGCAGCAGTAAAACCAGAATCTACGCACCTACTGACGGTGTTGTGGAAAAGAAAATCGTCGACACCGGTGAATTTGTAAAAGTGGGCGACCCGCTGTTGCAGATCATCTCAAACAAACGCTTACGTGCCCACATTCCTTTCCCGGAGCGTATCAGCAACCAACTGAGACCGGGCATGAAAGTGCGCCTGAGCACCCCAACCAGCACCAAAGTAGTTGAATCTGTGATTCGCGAACTCAAACCGATGATTACCGAAAGCAATCGCTCTATCGATGTACTTGCCGATGTGACGGATGAATCAGACTGGCAGCCCGGCGCCAGCGTCACCGGTACTGTGGTTATCGGCGAGCAGCCTTCTGCCTTAATGGTTCCGGAGCAGAGTGTAGTGCTGCGGCCAGCAGGCGAAGTGGTGTATCTGGTGAAAGATGGCAAAGCACATCAGGTTATCGTCAAAACCGGACAGCACCAGAAAGGATTGGTTGAAATTACCGAGGGCGTGAGTGCCAGCGATACTATTGTGATGGATGGTGCCGGCTTCCTGACCGATCAGGCGCCTATTCAAATCACCACCAGCCATACTGCGCAATAATTACTACCTAAAATACTAAAGACTGCCTAATACAAAGATCGCCGCATGACACTACCTGAACTCTCGATTAAACGCCATGTTCTCGCCTGGATGCTCTCAGGCGTCATTGTTTTATTCGGCATCATCTCTTATCAGCGCATCGGCATTGACCGTATCCCCGCAATCGATTTTCCTATCATTGTAGTGAATACCACCCTGCGGGGCGCTAATCCCGATGTAATCGACACCAGCGTCACCAGTATTATCGAATCTGCCATCAACACCACACCGGGCATTGAGCATATCCAGTCATCCTCGTCACCCGGCGTCTCAGTCATTACCATTACGTTCTCGCTAGATAAAAATATTGACGTTGCCTATAACGAAGTACAGGCCAAAGTCAGCCAGATATTGCGCCGCCTACCGAATGACACTGATCCGCCGGTCATACAAAAAGTGGATACCAATGCCTCAGCAGTGATCTGGCTGGCACTAAGTGGCGACCGCACCATACAGCAACTCAACCTGTATGCAAACAATGTGTTAAAGAAAAAATTCGAGACTATCAACGGTGTCGGTGAAGTAAGCATTGGTGGCCGTCGCGACCGTGTAGTGCGTGTCAATATCAAGCCTGAGCAGATGGCAGCTTACAAAGTCACTGCCAATGATCTGATATCAGCATTTAATCGCGAGCACATACAGCTACCGGGCGGCTTTCTAGTCAGTGCGCAATCAGAACAACTGCTAAAACTTGATATGGAGTTTCATAATGTCCGAGAGTTAGGCGAACTCATCGTTTCAACCAATACCGGCGTACCAATTCGCCTTAAAGATGTAGCGACAATAGAAGACGGCATCACTGACAATCGACAGGTCGCGCGCTATAACGGCAAGCCTACCGTAGGTCTTGGCATGGTCAAGATTGCCAATGCCAATACGGTAGATATCATCAAAGAAGTCGAGCGCCGCCTGGAGCAGGACATAAGGCCTAACCTGCCGCCGGGCATGAATCTGGAAATATCGACTAACGATTCTATTTTCATTAACCAGCTCGTTGCATCGCTTAAAGAACACTTGATTGAAGGCACATTACTGGCGGCATTGATTGTATTCATCTTTCTGCGCTCTATACGCTCTACGCTGATTGTCGCCACCGCGATACCGGTATCGCTGCTGGCGGCGATTGCCGTAATGTACTTTTCCGGCTTTACGTTTAACTCGATGACACTTCTGGCGCTGCTGCTACTGATTGGCGTGGTAGTGGATGATGCGATTGTCGTGCTTGAAAACATATATCGCCATCGCGAACATATCGACCCCAACCCGATCAGCGCTGCTTTGAACGGCGCCCGTGAAGTCACTTTTTCGGTGACAGCGGCATCACTTTCACTGGTTTGTATTTTTGCACCTGTCATTTTTATGGATGGCATGGTCGGTAAATTCTTTAACTCATTCGGCATTGTCGTCACCTTCGGTGTACTCGCATCGCTATTTGTATCACTCACACTTACGCCGATGCTTTGCTCTCGCTACCTTACCGTAAGCCACCATGATGAAAATAAAGTTTACCGCTTCATCGGCAACATACTGGGCTCACTGGATAACGTCTATAAAAAACTGTTGTTTACCTCACTTAAGCATCGCGGTGCTGTGCTGTTAATCACTGTATTGTTCGTGATTTTCAGCGGTTATCTTTCATTCAAATATGTAGAAAAAGATTTTGTGCCTGAATCTGACGAGAGCAGCTTCAGCATTACCGTCAAAACACCGCTTGGTTCCAGCCTCGAATACACGGATTCGCGCCTGAAAATGGTCGAAGCCATTGTTGCCAGCCACAAAGCGGAAGTGAACAGCTTTTTCTCTACCATTGGTGCCGGTTCTCGCGGTCAGGTTAATCAGGGCAACGTTAATGTACGCTTGAAACCAAAAGAACAGCGCAGCAAGAATCAGCAGGCGCTGATTAAAGAACTAAAAAAAGAACTGGACACGATCCCCGGTGTACGCGCGATTCCTACCGGTGCTTCAGTAGTACGCGGACAGCGCTCTGAGAAACTGCAATTCAATCTTACCGGCAGCAACCTGCAGGAAATCGGGCGAATTTCAAAACTGCTGCAGGATTCTCTCGGCAGCAACCCGAACATGG
The DNA here is from genome assembly GCA_036567185.1 of Methylotenera sp. Taxonomy (GTDB): domain Bacteria; phylum Pseudomonadota; class Gammaproteobacteria; order Burkholderiales; family Methylophilaceae; genus Methylotenera. The sequence continues at coordinate 54,280 of DATCVB010000039.1, forward strand.
GTAAAGTTGACCTTGATGTGCAGCTTGATCTGCCGCAGCTCAACATGAAAGTTGACCGCGAACGTGCCGCGACTTTGGGCTTGAACGCGACTGATATTGCAACAGCGGTCAGTCTTTACGCCGGCGGCATTAACGTCGCCAAATACAACGATCAGAATGGAGACGGTCAGCGCTACGACATTCGCCTGAAAGCAGATGAGGAAGATTTAAAAACTACCGAAGATCTGCGTAAAATATTCCTGCGCAGCGGCAACGGCCAACTAGTAAGATTGGATGCAGTTGCCAGCTTTGAACCTGAACTGGGTGCTGCCGTGATCGGCCGTTACGATCTGCAGTATGCTGCAAACTTCTATGCCAACCCAGGCATGCCGTTAGGCGATGCAGTTGAACTGGTGAAAACAACGGCTGCCAAAATCGTACCTGCCGAGTACAACATTAAAATGGTCGGCCAGGCGGAAGAGTTTGGAAAGACTTTCAAAAATATTAAATTCGTATTTTTACTAGCCTTCATCCTGCTCTATATGGTGCTGGCAAGCCAGTTCAATTCATTCATTCAGCCATTCATCATCATGCTCGCACAGCCGCTCGCTATTATCGGCGGCCTTATCGCATTACTGATCTCCGGGGATACGCTCAATATGTTCTCGATGATCGGTCTGGTGTTACTGATTGGCCTCGTGGCTAAAAACTCCATCCTGCTGGTAGATTTAACCAATCAGTTGCGCGATAAGGGCGTAGCCATCGATGATGCGCTAAAAGAGGCATGCCCGATACGACTGCGCCCGGTGGTGATGACTTCACTGACAATTATTCTAGCACTGCTGCCAGCAGCACTTGGGCTCGGTGCCGGTTCAGAGACTAACAAACCGCTATCGGTCGCCATCATAGGCGGTATGGTTTCATCTACCTTGCTGACGCTGGTAGTTGTGCCTGCTGCCTATTCACTGGTCATGCATGGCTTGGAAAGATGGGAAGCGAAACGGAGTAGTCTGGCTAAAAAAATTCAGGTTTAATTTTTAAGATAAAACCGGCTTTTCAAGCAGTTCGAATTGTAAGCCGGTTTTTTTAGGTTGCCACATCTCGGGATTGACCGGAAACGCTTTAACAACGCCGGTGCGCCGATAGCCGCGCCGCTCGTAAAATGATATCAGCGCATCACGCTGCGTAATGACATGCATACAAAATCGGCTTACCGACCATTGCTCAACTGCATAGCTTTCAGCATAAGTGAGCAATAGCTTACCTATGCCTGATCCTTGCATGGTAGGGTTCACAACAAACATGCCGATATATGCCGCATCAGCTTTTTTCTCAAGACAAACTGAAGCAATCAGATCGTCACCGCTCACGCATACCAAAATCACGCTATGTTCAGATTCGATGAGTTGCTGCACATCTGCAGCCGTTGTGCGCAAGCCATCAAGCAGATCGGCTTCGGTAGTCCAACCTTGGCGGCTGCTTTCGCCACGATAAGCGGTATTTACCAGCGCAGCAATAGTGGCTGATTCCGAGATAAGTGCACAGCGAAAGAACAGCGCTGGCATCGTCAAACTTTAGATGTGGTTGCCAACTTCTGCACAACCAGACTGCCGATCATGTCACCCTGCACATTCACGGTAGTGCGCAGAGTATCCAGCAATCTGTCTACCGGCAGCAGAATAGCGATAGCCTCAACCGGCAACCCTACCGACTGCAGCACCATGACCATAGTTACCATACCGGCACTGGGAATGCCCGGCGCCCCCATTGCCGCGATCATTGCCGTAAAACACACAATAAGCTGCTGAAGTATAGTAAGCTCGACACCAATCAGATTGGCAATAAACAACGCTGCTGCAGCTTCGTAAAGTGCAGTACCATCCATATTGATAGTCGCCCCTAATGGCAGCACAAAACCGGCAATTTCAGGCTTAACATTCAACTGCTGGCTAGCACAGCGCAAAGTCACCGGCAGCGTAGCTGAGCTCGAACTGGTTGCGAATGCTGTGACTAATGCCTCACGCGCGCCGCGCCAGAAAACGAGTGGTGACATACGGGTAAATAAATATAAAACCAGCGGCAGCGCTATTAGCCCATGCAGCAGCAAGGTGCCGACCACCACCGCCACAAATTTAGCCAGTATTGCCAGCATCGCAACATCCTGCCCCGCCACCAGTTTAATCAGCAAGGCCATAATCCCGAGCGGCGCCAGACGCATCACCCACTCTACGATCAGCATAATCACGTCCAGCGCCTCCTGCAAGAGCATACGCAGATGCTTGAAGCGTTCTCCGCCCATTACCAGCGCAATACCCAGCATCAGTGCAAACATGACTACCGCCAGCACATTGCCTTGTGACAATGCCGCAAACGGGTTCACAAATAATCCATGCAGAAACTGGGCAAAGAATTCCGGCAATGGCAGCTGTTTAGCCTCAAAATTTTGCATGGCGTGCTCGAACAGATTGATCGAGAGACCAGCACCGGGTTTGAAATACAGACTGGCCGCCATCCCCAGAACAATTGCTATCGCCATGCTACTGACAAAAAACAGTATAGTTGTCACCCACACACGCTGCATTTGCTCATGCTGGCGCAGATTGGCAATGCCGACGGTGATGGAACAGAACACCAGCGGGATCAGCACCATTTTGAGCAAATCGATAAACAAGGTACCAACCAGACCTGAAACATACAGAGCCGTTTGCGCAGTCTGATGTTCAGCGCCCAGCCCATGCAGATAAACACCGGCCGCAACACCGAAGATTGCGCCTAATAGAATCTGTATATTAAGGCTGGGTAGCTTCATAAGCTACTAGGGCACTTCTCTAAATACAAACTTCAGGCGTATTAATGCGTTGCGCGGTACTCGAAACCTCGCTGTATATTGCATACTATCTCGGCTCCTGCGTTCCGTGCGCCTTGTACTACATCCCAAACTTTGCATTTATAGAAGTGCCCTAAATTACTCTACCGATTTTGGTTTGACAGCCTTAGGTTTATCAGCTTTTATTTTTGCAACTTTAGGCTTTACAGTTTTTAGTTTTTCAACCTTTTGCTTGTCAGCTTCCGGCTCCGCAGCTTTTGCCTTTACCGTTCTAGGCTTCTTAGCTTTTGGTTTAACCTCTTTAAGTTCGTCCGTTACAGCTGGCTCAACTGCTGCAACTTCAACCGGCGTGGCTACTTCACTAGTTTCAACATCTGCTTTATCTGTCCCTGCCGCATTGGCACCCTGTGTTTTTTCAAACACCGCGGCAAAGAAGCCATCGGTATTATGCAGATGCGGCAGCAGTTTTAAATAGTTGCCCGTATCCAGCTCAATTTGCTGCTGTGCCAGAATTTCTGCTGCATTCAACAACTTGAAATCCGGATGCTCAGCCAGAAACTGTTCTGCGATATTTTCGTTCTCGTCATTGAGTAAACTGCAGGTTGCATAAATTAAACGTCCGCCAGTTTTTGTAAGCTTGGCCGCGCGTGCCAGAATATTGGTTTGCTTGACATTAAGCTCGGCAACGTCTTCCGGCATCTGGCGCCATTTCAGATCAGGGTTGCGACGCAAAGTACCTAATCCGCTACATGGGGCATCGACCAATACGCGATCAAACTTGCCGTTCAGGCGTTTTAATTTAGGATCAGTTTCGCTGCTGATGACTTGCGCATGCATATTACTCAAGCCAGAACGTTTCAGACGCTGCCCCAAATTGTGCAGACGTTTCTCAGATACATCGAACGCATACAAACGGCCAGTGTTACGCATCAATGCCCCAATGGCCAGACTCTTGCCACCGGCACCCGCGCAGAAATCTGCAACCATCATGCCGCGCTTAGGTGCCACCAGATATGCCAATAACTGACTACCCTCATCCTGCACTTCGATTTTGCCTTCAGTAAACAATATGTGACGACCAATGTTCATGCGGTTAGGCATGCGAATACCGATAGGTGAATAAGGGGTTTTTGTGATGTTGGTTTCGCCTGAAGTGTTTTCGGCGATGAATTTTGCCAACACTTCATCACGGTTACCTTTGATCGTATTCACGCGCAGATCCAGCGTCGCCTGTTCATGCATACTACGGCCAATGGTAAGCGCTTCTTTCTCGCCATATTGCGCAACCAGTTTATCCCACAGCCAGTCACGCACATCAGCCTGCACTGCAAGCGGCAAATTCTCGGTAGACTTTGCCTTGATCATATGCGCCCATTCTTTTTGCTGTTCGCTGAGCATGGGTTCCAGTTCGCGGATACTCATGCCCTGTACGCGCAGCAGATAGGCCAGAATCAGCTTACGTGCGTCATCTGGATCATCCTCTTCATTTGCAGTTACGGTACTCAGAAAGCGTAAACGACGCAAAACACCGTAAACACTCTCTGCAACAAACGCGCGCTCTTTGGTACCCAGGTCTCTATTGTTGCGAAAGAACTCGCTTAATTTAGCGTCCGCAGGGCTGCTGAATGTCAGCAGATTAGATAAAACAACAGCAGCTTGGCGGATTAGATTAGGCGTCATATTTGATTTTCTTTACTTTAATTTTCTTTAATGTTTTGTAGCAAGTGTAGATAGATTGCAGCAATCATGAAAAACCATCCTTTAGGACGGCTTCTATTCTATTTTTAACTCGGTTAATGTTTGTTCCAGCTTCTGACCATTATCATCAACCATCAAAATTTTGACCGGCACATAATGATAATCGGCAGCGAGCCACAGCTCTTTGGTCTCTTGCGTATCCTGTTCCGGCGGTGCCAGATGCAGCGTTTTATATTGCACACCTGCACTGGCAATCACTTCAGATTCAGAATTGATATGATATTGGTACTGGTTAAGTTTTTTGCCGGTTGTCAGCGTTACTGTGATGTCACCCTTTAACGGTTTCGGCAGGTACATGAACTGATAAGCAAAGCTCGCCAGATCCTGCGTACCCGCAGTGAGCGGCGCTTCTTTCTGCTTGCCTTTTACTGTCATGCGCAGATTCTGTTTAACCCAGTCAAAATCGGCCAGCAATGCTCTCTTAGCATTATCGCCCTGGCGCAACTCAAAATGGCCAGGCTTCAGCCCCTGTGCAGTAACTTCACCGATACTGGTCAATACACGCTCACCAAATAGCGCATAAACACCAATACCCTTGGTAACACTCTCAATCTTATAAGTGCTGCCATTGACTACAAACTGCTCGTGCACTTTGGCAAACGGCTGACCATTTTTTGTAACTTCGTAAACAGCCTGAATACGCTTAGGCAGGGCAGCATTAGACAATACTGACTGATCTGCCATCACAGATGTCACTGATAACAGAACAGCCAGATTTAATAGTTTTAACAATGTAAATATTTTGATGTGATTAAACACAAGATTTCCTTTAATTTAAGAAACACATCAATCTAACGCGCCAGCAGAGGTTTCGTTACGTAGCGTTTCATTACAAGGCAAACCACTAAGGAAACACTGATTAAATGGCTACGCGGGCGAACTGCTGCGTTGCGCGGTACTCAAAATCCTCATGTACTACGTGTACATTCCGGTTTCTGCGTTCCGTGCGCCTTGCACTTCATCCCGCTCGCTCAATTAATCAGCGCTTCCCTAAACAACAATGGTCGGCGCTTCACCTGCATTTTGAGCACGAATATGGCCGATTTCAAACACGGTCTCACCGGAAGCTTCCAGCAATTGTTTCGCTTGAGCTACATCCTCTTTAGCCACAATCACTGCCATACCGATACCGCAGTTAAAAGTTTTGTACATCTCACTTGGTACGATATTGCCCTGTGCCTGCAGCCATTGGAATAATGGCGGTAACTGCCAGCCGTCAGCCCTGATTTCAGCAGTCAAACCTGCTGGTAACACACGTGGAATATTCTCAGTAATGCCACCGCCGGTAATATGCGCCATGCCTTTTACCGGCAAAGCTTCAATCAGCTTCAACAATGATTTCACGTAAATACGTGTAGGCTCCATCACCACATCTTTAAATTTTCTGCCGTGGAAGTCTGATTCAAAATCGATACCTGATTTTTCAATCAATTTACGAATCAATGAGTAACCGTTTGAGTGTGCGCCGCTTGAAGCCAATCCCAACACTACGTCACCGGCAGCAATGGTCGTGCCGTCAATCAGTTTGGCTTTATCGGCACAACCTACAGCAAAACCTGCCAGATCGTATTCGCCTGCCGGGTACATGCCTGGCATTTCTGCAGTTTCACCACCGACCAATGCACAGCCGGATTGCTCACAGCCTTCGGCAATACCTTTGATAACCTGCGCAGCTACGCCAACTTCCAGCTTGCCGCATGCGAAGTAATCCAGAAAGAACAATGGCTCGGCACCTTGTACCAGAATATCATTGACGCTCATGGCTACCAGATCGATCCCCACGGTGTCGTGTTTATTCAATTCAAAAGCGAGTTTTAATTTAGTACCAACACCATCCGTACCGGAAACCAGAATCGGTTCTTTGAATTTTTGCGGTACCGCAAATAATGAACCGAAGCCGCCAATACCGCCGAGCACTTCCGGGCGCATGGTGCGTTTGGCAAAAGGTTTAATTTGCTCAACTAAGGCATCGCCCGCTTCAATATCTACACCCGCATCGCGGTAGCTGATAGAAGTTTTATCTGTATTATTGGCGCTCAAGTCCGTTCTCGCTTTCTACTAAAAGTGTGTTCTGTCGTTATCATTCTGGATATTGCATTAGGGCGCATGATGATAATGAGGTAGTTTGTGTGGCAGTTTAGTTGATTTTTTAATATGCATAGGATTGCTATGCATATTAAAAAATCGGCTAAAATGACCACAAAATAGCCATTAGCATCTGCGTAGGATTTTAATCCGACTAATGCAATATCCAGAATGCTTCTATTTTAACTGAAATGCCCGATTAACCGAAATTTCAGGCATATCAAAATTCTATAAAAAACAAAATGGTGAACTTAGCAAATGGATAACCGCACACATTACCTCTGGTGGCTTACCGGGTTAGCCGTTTGCGGCCTGATTTATCTGTTAGGACCAATACTTACGCCATTTTTAATTGCAGCTATTCTGGCTTATATCACCAACCCACTGGTGAACAGGATTAACGCCTTAAAGATTACACTTTTCAATCAAAAAATCAGCTGCAGCCCTAGCCGTGTCATCGCCACATTAATCGTGATGCTGCTTTTATTCGCCCTGCTGATTATGATGCTGTTTATTGTTGTGCCATTAATGCAAAAAGAATTTCTGCTGATCTCGCAAAAATTACCGGTCTACTTCAATACTGCAAAAAACTTTCTGGAGCCCTGGCTACTAAATAATTTTGGCGTTGCACTTGATATCGACTATGCACAGATTCAGCAAATTGTGACAGAGAACTGGCAAACCGCCGGCAACTTTGCCAAACAAATCGCACTAGGCATTGGCAGCCATGGGTTGGCAATCATAGGCTGGCTGGCTAATCTGATTCTAATTCCGCTGGTGTTGTTTTACCTGCTGGTGGATTGGAACGTGATTATTGCCAAGATCAATCACTTATTGCCCAGAAGCATGCTGGCAAAAACCGTAGAAATTGCCAGCGAGATTGATGCGGTACTGGCTGAATTCCTTCGCGGCCAACTCGCAGTCATGCTACTCATGAGCGTGTTTTATGCTACAGGACTATGGCTGTCAGGATTAGAGCTTGCGCTGCCGATCGGAGTACTATCCGGCTTACTGGGTTTTGTGCCATATCTGGGGATTGGCCTCGGCCTCGGGCTGGCAACGCTTTCCGGCCTGCTACAGTTCGGCAATTTAAACGACCTGATTCCAGTCTTGATTGTATTTGGCCTTGGGCAGGTAGTCGAGAGTATGATACTAACCCCTTATCTGGTGGGAGACCGCATTGGGCTCCATCCATTAGTCGTGATTTTTGCCCTGATGGCTGGCGGTCAATTATTTGGCTTTACCGGCGTCCTGCTGGCACTGCCTGTTTCCGCAGCCATTGCTGTCGGTTTCAGGCATGCAAGGCAACGCTACCTTTCCAGCAATCTTTACAATGGTTAATTCAGAGACTTCTCAAGTTTGAAACAGTTACTTTTAGACATTCAGCCGCTGGCACCCGCTACGCTTGATAACTTTATAGCGGGCAGCAATGAAGAAGCCCTGCATAGCCTGAAAATGGCAATAGAAGGTGCCAATGAAGCGCGTTTTATCTATCTGTGGGGTGCGCCCGGCAGCGGCAAAAGCCACCTGCTACAGGCCTGTCATGACTTGGCACTTGAACAAGATCTGCCGCTTAGCGTGGTAGATGACGTGAATACACTGGATGAAGAAGCACAAATCGAGCTATTTAACTACTTCAATCAGCTGCGCGCTTCTGGCGGCATTCTGATCACTAGCGGCAATGCAGCGCCAACACAAATGGGACTGCGCGATGACTTGGCCACCCGTCTGGCTTGGGGTCTGGTCTACCAGTTACACCCGCTCTCAGATGAAGAAAAAGCAAAGGCGCTGAAAACGCACGCTAAAGAACGCGGCATGAAATTGCCGGATGATGTAGTTGATTATTGCCTGCGTTACCTGCGCCGCGACCTGCCTACGCTGATGGCGGTGCTGAACGCACTGGATAAATGGTCACTGACCGAGAAAAAACCGGTAACTGTGCCTATGCTTAAAAAAATGCTGCTGTTGAATCTGGAAATTTAATCTCACCAACCGCTAGTGTAGAATTACAGAATTGCTATAAACACTATTGATAGATAAATACTATCCAAGGAATCAAACATGTTACGCATCACTGAAATAAAACTGCCGGTCGAAAATGCGCAGTCACTCACGCATCAGGCCGATGAAATCAAGGCCGCACTGTTAAAACGGCTGGAAATTCCCGAAAGCGACCTCATTCACTTCGATATTTTTAAACGCGGTGTAGATGCGCGCAAATCACACGCAATTCTTTACGTCTACAGTCTGGACGTTACAGTTAAAAACGAGGCCAAGATACTGGCCAAATTCCGTAAAGATGCACACATTAAACCGGCACCTGATACTGAATACAAATATGTCGCCCAAAATACCTCAGCGGATAAACCACGCCCGGTAGTGGTCGGCTTTGGCCCGGCCGGCATTTTTTCAGCATTGATTCTGGCGCAGTCAGGATTTAAGCCTATCGTGCTGGAACGCGGCAAAGCGGTGCGCGAACGTACCAAAGACACCTGGGGCTTATGGCGTAAAAATAAATTAAATCCTGAGTCCAACGTGCAGTTCGGCGAAGGCGGTGCAGGTACTTTTTCTGACGGTAAGCTTTACAGCCAGATCAAAGACCCGAAACACTATGGCCGTAAGGTGATACAGGAGTTTGTAAAAGCCGGCGCCCCTGAAGAAATCATGTATGTCAGCCACCCGCATATCGGCACTTTCAGGCTGGTAGGCATGGTAGAAGAAATGCGCAACACTATTATTGGGCTTGGCGGTGAAATCCGCTTTGAAAGCCGCGTCGAAGATATTGAACTCACAAAAGACCAAGACGGGCAGAATCAGGTACAGGCGGTAGTGCTGCAAACCGGCGAACGTATTGCAACCAATCATCTGGTGTTAGCCGTAGGCCACAGCGCGCGCGATACCTTTGAAATGATCTACAAACGCAGCATTTATGTAGAAGCTAAACCATTTTCAATCGGCTTTCGTATTGAGCATCCACAATCACTGATTGATAGAGCCAGATACGGCAAGAGCTATAGTGAGGACTTACTTACAAAATTGGGTGCTGCAGATTACAAGCTGGTGCATCACGCCAAAAACGGGCGCTCGGTTTATAGCTTCTGCATGTGTCCGGGTGGCACAGTGGTAGCGGCTGCATCAGAACCCAACCGTGTCGTAACCAACGGCATGAGCCAATACTCACGTAACGAGCGTAACGCCAATGCCGGCATCGTCGTTGGCATTACGCCCGAAGTGGATTACCCGGACAATCCGCTTGCAGGTATGGAATTACAGCGTCAACTTGAGGGCCATGCGTTCGTTCTTGGTGGCAGTAATTACAATGCGCCGGGGCAGCTAATTGGAGACTTTCTCGCTAATAGACCATCAACTAAATTTGGTGAAGTGACGCCGTCTTATACGCCGGGCGTGCACCTTACCAATCTGGATACCGCCTTGCCTGAGTTTGCTATCACGGCGATCCGCGAAGCGATTCCGGAGTTTGCCAAACAAGTTAAAGGCTTCGACCTGGCTGATGGGGTGCTTACAGGGGTTGAAACACGCACTTCTTCACCTATCCGCATCAAGCGTGATGATGAAACCTTGCAGAGTATCAACACAAAAGGTTTGTACCCGTGCGGCGAAGGTGCAGGCTATGCCGGCGGCATTCTGTCAGCAGGGGTTGATGGCATCAAGGTAGCGGAAGCTGTTGCATTAAGCCTAAATGCCAAGTAGAAACCCTAAATCAATAACGCTATTACTCTTTTCAGGATTAGCGTAAAGTAAACATTGCTTGATAACGCTCATCACTCTGGAGAACAGCTATGAAAGTTAACGTTGGCGGTGTAGATCGTATCGTACGCATTGTTGCAGGGCTTGCCCTGATTGGCTGGGTTTTGTTTGCGAATGGCCCTATTTGGGCGTGGATTGGAATTGCACCATTGGCTACTGGCTTACTGAATTTCTGCCCGGCCTACAGCCTATTTGGAATCAACACCTGCAAAACCAAATAAGCCTATATGCATTCATCATAAAAAAAGCGATGGAAGATTCCACCGCTTTTTTGTTTTAATGCCTGAAGGCTATAACAATGACTATTGCCTAATCAGATAATCAAACGCACCTAGTGAGGCTTTTGAACCTTCACCCATGGCAATAATGATCTGCTTGTAAGGCACTGTTGTCACATCACCCGCAGCAAACACGCCGGGCAGAGAGGTCTGGCCATGTGCATCCACTACGATCTCATTGAACTTGCTTAACTCCATACCGCTGGTTCTGAGCCAATCGGTATTCGGCAGCAAACCAATCTGCACAAACACGCCAGCCAACTCAACCGTATGCAGCACTTTGGTTTCACGATCACGGTAAATCAAGGCGTTTACTTTTTGATCTGCACCAGTAATCTCTGTCGTTTCCGCATTCAGAATCACTGTCACATTTTTCAGTGTGAACAATTTGTTCTGCAGAATCGCATCGGCAGTCAGCTTATTACTATGTTGAATCAAAGTAACATGGCTCACAAAACCAGCCAGATCAATTGCCGCCTCAACGCCTGAGTTACCGCCGCCGATTACGGCAACATGCTTACCTTTAAATAATGGGCCATCACAGTGTGGGCAATAGGCTACACCTTTACCGCGGTATTCTTTCTCACCCGGAATATTTAACTCTTTCCAGCGCGCACCGGTAGCAACAATCACTGCCTTGCTTTTGAGTGTGGCTCCGCCTTCCAGCTTAACTTCTATAAGCTGGCCTGAACCTGCAGCAGGTGCATTCAATGACTGTGCACGTTGCAGGCGCATTACATCTACTCCATAGGAAGTTACGTGCTCTTCAAACGCGGCAACCAGTTTTGGCCCTTCAGTTTCTTTAATGGAAATAAAGTTCTCAATCGCCATTGTATCCATGACTTGACCGCCAAAACGATCGGCAACCACACCGGTTTTAATGCCTTTACGTGCGGCATAAATCGCCGCAGAAGCACCGGCAGGGCCACCACCAACGATGAGTACATCAAACGGCTCTTTAGCTGCCAGCTTTTTAGCTTCACGCGCTTCCGCACCTTTATCCAGCTTAGGCAGAATTTCATCCAGGCCCATGCGGCCGGCACCAAACTCTTCACCGTTCATGTAAATTGTCGGCACTGCCATGATATTGCGATCAGCAACTTCTTGCTGATACAAAGCACCATCGATCATGACATGCGTAATATTCGGGTTAATGACTGCCATCAAGTTAATCGACTGCACAACTTCCGGGCAGTTATGGCAGCTTAATGAAATATAGGTTTCAAAATGAAACTTGTCTTCAAGGGCTGCGATCTGTGCTATTTTCTCGGCTTCCAGCTTAAGCGGATGTGCGCCCACATGCAGCAAAGCTAACACCAATGAAGTAAATTCATGTCCCATCGGAATACCGGCAAAACGAATACCCACCTCTTTCGCAGCATCTTTGTGTGTAGCAGCACGCTTAACAGCAAATGACGGTTTACGCGCATCATCTTCATGCGTGAGCGTGATCTTGTCAGACATCGCGGCAATTTCTTCGAGCAACGCTGACATCTCTTTAGCACCGGCGCTGTCATCAAGTGACGCAGCCAGCACAATCGGCTCTCTGAGCATTTGCAAATACGTTTGAAGCTGAGTTTTGATAGTGGTATCTAATGCCATGATTGATCTCTTTGGTAACTGAATTTTTGAAAAAAAAAGCTTTATCTTATGGATAAAGCAATAAATCTGGATTGCATCCCCAAGCTTTTGGCTTGGGGATTACAAAGCAATTAAAGCGTAAGCCTTAATTAGATCTTACCTACCAAGTCCAGTGAAGGCGTAATTGTGCTAGCGCCTTCTTGCCATTTAGCCGGACATACTTGACCTGGGTTAGCTGCAGTGAATTGCGCAGCTTTTAACTTGCGTAGTGTTTCTTTTACATCACGCGCAATTTCATTACTGTGGATTTCTACTGTTTTAATCACGCCTTCTGGATTAATTACAAAAGTACCGCGCAATGCCAGACCTTCTTCATCAATATGCACATCAAAAGCACGTGTTAACTGGTGTGTAGGGTCGCCAACCAGTGGGAATTGCGCTTTACCTACAGCAGGTGAAGTTTCGTGCCAAACTTTGTGTGAGAAATGCGTGTCAGTTGTTACGATGTAAACTTCTGCACCTGCTTTTTGGAACTCTGCGTAGTTATCAGCAGCATCTTCTACTTCTGTAGGGCAGTTAAAAGTAAATGCAGCCGGCATGAAAATTACAACAGACCATTTACCTTTCATGCTCGCGTCAGTCACTTCGATAAATTTACCATTGTGGAAAGCTTGTGCTTTGAAAGGTTGAACTTGCGTATTAATTAATGACATAATTTTTTCCTTTGTTGATTAAAAATCGGTGGTTGATGAAAGTTCTATCAATTCATGGTTCGAATTATAGAGAGGTTATTTAATTAAGTACAATATATCATTTTAATGATATTGATAAATTAAACTTATCAAATGCGGAAGCTAAAATTTATAAACTACGTTATCTATTTCAGTTATCAAAATACGACTTTATAGGTTACTACAATTTTAATACTGCGTAAGCAGAAACAAATAGCATTAAGCCCATGTGACTCATGCTGAGTCGCATACTATCTGTGCTGCCGAACTTCTAAACTGGTGTAACAGCAATATCCTGTGTTGCAGTAGCGCCGTGATTATCGTGCCATGTTACGGCAACAATGTCACCGACCTTTGCACCTTTCAATCTGAACGTCAGATAGGGGTTTTTGGATATGCCTGTACCCCACTGCGCTTCTAGTACGGGTTTACCATTGAGGGTTGCCGTTAACAATTGCACAAAGTGAGCTGGCACAAGCCCGTCAAAGTCATCTTTTCTACGGCCAGTCTCCATAGGATGACTCATCAGCACTTTGACTTCAACAAAATCACCCTTAAGCTGGGCGCGCATTTTCATGTTATCCATATATTAGCCTCGAGCTATCAGCCACAACCGTTTTCAAGCACCACCACATTTTTTGCATTGGTAAAATATTGGCCACCGGCTTTTACTACTATTTTAATATCTGAAGTTTCTGCCATCTTAATGCGCGTTACAACAAAGGGCTCCGCACCATTACTGAACATAAAATTGGCGATCAGCGGTGTTGGGTTCTTCTCTACGAATATCGCAATCGCCTCGGTATTCGGGATACTAATTTTCACTTCCACTTGCACGATCGCACCATTTTCTGCTCGGTCTGGCGCAATAATCTGGATATCGGCACTCGGGATTTCTGCATTGATATCAAGATGCTTGCTGGCATCGTTCAACTGCACTGACTCAAACGCAGCTTTGTTCCATAGCGCCGCCAGAACCTTGGTTGGTAGCAGCGCAATAAATGCTGCCAAACCTAATAAAAAATCTCTACGCCGCATTTTATTAGTCCTTATTATTAACCTTTAATACCCTGATCATTAATATTTGGGTTTTTTGTCATCACCCAACATTTGCCTTAACTGCTTCAGGCGCGCTTCAACGATAGACTTCTGATAAAAATCGCCGTCATTAGCCTTCGTTGCCAAATCCATCTGCTCAATGGCGCGAGCAAGGTCATATTTTCTATAATACGCTTCACTTTGTGCTTGATGGCTCAGTAATACCTTATTTTGCATAGTATAGGCCTTTGCCAGTAAATCATAAAAATATGGATCATCCACATACAGGTTCTGCTTTGCTAAAACCAGCCGCGCTGCATTATCCGGCTGCTTGATTGCCAGATAATGCTCAGCATAGCCGTAAATCAAGGCTCGATTATCCGGATAACGCTCCAGCGCCGTAGCATATTTTTTAGCTGCATTCTGCGGGATATTTCTGGCAACCTCTAACCTTGCAGATAAGTTTTCGATCATGGCATGTGGCGGCGCATTCTTTTTCAACCAGGCCAGTTCTTTTTCAAGCTGTGAAAACGCACTTTTGCGCAACAGCGCTACGGCAAGCCCATAATGCTCAGCCGCCTCATTGCTATAACGCTGCTCGCGTATATTCTGTTCAAATACACTGATTGCTGCATCAGGGGCTGAATAAGTTGCACGGAGTTTCGCGCGTACATAGTGAAACTCCACACTATCAGCCACTTGCCGATATGGCATCTGTTCAACACGGTTAGCGACATCTGCAATACGCTCAGACGTGAGCGGGTGAGTACGCAAAAAGCTGGGAGTACTGCCCTCGGCAAAACGAGAACCACGCTGCAAAGTACCAAAAAAATTAGGCATCGCGCGCACATCAAAACCGCCGCTATCCAGAATCTGCAAGCCAATACGGTCGGCCTCACGCTCATGCTCGCGCGTGTAATCCAGCTGGTTCTGCACGCCAATAGCACTTACTGTGGTGAATGCACCAGAAGCCAGCTGTGGATTAGCACGCGAGACCAGCAATGCCAATGCAAGGCCAGCAATGTTTTTTAACGTGTCAGTTTTTTGCGCTGCCAGCATACGTGCTAAATGGCGTTGCGTTACATGGCCAATTTCATGCCCTAACACACTGGCGAGCTCAGATTCACTGTTTGCACCCAGCATTAAACCGGTATGCACACCGATTACACCGCCCGGCATCGCAAACGCATTAATTGATCGATCCTGCACGACGAAGAAATGAAATTTCTGCTGTTTCTCCGGGCCATTCGCAACCAGCCTTGCACCTAGCGCCTGCAAATAATCTGTCACTTCGACATCACGCAATATATCATCGCTAATAGCGACTTCACGCAGTATCTGCTCCGCAATCGCTTGTTCCTGCAATGGTGACATGACTGTTGCAGACACGTCGCCTAAATCAGGCAGCTCATTTGCAGATACGCATGAAAAGTGAAACACCGAGGCTAGCGCCAGAATAATAATTGATAAATTTAATTTCATTATTGCTATGATAACGTTTGTAGCCATTCAGTTCATGGAAAAATGTTTCAGAATATTACATCAGCACTTACTAAACAGGCTTAACTTCCACATGAAATCCGATCAGCAGACCCTTACTCATTTCAATGCCAGCGGCCAGGCACACATGGTTGACGTTGGCACAAAATCCGAAACCCACCGCATCGCAATTGCCAGCGGCACAATCAGCATGCTGCCCGCAACGCTGACACTAATTCAGCAAGGCAACAGCAAAAAAGGAGATGTGCTTGGCATCGCTCGTATTGCTGCTATCCAGGCTAGCAAGAAGACTGCCGATCTAATTCCTTTATGCCACCCGATAGCACTCACCCATGTATCGGTTGATTTTGATATTAACGAAACCGCATCAAACATACTGTGTACGGTGACCACTGAAACCTACGGCAAAACCGGCGTAGAAATGGAAGCACTCACTGCCGTAAGCGCTGGTCTGCTGACAATTTACGATATGTGCAAAGCCGCCGACCGTGGCATGACCATCAGCGACATTAGATTAGTAGAAAAACATGGGGGCAAGTCAGGAGACTGGCAGCAAACATTCAAAGTATAGAGCGACAATCTCCACATCAGAAAATCATTAGCCGAGATTCTTAGACTAACTCCCAGCTGATATCAAATCAACTTGATTATTATTTATGAATTTAATAAAAATATTTAGATATGAAAAAAGTTGGACCTTACTTTTTTTTATTGCCTACCTAATTCTTGGCCTTAATATCTATCAAGACTATGGCCTGTCTTGGGATGAGCCAATCTCACGATTAAATGGCCTCGTAAATGTAAAATACATTGCCGAAAATCTCTTCCCCTTTCTGCTGACTGATAGCATAAAAACCTTACCAGACCTCCACAATTGGATGGATCGAGATTATGGCGTCGCTTTTGAGACCCCTGCAGTAGTACTTGAACGGTTATTTAATTTAGAGGAAACCAAAGAAATATTTATTTACAGGCACCTAGTAACCTTTCTGTTCTCGTTCTTAGGTGTTGTAGCCATTTATGCTACATGTAAAAAAATCTACGGTGATTACAGGCTTGGCCTTCTGGCAGCATTAATGCTGGTACTATCACCTAGAATTTTTGCGGAGTCTTTTTATAATTCAAAAGATATTGTGTTTATGGCGTCAATTGCCATAGCCATTTACACAATGACCAACTTTCTTGCTAAACACAGTTTACTTTGGGCAAGCATCCATGGGTTTTGCACTGCACTAGCAATAGATATCCGAATAATGGGTATTCTATTACTCTTATGCACACTTGGCGCACTGGCGGTTCAATTAGCAAAGCGAGCAATGCCAACTCAGCAATTGCGCACCAGTGCAGAAGCTTACATCCTTGCCACATGCATATTTGTAATTGTCATGTTCCCATTTCTCTGGGCAGACCCACTAGGAAACTTTGTGCTCATTTTTAAAAACATGGCTAATTTTCGATGGGATGGCAGTGTTCTTTATATGGGAGAGATTATTAAAGCGACCAACCTCCCCTGGCACTATATTCCTGTTTGGATATTAATAACGACACCTCCGCTCTATATAGTATTTATGCTAATCGGAATGTTTGCCACTTTGAAACAATTTATTTCAAGGAAATTTTCTTTCTGGTCAGGCAATAAAGAAATGTATGACATGATTCACTTAGCCATTCTCACAGGCCCGATTATTGCCGTTGTAGCCTTAGCTTCTGTTCTATACGATGGCTGGAGGCAACTATATTTTATATATCCGGCATTTATCCTTCTATCTATAAAAGGCGTGGTTACCGTATTAAATTTCTTTAAAGACAAAAAACCCGTCAAATATTTTATAACTGGAATTTTCATTGTAAGTTTTTCTTACTCTGGCTACTGGATATGGGCCGCACACCCGTTACAAAATATTTATTTCAATTTTCTAATTGGAAATGATTGGAAAAACAAGTTTGAGCTGGATTATTGGGGACTAGGTAATAGAGAAGCCCTTCAATACATAGTCGACAACGACCCTTCACCGACAATTACTGTCGGAGCAGATAGCGCAACGCCTCTGAATAGGGCAGTGATAATGCTGGATAAAAAAGATGCTACGAGAATCGTTCTCTCAGATAAAGAATCAAAACCTCTTTATTTACTGACAAATTACAGGCTGGTTATAGATAAGGATGATAGAAAATATTCAAATGATTACGATCTTTTTTATCAAAAAATAGTTTTTGGGGAAACTATACTTTCAGTGTTCAAACGTAAAAAGACAGCTAATCTCCCATGATATCAAAAATTCCTATTTGTAATCACCCAGCAAAAGCATCCTAGAAATCATGCGGTCGGACTGGCATAAAGTGAATTCACTTCGAACCATACTTATCAAGACTTTAATAGCTAGCTTAGGCTTTGACCATGCACCACCAACTTTTCAAAATTAACCGCTGACAACGGCTTGCTGAAATAAAAGCCCTGGAAATAGTGACATCCGAATTTTTTCAGCAATTCGAACTGCTCTAACTGCTCCACACCTTCAGCAACAATATCGCAATGAATAGTCTTGCCGACTGCAAGCACCATTTTGATGATTGCAGCATCATTAGAGTCGGTAAGCACATCATGCACAAATGATTGGTCAATTTTAATTTGCGTAACCGGCAGTTTTTTCAAATAGACCAATGACGAGTGCCCAATGCCAAAATCGTCCAGCGAAACCCGAATACCCATTTTCTTGAGCACTTTCATCTTGCTGATAACATCGTCAATGTTATCGATCACTGCTGTTTCAGTGAGTTCCAGCTTTAGTAAATCAGGGTCTATGTCTGTAGCAGCAATGATATCTCGCAGCTCTTTTACAAAATTAATATATAAGAATTGCTTTGCACTGATATTGACAGAAAGCCGTACCTTACCAAGCAAAGTGTGTGCTTCCCATGCTTTAAGCTGCTCGCATGACTGTTGCAATACCCAATGGCCGATTCTAATAATTTCATTATTTTTCTCCGCAATCGGTATAAACTCTGCCGGGTATATATCGCCTAACTGATGATGCCGCCAACGCAGCAGCACTTCGGCTCCGATAACATTCTTATCTACATCTACAATACTTTGGTAGTTAAGATGCAGTTCACTGTTTTTAATCGCAGTAGACAGCGCAGACTCCAGCGCAAAGCGCTTATCGAGACCCTCTTGCATTAACTCATCGTAAAAACGGTAAGTATTGCGACCCGCGGCTTTAGCCTGATACATAGCAGCATCAGCATGTCTCAAGTGCGTATCGAAGCTATTGAGCTGATCATCTTTAAACAAGGTAATGCCCAGGCTGGCACTGGTGTTAAATTCGAATAAACCCAGATGATAACTGGTATTAAGTCTCTCTAATAACTTCTGCGCCACCTCGCTTGCCTGCTGGTAAGCATGGCTGATATTACTGCTCAGCCCCTCAAGAATCACTATAAATTCATCACCACTGAGTCTGGCAACAGTATCGCCGGCTCTAAGTGTAAGCTGCACTCTTTTCGCCACCTCCATTAGTAACTGATCGCCAATATCATGACCTTTGCTGTCATTTAATGTTTTGAAGTTATCCAGGTCGATAAACATCAATGCACAGTAACTATTGGCACGCTGACTTAATAGAACCGCATGTTGAAAACGATCCACCAGCAAACGGCGATTAGGCAATCCAGTAAGTACATCATAGTAAGCAAAATTCTCTATTTCCTGCCGCGCTTTCTTCTGTTCGGAAATATCACGCAAGAAACCAGTCACTAAAGACAGGCCATCTTCTTTTAATGCAGTTAGCGTTAATTCAACAGGAAATTCAGAGCCATCAGCATGCATTGCTGAGAGTTCGACACGCTGGTTAAAAAGATGCTTTTCATTGGTTAAAACAAAGCGCTTGTATCCGTCCTCATGCGCTTTCCTAAGCCGTGGCGGTACAATAATTTCAGATAAAGTTCTGCCCAGCACCTGTTCCTTCTGATAGCCGAACATACGTTCAGCAGCGGGGTTAAATTCCACTAGCCTGCCATCATCATCTATCGTTAAAATTGCGTCCAGCGCTCCATCAATGACAGATCGCAATTTCTTTTCATTTTCACGTGAAACTCTTTCAGCGACATTTCTACCAGATTGCAAGGTTGAAATCAGCAGCATGGTTACAACCAGCGTTACCATAAAAGTCCACAGCGAAAATAAGCCCTCGCCGACATCCACGCTGTAAAAAGTACCGTAACCCTGCGATGTAAACCACACCGCGAGAGTACACAGGCTAATCACAACAATCGAACCGCCTACAACACCAAACGCCATTGAGGCCCAGATCAGAACCGGCAGAATCAGAAACGCTGTTAATAAGAACTGCTTGTTAAGGTCGCTTACCAGATTAACAATCAGATATTCACAAGCGGCAAAAAACAGCAGCCAGGCAAATAGCCGCAAGCTTTGCGGCACATTGGCAATGAACCTTTTTTTGCTGATATTTAATACCAATGGCAATGCCAGTAGCACCCCCACACTATCGCCCATCCACCAGATAAACCAGATTTTAAATATTTTATCAGGCGTAATTTGATCGCTGAGATAAAGGCTAAGTACGCCGCTTGTTGAAGAGACCAGCATACCTAACAGCGCAAACACAATCATCAGCAGAATATCGCGCTGCTTGGCCAAACTGTGATCGAAATGCGCCTTTTTAAGAAGATGCGCTGTGAGCAATGGCGCCAAGGTGTTACCGCAAGCCATGCCCAGTGAAGTACTGATAGGTAAGTTAAGAGATAACTCTACAAACGTAGCCGCTAAAAAAATGGCAGGCAGGCTGATATAGCCCCACCGGATAATCGCGCCTACGGCGATACCGGTGGGCAACCACAGCAAGGTCACTATGGATTCTTTGTAAGGCCCCATCAGGCCAATTCTGGCGGATAAATAGTACGCTAAACCAACGATGGTAAATTTAAACGCCAGTGATTTTAGCGTCGTCAGTTGATTTAGCGAGGGGTGGTTTCGCATCACATCACTTTGTGTTCACGTCTAAACCTGCTTGTACTAACTCTGCGGCACGTAATACCGCACGCGCTTTATTCTGGGTTTCGATCCATTCGCTCTGTGGAACAGAGTCGGCCACAATGCCGGCGCCCGCCTGCACGTGCAGCATGTTATTTTTAATCACACCGGTTCTGATCGCAATCGCCACATCCATATCGCCATTAAACCCTAAATAACCGACAGCGCCTGCGTAAATACCGCGTTTGCTTGGCTCCAGTTCGTCGATAATTTCCATCGCACGTACTTTAGGTGCGCCGCTTACGGTACCGGCCGGGAAAGTCGCTTTTAATACATCAATGGCATCCATGCCCGGTTTAAGCTTACCTTCAACATTGCTCACAATATGCATCACGTGTGAATAACGCTCAATCATCATGTTATCAGTCACTTTGACTGAGCCAGTCACCGCTACACGGCCAACGTCGTTACGGCCCAAATCCATAAGCTGCACGTGTTCAGCACGCTCTTTAGGGTCAGCTAGCAACTCTTCAGCCAATGCAATATCCTGCTCACGGGTTTTGCCGCGTGGTCGTGTACCGGCAATCGGACGTGCTGTCACGGTACCATTTTCCAGACGCACCAGAATTTCCGGCGACGCACCTACCACATGGTGATCACCCATATCGTAGTAAAACATATAGGGTGATGGATTCAGGCTGCGCAATACACGGTATAGCGACAGCGGAGAAGCAGTAAATGGCTGTGACATGCGCTGTGACAATACAACCTGCATGATATCGCCATCCAGAATATACTGCTGTGCACGCTTGACCGCAGCTTTAAAGTTCTCTTCGCCAAACTCGGAAATAGCCTCAGTTTTATCTGTTGGTGGTGTTTCCGGAATCGTCACTGCTTTTTTCAGCATTTTCAGCAGCGCATTAAGGGTTGTGTGCGCATTTTCGTAAGCATTAGCTTCGCTGGTGTCGGCATAAACAATAAAATAAAGTTTGCCGCTCAGGTTATCGACGACTGCCAGCTGCTCGGAAACCATCAGCAACACATCCGGGGTTCCGATAGCATCTGGCTTGCTTGTATTTGCCAGACGTTTTTCAATATAACGCACGGTTTCATAGCCAAAGTAACCGGCCAAACCACCGGTAAAGCGCGGCAAACCTTCATAAGGCGGCGTTTTGAAACGTGCCTGATAAGCCTTCACAAAATCCAGCGGGTTGGTATCTTCAGCAGTTTCTACCACCGCATCGCCCTTGATGACCTGCACATTTCTGCCATGCGCCACAATACGCGTTTGTGCCGGCAAACCGATAATCGAATAACGGCCAAAGCGCTCACCGCCCTGCACAGATTCCAGCAGGTAGGAGAATGGCTGATTGGCTAACTTAAGATATAAAGAGAGTGGGGTATCGAGATCGGCGAACGTTTCCAGCACCAGCGGGATACGGTTATAGCCTTGCGCTGCCAGCGCGTTGAATTCTGCTTGATTGATTGTATTAAACATAACTTCCTACGACTTTCTTATCATAATTTTCTTTAAGCGGTCAGCGAACTGGCTGCCGGCATGGGTGGCGCGTGCGAATACGGGCCTGTTAGCTAAACTCGCCAAGAGCCACGCCAACGAAAGATTTCACTGTAAAGATTACCGTGAAAATTATGATCGGATACTTTCATATTTGAAGTTATGTTTTTATAAAATGTTAAGTTAATAAGTGCACCAGATCGGTCAAGTTGGTAATTGTCTCATCTACCAAGCTGTGATCAATGGGCTTGCCCTGATTATAGCCGTAAGGAACCGTTACAATATAGCAGCCTGCTGCATGTGCAGCCGCTACATCTGTTAACGAATCGCCTACCAGCATCGCTTCCGCTTCCAATACATTGAATTTTGCACAAATGTATCGCAGTTGTATAGGGTCTGGTTTCTTTTTCGGTAAAGAATCTCCGGAAACCACTATTTCAAAGAAATCCAGCAAGCCGCTTTCATCAAGCAAAGGGATGGTGAATTTCTCTGGTTTATTAGTCACGCACGCCAGTTTCAGGCCTTTATGCTGCAATGCTGCCAAGGTCTCTACTACACCGTCATAAGGCTTACTTTGCGTGACATTATCAGCATAATGCGCAAAAAACAAAGCTTGTGCCTGTTCGAACAAGGCTTCATCAGGCTCATGTTGCAAATTCGCAGAGATGCAGCGCCGGATCAGCATCTGCGCACCTTCACCGATATAGCTTTCTATCTGTTGCTGTGGCAGTTGCGACAGTTCCAGTTCTGCAAGCATTTTATTGATGGCAAAAGCTATTTCTGGTGCGGTGTGAACAAGTGTACCGTCAAGATCAAACATGACGGCTCTTACATCAAAAGCCATAATTTTTAGACTTTAATTTAGAAATCACATCAACACTTTTAAATTACATCAACACACAGGCGCCATAAGCCGGCGCCTTGTATGTTTTTATTTATTTAACCGTTGCCAGTGATGCGCGAATCTCGCCCACTACAGTGTTATAACGGTTAGGGTCTGTGTCTTTAGGTGAGCCAAAAATAGCTGAACCGGCAACAAAAGTGTCAGCACCGGCACGTGCGATGTCAGCAATGTTCTGTGCATTCACGCCGCCATCCACTTCAAGCCAGATTTGACGGCCAGTTTTTTCGTAATACGCATCAATACGGGCACGCGCCAATTTTAATTTTTCCAGAGTTTCCGGAATGAATTTCTGACCGCCGAAACCAGGGTTCACTGACATCAGCAAAATCATATCCACTTTATCCATCACGTGATCCAGATAGCTTAATGATGTAGCTGGGTTGAACACCAAACCTGATTTACAGCCTAAATCACGCACCATCGCCAAGCTGCGGTCAATGTGCTCAGAAGCTTCCGGGTGGAACGTAATAATATTAGCACCAGCTTTAGCAAAGTCAGGAATAATGCGATCTACCGGTTTTACCATCAGATGCACGTCGATCAATGCACCTACTTTTTTTGATGTTTCACGAATCGCTTCACATACCAATGGGCCAATAGTCAGGTTCGGCACGTAGTGGTTATCCATGACGTCGAAGTGCACAATGTCTGTGCCAGAGGTAATCACATCCTCAATCTCTTGACCAAGTTTGGCGAAGTTTGCAGAAAGAATACTAGGGGCAATTCTAAAAGTTTTATCCATGGCTATGTCCATCAAATTAAAATGTATTTAACAACTAAACCGTTATTTTAACCTTATTTTTTACTAATAACATGAAGCTTCTTGCTTAACATAAGCCAATCCATCAAAATTACGCCTTGTATTTTCATCAACGCATTTTCTAAATAAATCAACATACAGGCAAATACTTGGCATTAGCGGTAAAATACACCAATATCAAAATACCAGTAATGAGCTGATAAAATTTCATGCAGTTATACGTCATAGGCGTGAACCACACGACCGCCCCCATCCAGATCCGTGAACATGTCGCTTTTGATAGCGAACATCTTGGCAGCGCCTTGCATGAGCTGACGCTGAACGGCGCATCCGAAGCAGCGATTTTATCGACCTGTAACCGCACCGAGCTATACTGCAGCACAGACGACCCACAAAAAGCACTCGACTGGCTGTCGCAATATCACCATCTGGAAAAAGACGCGATTGCACCGTATATCTACACGCTGCCTAATGACGAAGCAGTCAAGCACGCATTCAGGGTGGCATCTGGTTTGGATAGCATGGTGTTGGGCGAGCCGCAGATACTCGGACAATTCAAGCAGTCAGTTAAAATCGCGCAAGATGCAGGCACACTGGGCACATTACTGCACAAGCTGTTCCAGCGCACATTTGAAGTAGCGAAAGAAGTCCGCACCAACACCGATATCGGCGCCAACTCAATTTCGATGGCAGCTGCAGCCGTGAAGCTGGCACAACGTATATTCGGTGATATCAGCGAACAGAAAGTACTGTTTATCGGTGCCGGTGAGATGATAGAACTATGCGCAGACCACTTTGCTGCACAAAAACCAAAAAGCATGACCATTGCCAACCGCACGATCGAGCGTGGCTCGAATCTGGCGCAAAAAATTAACGGACATGCCATCCTGCTGAATGATCTGCCGGCACATTTTGCTGATTTCGACATTGTCGTCACCTCAACCGCCAGCCAGTTACCGATTATCGGCTTAGGCATGGTAGAAACCGCTATCAAAGCGCGTCGTCACCGCCCGATTTTCATGGTGGACCTGGCAGTACCGCGCGACATCGAACATGAAGTTGCTGAACTGGATGATGTATTTTTGTATACCGTGGACGATCTGTCACAAGTTGTGTCAGACGGCATTGAAAACCGCCAGCTTGCTGCGGTAGAAGCAGAAACCATCGTCGCAAACCGCGTTGAAAACTTTATGCAGTGGTTCAAAAAACGCGATGCAGTACCCACGATCAAGGCACTGCGTGATCAGGTCGAAGCCATGCGCAAGACTGAAATTGAGAAAGCACTCAAACAGCTGCAAAAAGGTGAAAACGTGGAAAAAACCCTGGAAGCATTAAGCATTGCCCTGACCAATAAGTTTTTACATGCGCCCAGCCACGCACTCAACCAGTCGCACGGCGAAGAACACGCAAAACTTGAAGACACCTTGAAACAGCTTTACCAAATTAAAAGTTAAAGAAGCACCCTATGAAACCTAGCATGATTACCAAGCTCGCCAACTTGAGCGAGCGCCTCGATGAAGTAAACCGCCTGTTAAGTAGCGAAGATGCCACTGCCAGCATGGACAACTACCGCAAGCTCACACGCGAGCACGCTGAAATCACGCCTATCGTTGAGCAGTACCGCACCTTTGTACAAACCGAAGCTGACATCGCAGAAGCGCAGAAAATGCTCAGCGACCCGGATATGAAAGAATTTGCGCAGGAAGAAATCGATAGCGGCAAGGAAAAGCTTATCGCCGTTGAAACAGAACTGCAAAAACTGCTACTGCCTAAAGACCCGAATGACGATAAAAATATCTTTCTGGAAATTCGTGCCGGTACCGGCGGTGATGAGTCTGGCCTGTTTGCCGGCGATTTATTCCGCATGTATTCACGCTACGCCGAACGTCAGGGCTGGAAAGTTGAAGTCATGTCTGCCAATGAATCTGAAATCGGCGGCTACAAGGAAATTATTGCCAAGGTGGTGGGCCAAGGTGCCTACTCCAAACTTAAATTTGAGTCCGGTGGCCACCGTGTTCAGCGCGTGCCGGATACCGAGACCCAAGGCCGTATCCACACTAGCGCCTGTACGGTAGCGGTATTACCGGAAGCAGATGAAGTTTCTGACGTAGTGATTAATCCGGCGGATATTCGCATCGACACTTACCGTGCCAGCGGTGCCGGTGGTCAGCATATTAATAAAACCGACTCCGCCGTGCGTATTACCCACGCACCTACCGGCATTGTGGTGGAATGTCAGGAAGGCCGCAGCCAGCATGCCAATAAGGCACAGGCCATGGCAGTATTGGCAGCGCGCATTAAAGCCAAACAAGTGGATGAGCAGCAATCAAAAATTGCCAGTGAGCGTAAGAGCCTGATTGGCAGCGGCGACCGCAGTGAGCGCATTCGCACCTACAATTACCCGCAAGGCCGCATTACCGATCACCGTATCAACCTGACGCTATACAAAATTGATGCAATTACTGAAGGTGATATGGATGAACTGATCGGCGCACTCTCTGCAGAACATCAGGCTGACTTGCTAGCAAGTCTGGGTGAAGACAATTAATCATAGCCGCGTTGACTAGCGTAACCGATGACTTCAATCCGCGCAGCCCTGCTGCAAGCGCAGGCACAATTAAACAATGCACCTCTGCTTGATGCCATTGATGCCCGATACGAATCTCAGTTATTGCTGCAGCACGTGCTCAAAGTTAACCGCGCTTGGCTGATTGCCCATGAAAATGGTGATCTAGCCGCAGACATTCAACGTGAGTTCGACACCTTAATCCAGCGCCGCATTGGCGGAGAACCGATTGCCTACATATTAGGCAGCCGTGAGTTTTACGGCTTAAATCTAGCGGTGACGCCTGCCACATTGATTCCACGACCAGATACTGAAATTCTGGTAGATATCGCTTTGGAAAAAATTCCGGCCAATCAAACCGCTCAGATTCTGGATTTGGGTACCGGCACCGGCGCAATTGCATTAGCTATTGCACAGCAACGTCCACAAGCGCAAGTCACTGGTGTAGATGCCTCTAAAACTGCTTTAGAGGTTGCCACCAGCAACAGTCAGCGACTGCATATTGCCAATAGTCACTTCATATTAAGCGACTGGTTTAATAATCTGAACGACACTCGCTTTGATGTCATTGCCAGCAACCCGCCTTATATTGAAGAAGCCGACGCGCATCTTAAACAAGGTGACCTGCGCTTTGAACCGATTTCAGCTTTAGCTTCCGGCGCAGACGGGCTTGACGACATACGGCGGATTATTGATGGTTGCCTAATTCATCTCAAACCGCAGGGCTGGCTGATGTTTGAACACGGCTACAATCAGGCTGAATCAGTCAGAGAACTCATGGCGGAGACGGGGCTGATTGCCATTGAAACATTCAAGGACTTGGGCGATAATGACCGCGTTACCATAGGCAAGAACCCGCTCATTGTCAGCACGCACTGGGACTAGGCTTACGCCTCACTAACCAACCTGATACTGATCTTTCAAAAGCACATAATTGCTGGCTGAATACATGAAATGTGCGATTTCATCTGGCGTTAAAGCGCGCACTTTTTTTGCCGGCCTACCTATATACAGGTAGCCGCTTTCAAGCACTTTTCCTTCCGGCACCAGACTGCCGGCCGCCAGCAACACATGCTTTTGTACTACAGCTTTATCCATCACAATACTGCCCATGCCGATAAGCACTTCATCTTCAATTGTGCAGCCATGCAATATGACAGAATGACCTATTGTCACATTGTTGCCAATTACAAGTGGCGATCCGGCAGGGTCCAGGCTCGATCGATGATTGACATGCAGCATGCTCAAATCCTGTACATTGGTATTATTGCCAATGCGAATAAAGTTAACATCGCCGCGAATCACCGCACCCGGCCATACCGAACTGTCTTGACCTATAATGACGTCACCAATAATGGTTGCCGCCGAATGTACATAAACGCTTTCTGCAATCTGAGGTAAGTAATTAGCAAGGCTCTGGATATTTTGCGCAGGTATTTTCGACATAAATCTCTTTCTAATTCACAGCTTTATGTATAAAGGGCACTTCTATAAATGCAGAGTTTGGGATGCAGTACAAGGCGCACGGAACGCAGAAGCCGAGATAGTATGCAATATACAGCGAGGTTGCGAGTACCGCGCAACGCAGTAATGTGCCCAAAAAATGTATTTATAGAAGTGCTCTAAACTTGTTTCTGATTGCCATAGTATAATCATACTATGTCTGAAAATAACTCTGTCGGCATTGTTGCCCCACAAACTGCACACTTTAACGTGCCGCTTATACTCAAAAGCGGCCAGGTGCTGCCACAATATGATCTGGTTTATGAGACCTATGGGACTCTGAACACTGATAAATCTAATGCAGTACTGATCTGCCATGCGCTGTCGGGTAATCACCATGTTGCCGGCAAATATAGCGAAGACGACAGATACCCGGGCTGGTGGGATAACCTGATTGGCCCCGGCAAACCGCTGGATACCAACAAGTTTTTTGTGATTGGCTTGAACAATCTTGGCGGCTGTCATGGCTCGTCTGGCCCATCCAGCATTAACCCTGAAACTGGAAAACAATGGGGTTCTTTATTCCCCGTTCTCACAGTCGAAGACTGGGTTAACTCACAAGCGCGCTTACTGGATCATCTTGGCATCACACAACTGGCAGCTGTAATCGGCGGCAGCTTGGGCGGCATGCAAGCCCTGCAGTGGACCATCGCTTATGCTGACCGCGTACGCCACGCATTGATTATTGCGTCTGCGCCAAATCTGACGGCGCAGAATATGGCGTTTAACGAAGTTGCACGCCAGGCCATTATTACCGACCCTGAGTTCCATAATGGCGATTATTACGAGCATGGCGTAGTACCAAGACGCGGCCTGCGCATTGCACGCATGCTAGGTCATATTACCTACTTGAGTGACGACGTGATGGGCGAAAAATTTGGCCGCAAGATTAAAGATACGATCAAATACAGTTTTGATGTTGAGTTTGAAATGGAGTCGTACCTGCGTTATCAGGGCGACAAGTTTGCAGGCAGCTTTGACGCAAATACCTACCTGCGCATGACACGCGCACTGGATTACTACGATCCGGCGCTCGCTTTCGACGGTGACTTGAGTAAGGCATTAAGCAAGGCTAAAGCCGAGTTTCTGGTTTTATCTTTCACCAGTGACTGGCGTTTTTCACCGGCACGCTCGCGTGAAATTGTCAAGGCGCTGCTCGATAACGAAAGCACCGTCAGTTATGCGGAAGTTACCGCTGCGCATGGGCATGACGCATTTCTGATGCCAGACGCACATTACCACGCTATTTTGCGCAGTTATTTAAGCAAAATTCAAACTGATAGTAATCAGATTGGCAGTAATCATGCAAAATAATGTAAGTATTACAGATTTCAGACAAGATTTTGCAATAATTGCAAATTGGGTTAAATTTGGCTCCAAAGTGCTGGATTTAGGTTGCGGCGATGGCCAGCTATTGCAATTTCTGCGCAGCTCACTTGAAATAAAAGGCTACGGCGTAGAAAAAGACGATGCCAATTTGCTTGCATGCATCCAAAATGGCACCAATGTAATTCAGATGGATCTGGAAGAGGGTCTATCTGGCTTTGAGGATCAGTCCTTTGATACCGTAGTTCTGTCACAGACACTACAAGCCATGCACAACACCGAAAAAATCGTGTTGGAAATGCTGCGCGTAGGCCAGGAAATTATTGTGACATTCCCGAATTTCGGCTACTGGAGAAATCGCTGGCAAATCACCGCCGGGCGTATGCCTGTGTCGAAAACGCTGCCCTATCAATGGTACGACACACCCAATGTACACTTATGTACCATCCATGATTTTGATGCATTCTGCCATAACCACCAGATAGAAATCATCGAGCGCAAGGTAATTACTGATGGCAAAGAAGTCAGCTTCATGCCAAATATGCTCGGCAATCTGGCGATGTATCGACTAAAAGCACGTTAACATCATAGCCTGCAATAAATTGCAGGCTATGACAGCGGATTATGCACTCGACTCACGCCTGCTGATTTTATCTACCGATGACCTCATCCATGCCAGCATCAGCAGCCCCGGCAGCGCAACCAGTGCCGAAAACAGGAAAAAGCTCTGCCAGCCGATAGTTTCCGCCAGCACACCAGAAACCGGACTGACATAAATACGCCCGACAGAAGCCAGCGCTGACAATAATGCATAATGCGTAGCACTGAACTGATTGCTGCACAAAGCCATCAGCAACGCCACAAATGCAGCGGTGCCCATACCGCCAGTAATATTTTCAAGTGCAATTGCCGCCAGTAGCAGCGTATCTATCTGCGTAGGCTCTGCAATCGATACAAATCCAAGATCAAACGGCTGCAGAACAAAACCTCCCCACGCGCCTTTGCCCAGCATGGCAAGTGCATAAAACCCGAAATTGGATAGCAGTTGCAGAATACCAAAACTCATCAGCGCCTGAAACAGGCTCAATCGGATCATGAGCAGACCAGCAACAAATGCCCCGATGATTGTCAGCCAGATACCCATCACTTTGTTGATAATGCCCACTTCAACCTGACTGAACAACATGCCCTTCAGCAAAAATGGCGTCAGCAGACTGCCGGCAAATGCATCACCCAGCTTGTATAGAATAATTAAAATCAGAAAAGCCCAGGCACTTTTCTGGCTGAAATAACTTGCGAGTGATTGATTCAGTGTCGCAAAGCCGACAGCTCTGGCGGCCATCAGACCCAGCGGCAAGGCCACTGCAATACTGGTTAAAATATAAGCAAGCTGATGCCATTTATTTGAACTGTCGACATCAAACCCGCCAAAAATAAACAGTTGTCGCACCAGGTAAGCACTCACAAACACACCAACAACAAGTGCAACAAACCCCAACAGCTCTCGCTTAGGGTCTGAGGCCAGCGGCTTGATCTCACTTTTTACCGCAGGCAGGAACAATAACGAAAATATGGCAGCTGCCAGCATGATCATGGCCATCACTGCATAGACACGACCCCAGCTTTGCCATTGATCTGCCCAGATCAGTGCCACACCGCCCGATAGAATCATACCCATGCGGTAACCCAGCACCGACATTGATGCACCGATGCCGCGCTCATTCTCGACCAGCAGATCAGTCCGGTAAGCATCTATGACAATATCCTGTGATGCAGACAAAAAAGCCAGCAGCAATGCACAAAGTGCGAACAGTTGCGGACTATCGGCAAACACGAGTGTAGACAAGTAATAAATTACCGCAGCAAGCAATAACTGCGTAATCACCAGCCAACCACGGCGTCTACCAAATAACGGCGGTTCAAACCGATCCATCAGCGGCGCCCATAGAAACTTGAAGGTATAAGGCATGCCGACCAGCGCCAGAAAGCCTATTGTTGCAATTGCAACGCCATCCATCGCCAGCCACGCCTGCATGGCCTGCCCGGTTAACGCAAGCGGCAGACCCGAGACAAAGCCGAGAAATAATATTGCAACGAGGCGCTGTAAACGTTTTATTTGATCTAGTTTCATCTGATTGTAATTAGCCTATGAGCCTGCATTGGCATAATCTATAATCAGCGGCGCATGATCGCTGAATCGCTCATCTTTATACACACTGGTAGCCACTGCTTTTTCTGCAAATTCCGGTGTCGCAATCTGATAATCAATACGCCAGCCTACGTTCTTTGCCCAGGCCTGGCCGCGATTGCTCCACCAGGTATAACATTCGTCTGTAGTATTTGGATGCAATTTGCGATAAACATCTACCCAGCCTAGCTCATCAAATAATGTCGTGAGCCATGCACGCTCTTCCGGCAGAAAACCTGAATTCTTTTTATTGCCCTTCCAGTTTTTTAAATCAGCCTCTTTGTGTGCAATATTCCAGTCACCGCAAATCACCACATCACGCCCGCTTGCTTTGAGTACTTTTAATTGCGGCAGAAAGCGCTCCATCACGCTGAATTTGAAAGCCTGCCGCTCTTCGCCACTGGAACCAGACGGTAAATACAGCGAAACTACACTTAAATTACCGAATCTTGCTTCGATATAGCGACCTTCGCTGTCTATGTCCGTCATGCAATTAGTATCACCCAAGTTGCAATTACCCAAACCCTCAATCACTGCATCCGGCTGTTTTTTAGAATAAATACCAACACCGCTATAGCCTTTTTTCTCTGCATAATGAAAATAACCAAAATAACCTTCCGGATTCAGCATTTCGGTTGTCATGTCAGTCACCTGTGCCTTGAGTTCCTGCATGCAGATAACATCAGCATCCTGCTTTTTTAACCATGCATAAAGACCTTTATTTGTAGCAGAGCGGATGCCGTTTAAATTTAACGATATAATCTTCAAAAATATATTCCTGATAACAGTAGATAGAAAACATGACCCCACAGGCAGATCAATTCAGACAAGAGTTTATCGCATTTGCGATTAAAAAAGAGGTTTTACGCTTCGGAGAATTTAAAACCAAGGCTGGCCGCTTAAGCCCATATTTCTTTAATGCCGGCTTATTCAATGACGGCGAGAGCCTGATGAAACTCGGTGAATTTTATGCTGAAGCAATTCAGAATTCCGGGATTGAATTTGACATGCTATTTGGCCCTGCCTACAAAGGCATCACATTAGCGGCAAGTATTGCCATAGCTTTTGCCAAAAATGGTCGCAATTTACCTTATGCTTACAACCGCAAAGAGGCCAAAGATCATGGTGAAGGCGGAATGATCGTAGGTAGCCCGCTTAAAGGCAGAGTTCTCATCATTGATGACGTAATTTCGGCAGGCACCTCGGTGCGCGAATCGGTAGAACTCATCAACGCCAATGGCGCCAAAGCCTGTGGCGTCGCCATTGCGATCGATAGGCAAGAGAAAGGACTGGGCGAGCTTTCAGCGGTGCAGGAAGTTGTAAAAAACAACCAGATTCCCGTATGTGCGATCGCAAATCTGGACGATTTACTAAGCTATTTAAAGAGCCATCAGGATTTGGTGCAAAACTTGCTTGCGGTTGAGGCATATCGCCAGAAATATGGCGTCATTTAAATTAACCTGAACTGTTACCCCAAGCGTCAGTTCTATGTACAAGCTAAAAGGTGTTTCGTATCATCATGTCGCAACTACTGAGATTAATGCTAAAAAAACTGGAGCACATTATTTTGGTGCGATCGGCTATAGCGACTTTATTACTTTCAGCGCTATGCGTCATGCAGTATGCCCACGCAGAGGGATCTGGCCGCATCGTCAAGTGGAAAGATGAAAAAGGCATCACGCATTACGGCGACTCAATTCCACCTCAGTATGCGGATCGCGATAACTCCCTGATGAACAAACAAGGCATTACCATTCAGCATAACAAAGCAAATGCCCCACATCAGAGTAAAGAAGAGGAATTAGCGCAATTAGAGCAGGATAAGAAAGATCGAGCATTACTTGGCACATTCACCAATGCAGATGAGATAGACCTGACTCGCGATCGCAACCTGGAACCTGAACTGCTTGCGCTTAAAAATCTGCAGCAGGATAGAGCAATCGCCCAGAAAAAAGTGAATAAATCAAAAGCAACAGCAAACACTTTCAGCAAATCAAAGAAACCTGTGCCAGCAACTGTAAGCGCCGAACTTAAAGCAAACAACGATGGACTGGCAAAAATTGACCAGCGCATCAGCGAACGTCAGCAGGCAATAGACAACATACGCAAACGTTTCGAAGATGACAAAAAGCGCTATCTCACACTAAGAGGCCAAAGCCCGGCTACTCCAGCTGGCATGCCAAATAAATAAGGGCCGACAAATCTCTGCCGACCCTTTTAATCACTTTCACTTTAACCAGCAAAATATTCTGGCCTGAATTACCGGCCTAGTGACACAAACCAAAAAAAGCGCTAAATAATTATGCGCCTAGTTTTTTCTTGAGCATATCATTCACTTGCGCAGGATTCGCCTTGCCTTTTGACGCTTTCATGGCCTGACCTACCAGCGCATTAAATGCTTTTTCTTTACCGGCCTTGAATTCCTCTACCATAGCAGCATTGGCAGCCAGCACTTCATCAATAATCGCTTCAATCGCACCAGTGTCAGAAACCTGTTTCAGACCTTTTGCCTCAATGATGGCATCTACTTCTCCTTCACCTGCCCACATCGCTTCAAATACCTGTTTTGCAGCATTATTTGAAATGGTGTTGTCAGCAATACGTTTAAGCAAGCTTGCCAATTGCACAGCATTTAGCGGTGATTCAGTAATGGCTTTTTCTTCGGCATTCAATTTTGCAGAAATTGCACCCATGACCCAGTTCGCAGCAGGTTTTGCATCTGCGCCAGCCTTAACGGTAGCCACAAAGTAATTTGCCACATCACGGCTGGAAGTAAGCGCAGCTGCATCGTAGCTGGTCAAGCCGTATTCTGATTCAAAACGTGCTTTCATCGCTTCCGGCAGCTCCGGCATCAGCGCTCTAACGCGCGCCTTATCGGCTTCGGTAACTTCCAGCGGCAACAAGTCTGGATCAGGGAAATAACGATAATCGTTGGCTTCTTCTTTACTGCGCATCGCACGGGTTTCGCCCGTATCCGGATTAAACAGTACAGTTGCCTGATGAATAGTACCGCCGTCTTCCAGCGTTTCAATCTGCCAGCGTGTTTCAAACTCAATCGCCTGCTGCATGAACTTGAATGAATTCAGGTTCTTGATCTCGCGACGCGTACCGAGCTTGTCAGTCCCTTTCGGACGCACAGATACGTTGACGTCACAGCGGAAGCTACCTTCCTGCATATTACCGTCACAGATACCAATCCACTGTACCAGTTCATGCAGTTTTTTAGCGTAGGCTACAGCTTCAGCTGCTGAACGCATATCAGGCTCAGTGACGATCTCCAGTAACGGTGTGCCGGCACGATTCAAATCAATGCCGCTCATGCCTTCTACTGCGCCATGCACAGACTTGCCCGCATCTTCTTCCAGATGCGCACGTGTGATGTTGACTACTTTTTCATAAGCCGCATTTTTGCCGACTGCCGGTACTTGAATCGTTACCGCGCCTTTGCCGACAACCGGCAACTCGTACTGGCTGATCTGATAACCTTTAGGTAAATCCGGATAAAAATAGTTTTTACGTGCAAACACCGAGCGCGGCGTAATCTCAGCATTAACTGCCAAACCGAATTTAATCGCACAATTGACGGCCTCTTTATTCAATACCGGCAGCACGCCAGGCAAGGCAATACTCACTTCGCAGGCTTGCGTATTAGGTTCTGAGCCAAACGCCGTAGATGCACCTGAAAAGATTTTTGTTTTTGTTTGCAACTGAGCGTGAGTTTCCAGCCCGATAACGACTTCCCATTCCATATTATTTAGTTCCTTGCGGCGTTGGCAGGTCTGGCATTGTTGTATGCCAGTCTGTTACTTGTTGATATTGGTGCGCCACATTCAGCATGCGTGCTTCATCAAAATAATTGCCGATAATCTGCAAACCCACCGGCAAAGCCTTACCATCTTCACCGGCACTGAAACCTGCCGGTATGCTCATACCAGGCAAGCCCGCCAGATTGGTCGAAATGGTATAGATATCCTGCAGATACATCGCGACCGGATCATCCACTTTTTCACCGGCTTTAAATGCAGTAGACGGCGCGGCTGGGCCCATGATCACATCACAATGCCTGAAAGCTTCTTCAAAGTCCTGCGCGATCAGGCGGCGAATCTGCTGTGCTTTCAGATAATACGCATCATAGTAACCGGCACTAAGCACATAAGTACCGATCAGAATACGACGCTTCACTTCCGCACCAAAGCCTTCAGCACGACTCTTGCAGTACATATCCATCAGGTCGGTATATTCCGCAGCGCGATGGCCATAGCGCACGCCATCATAACGTGACAGATTACTTGAGGCCTCCGCCGGCGCCAGCACGTAATACACAGGAATAGACAGCCCGGTGTTCGGCAGCGAAATCTCAACGATTTCTGCACCCAGTTTTTTGTATTCGGCAATTGCAGCGTCAATCACTTTGCCAACATTGGCATCCAAGCCCTCGGCAAAAAACTCTTTCGGCAAACCAACGCGCAAACCCTGCAACGGCTTATTCAGATCACGCATGTAATCTTCTTTTTCACGATTAAGGCTGGTGGAGTCACGCTCATCAAAACCTGCCATCACATTCATCATGAGCGCGCAGTCTTCGGCCGACTTAGCCATTGGTCCGGCTTGGTCAAGACTTGATGCAAAAGCAATCATGCCGTAACGCGATACTACGCCATAGGTCGGTTTCAATCCGGTTAAGCCGCATAACGATGCTGGCTGGCGAATTGAGCCGCCAGTATCAGTGCCGGTTGCTGCTGCACAAAGTCGCGCTGCAACTGCTGCGGCACTGCCGCCGCTACTGCCGCCCGGTACGCGCGTAAAATCCCAGGGGTTTTTAACGCCGCCGAAATAGCTGGTCTCGTTAGATGAACCCATCGCAAATTCATCCATATTGGTTTTACCCAGATTCACGGCACCGGCTGCATCAAACTGCGTGATGACCTGCGCATCATACGGCGCAACAAAATTCGCCAGCATTTTAGAGCCGCAGGTAGTTTTCCAGCCATTGGCACAGAAAATATCCTTCTGCGCGATAGGAATGCCGGTCAATGGCGCGGCATTGCCAGCAGCAATGCGCACATCGGCTGCTTTTGCCTGTGCCAAAGTTTTATCCTGATCCAGCGCAATATAAGCGTTGATTTCCGGATTATATGTATTGATGCGATTAAGGAATGTCTGCGTCAGTTCAACGCTCGAAACTTCTTTTTTAGCCAGCATCTGGCTTAATGTTTTTAAGCTACTGTTAATCATGTGCTGTTACTCGATTACTTTAGGTACAAGATAAAGACCGCCATCAACGGCGCGTTCAGCTGAGCCATTACCAAGTGCTGGCGCAATTTTCTGGAATGCTTCACGCTGGTTGGTTTTGGTCACCACATCTTCACGTAGACGCTGCACTACATCCTGCGAGTGTGACATCGGGACGATACCTTCAGTATTCACGGCCTGCATTTGTTCGATCAGACCCAAAATTCCAGTAAGTTTGGTGAGCGTCGCAGCGGCCTCACCCTCACTGACTTCGATGCGCGCAAGATGCGCTATTTTTTTGATATCTTCAATACTTAGTGCCATGCTTCAATAATCCGAAATGATAGTGGGAGCAATTTGATGACATCTTAATCAAATCATTCATTTTAAAAAGTTTTGTTGTTAACCATGATGTTGAAATTAAGTTGGATTTTCAGCCTAATTTTTCCAATGCATCTTAATTTTCAACAAGATATGCGGTATTATACCCTGATTTCAGGTACGCCTTAATCGTGCAAACCGATTAAGCTCGCAACCAGCTATTATAAAAGCACTAACCTTCAGGAAAAACACAATGTTCGGCTCTATTCGCAGTTATTTTTCAAATGACCTTGCTATCGATTTAGGTACAGCAAACACCCTTATTTACGCACGCGGCAAAGGTATCGTTCTAGACGAACCTTCAGTGGTTGCAATCCGCCTTGAGGGTGGCCCGAACGGTAAAAAAATTCTACTCGCAGTTGGCGCAGAAGCTAAAGGCATGCTCGGCCGTTCACCAGCAAACATTCAGGCGATTCGCCCAATGAAAGACGGCGTGATCGCCGACTTCACCATTACCGAGCAAATGCTCAAATACTTCATCCGTCGTGTGCACGATTCACGCTGGTTCGCACCAAGCCCACGCATCATTATCTGCGTTCCGGTTGGTTCTACCCAGGTTGAACGCCGTGCGATTAAAGAATCTGCCGAACGCGCAGGTGCCAAACAGGTATTCCTGATTGAAGAACCAATGGCTGCTGCGATTGGTGCCGGCATGCCGGTTGCTGAAGCTACCGGCTCCATGGTGGTAGATATCGGCGGCGGCACGACCGAAGTTGGTGTGATTTCATTAGGCGGTATTGTTTACGCTAAATCTGAACGTGTTGGCGGTGACAAATTTGATCAGGCCATCATTGATTACATCCGCCGCAATTACGGCATGCAGATTTCAGAACCTACCGCTGAAGCCATTAAGAAAAAAATCGGCTCCGCATTCCCAGGCTCTACCGTTTTGGAAATGGAAGTGACTGGCCGTAACTTGGCAGAAGGTCTGCCACGCAAGTTTACAATTTCAAGCAATGAAATCCTGGAAGCACTGACCGAACCATTGAATGCAATCGTAGGTGCAGTAAAATCAGCACTGGAGCAGACACCACCAGAGCTAGGTGCCGACATTGCCGAAAAAGGCATGGTACTGACCGGCGGCGGCGCATTACTGCGTGATCTGGACCGATTGCTGATTGAAGAAACCGGCCTGCCGGTAATCGTTGCAGAAGACCCGCTCACCTGTGTTGCACGCGGCTGTGGACGTGCGCTGGATGAAATGGATAAATTAGGCAGCGTATTTGCATACGAGTAATTAAAGCTGCTAATACATTAATCAGCTTTTTATCATTTGATCGTTAAACTTTAGGCCGTATGCATGCGGCCTAAAGTTTATACACTTATCAACAACAAAAACGAGAGCCTATATATTCACCAATGATGCGCGGTATTCATCAAAACTTTGATCAGCAGCAAGCCCCGGCTTTTTTTGCCAGAGGGCCCAGTCCACTCGCTCGACTAACGTTTTTCACCGCACTATCATTGGCGCTAATGGCCACCGACTCACGCCTGCAATATCTGGCAAACGTGCGTGAAAACCTGATGACGCTGCTGCACCCGTTACAGGTCATCGCCAACGCACCATTGCAACTGTATCAGAATACTGATGAATATTTCTCAACGCATCATCATCTGCTTGCCGATAATGCACGCTTGAAAAAACAGGCGCTCATGCAGGGCATCGCTTTACAGCGCCTGAATCTTCTCAATCTTGAGAATGCCAATTTGCGCAGCATGCTGGATGCAAAACAGTCGCTGGCTGAAACCAGCACCCTGGCAGAAATCATACATGTGGGACGTGACTCTTTTACTAAAAAAATCATCGTTAATCGCGGCAAAAATCATCATGTTGTTACTGGTGCTGCTGCCGTTGATGCAAAAGGCGTCATCGGCCAAGTCACGCGCACCTATCCATCCAGCAGTGAAATTACACTGATTACCGATAAATCGCTGGCAATACCGGTGCAGATAGAGCGTAACGGCTTACGTGCAATCGCGTTTGGACATGGCCGCGACAATACGCTGGATTTGCCTTATTTACCGGCTAACGTCGATATTAAACGTGGTGACAAACTGGTCACCTCCGGGATTGATGGCGTTTACCCGGCCGGGTTAGCCGTAGCAACCGTAATAGAAATGAGAACCACGCAGGACTCTCCATTTGCACATATTATCTGTGCGCCAACCGGCGGTGTTGAAAATGACAGGCAAGTCTTGCTCGTAAGCATTCCAAAAATCGAGCTAGAAACCTTAATAGAAACTCCTGCCAGCGAGAAAAGCAACCCAGCCCCGGCTACCATACCTGCTGCAGCAAACACCCCCGTAGCCGCCAGTGCAGCTACACAGACGACACAGACCGTACAGGCAGCAAAACCAGCTACTGCATCATCTGTAAACAACCCTGCACAAAAACCTTTAGCTAATGTTGAGAGCCGTCCACATGCGCGACAATAAGCTCAGATCAATTTATCTATCCCTGTTTGCAGCGTTTATCTGCATATTATTTCCATGGTCTGGCATTGCCCTGACGCTACGCCCGGACTTCATGCTGCTGGTGATTATCTTCTGGCTGCTACGTGCGCCTAATCAATGCAGTGTCGGTACAGCCTGGTTTATGGGCTTATGGGTAGATTTGGCCACCGGCGGTATTTTTGGGCAATATGCACTGGCCTATACCATCACGACTTTTTTTGCCGTCATCTATCAGCGCCGCTTAGTTCTGTTTAGCAGCACACAGCAACTGGTTTATGTTTTTTCATTGCTTTTCCTGTCGCAGCTTATCTTGCTCATACTTAAAGCCTTTGCCGGTCATGAGTTTGCAGGTTGGTCATATTTTCTGCCTAGCGTTACCGGCATTCTGCTATGGCAAATTGCGGTGAGCCTCGGCCTGAACACCGGCAGACACTCTCACGGCAACTGATTACAACATGGGTTCAGAATTAAAAAATTACCTGCATGAGCAGCATTATTTCAGACTCCGGCTAGGCATTGCTGCACTTATCGTATTTGGCCTGTTTGCCTTACTGGCTTTCAGGTTCTCTTATCTGCAGCTCAAGCAGTACAACCATTATCAGACACTTGCTGAAAATAACCGCATTTCACTGGTACCGATCATTCCCAACCGCGGCCTGATTCTGGATAAAAACGGCGTGGTACTTGCACACAACTTTTTTGCATACACGCTGGAAATCACACCAGCTAAAGTAAAAAATGTAGAAGAAACCATTGCCGACATAGGCAAACTGGTAGAAGTCAGCTCACTTGATCGTAAGCGTTTTAAAAAATTTCGTGAGCAAAGTCACAGCTTTGAAAGCATACCGATACGCACACATCTTAATGAAATAGAAGCCGCTAAATTTGCGGTAAATCATTACCGTTTTCCTGGTGTGGAAATCAAATCACGGCTATTCAGGCATTACCCGTTGGGTAAACTTGGCTCGCACATGGTGGGTTATATTGGCCGCATTAACGACAAAGATCTGAAAAATCTGGAAGAATCCGGCGACCTATCTAACTACAAAGGCTCTGACCATATTGGCAAAAGCGGGCTGGAACAGTTCTATGAAAAATATCTGCACGGCACCACTGGTTTCCAGCAGGTTGAGATTGATGCAGACGGCCATGCGGTACGCGTACTTTCAAGCACCCCGCCGATTCCGGGTGATAATATTATTTTAGCAGCCGACAGCAAGTTACAGGAGATTGCCGAAACTGCATTTGGCGCACACCGCGGCGCGCTGGTAGCGATTAACCCTAAGACTGGTGAAGTATTGAGTTATGTCAGCCAACCCACATTCGACCCCAACTTATTTGTAGATGGCATTGATAGTGAAAACTGGAAAGCACTTAATGAGTCATTGGATAAACCGCTGATTAACCGGCCATTACGCGGTGTCTATCCACCCGGTTCAACCTTCAAGCCATTTGTTGCACTGGCCGGTCTCGAAGCTGGCAAGCGCGCGCCGCCATTCTCGATTCAAGATCCTGGTTTCTTTACCCTACCGGGCAAAAGACATCGTTATCGCGACTGGAAACCAAGCGGACATGGCACCGTTGATATCCAGAAAGCGATTACTATCTCTTGCGATACTTTTTTTTACGGATTAGCGATGGAGATGGGGATAGAAAACCTGACTTCATTCGTACGCCATTTTGGCTTCGGCAGAAAATCCGGCATCGACATTGATAATGTCAATGGCAAAAGCGAGAACGGCGGACTGCTGCCTACACCTGAATGGAAGCAACGCCGCTTTAAACAGCCTTGGTATCCTGGCGAAACGGTCATTGTCGGCATCGGGCAGGGCTATACTTTGGTGACCCCATTGCAGCTGGCACAAGCTACGGCAATTCTGGCGAACAACGGCGTTGCCATGAAACCACGTTTAGTCAGCCACATCGAAGACGCGCAATCCGGTAAGAAAGAAATTATTGCGCCAGTTATCCAGGATCGGGTCGAACTCAATCCGAATAATGTAGAAATCGTTAAACGCGGCATGATTGACGTTACTTTACCGGGCGGCACAGCTGCCAGTGTAGGTGCCAATGCAGGTTATTCAATTGCAGCAAAAACTGGTACCGCGCAAGTGATTGGCATCAAGCAAAACGAAAAATATAATGAAAGCACCATCAATGAGCGCCATCTTGATCACGCATTGTTTATTGCCTATGCACCTGCAGAAGACCCTACTATCGCATTGGCAGTGATTGTTGAAAATGGCCGCCACGGTGGCTCCACTGCGGGCCCCATTGCCAGAAAAGTTATGGATTATTACTTATTAGGCAAAGTACCTGTTAGCGAAGCCGCAAAAGAAAATAAAGCATTAACCGGTACTACTGCCGCAACAACCCCTGTTCCAGAGGAAGAGCTACATGATTAGCAAACTACTCCAGCTTTTATTCAAGCATATCGATGCCTTTCTGATGACATGCCTGTTTTTTGCCTTATTAACCAGCCTGTCCGTGCTGTATAGCGCATCGGGGCAGAGCCTTGACCGCGTATATGCGCAAGCCGTCAATATGATGGTGGCATTAAGCGTGCTGTGGGTAGTTGCCAACATTTCTCCGCAGAAACTTGAGCGCGTGGCTTTAGCACTCTATGTGCTAGGGGTTCTGCTACTGGTTGCAGTTGCATTATTTGGCTCAATCAGCCATGGTGCGCGGCGCTGGCTGAACATTGGCTTTACACAGATTCAGCCGTCAGAGCTGATGCGTATTGCCATGCCGATGATGCTGGCATGGTATTTTGCCTCTCGTGAAGGCAAGCCGAGTGCAGTAAACTTTATCATTGCCGGCTTTTTACTGGCCGTACCTGTTGCGCTTATTATGAAACAGCCGGATCTGGGCACATCATTACTCATTGCATCATCAGGATTTTATGTACTGTTTCTAGCTGGATTAAGCTGGAAATTCTTGGTGGGTGCTTCGGTGTCTCTGCTCGGACTCATGCCGATTTTCTGGTCTATGCTGCATGACTATCAGAGAAAACGCATTGAAATTCTATTCGACCCAACGCAAGATCCGCTTGGTGCTGGCTACCACACGATTCAGGCCATCATTGCAATTGGTTCTGGCGGAGCAACCGGCAAAGGCTGGCTCAACGGTACGCAGACACAACTGGATTTTTTACCGGAACGCACTACCGATTTCATTTTTGCAGTATTCAGTGAAGAGTTCGGCTTTCTAGGCAACATGCTGCTACTAAGCCTGTTCAGCCTGATTATCATACGCGGACTTATGATTGCATCGCAGGCGCAGAGCACCTTCTCCAGACTGCTAGCTGGCGCTATCACATTGAATTTCTTTTCTTATGCTTTTGTTAACATGGGCATGGTAAGCGGCATTTTACCGGTAGTAGGTGTACCATTGCCTTTAATCAGTTATGGCGGCACCTCTATGGTGACGCTATGCTTAGGTTTTGGTATTTTAATGAGTATACATACACACAAGAATCTAGTTGCAAGCTAACGGGCACGCCCCTTGCGGGCTTACTGCACCGCAAATTCTATATTTTCAGTAATATTTTTTAGTAGTGCCCAAACCTGTATCAAAGACGTATAAATACTTTATAGAGGTGATTGAATGTTTAACTTTCAACGATTTATTGTCATACTTTGCATCGCCATGGTGACGGCATGTAGCAGCCAGCCATCAATAAAAGAAGGTTCAGATACGCGGGCCTCAAAACAGCCTTCTCAAACGCCTGTGGGCAAGGGCGGCTATTATCTGGATGACGGGCCAGGTGACAATCCGCCAGCAGACATTGATAGTATTCCAGATGCTCAGCTCAAGACTGAAACACCTCTGGTAAGTCCAAATAAGCCTTATACCGCACTCGGTAAAAAATATGTCCCGATGACCAGCTATTCACCCTACTTTCAGCAGGGCATTGCATCCTGGTATGGCAAACGTTACCACGGCAAAAAAACTTCCAGCGGCGAAGTCTATGACATGTATGGGATGACCGGAGCCCACCCGACGCTACCCATCCCCAGCTATGTCAGGGTAACCAATCCGGTAAATAAACGCTCGGTAATCGTACGCATCAATGACCGAGGGCCATTCAAGCATGACAGGCTGATAGACTTATCCTACGCAGCAGCTTATAAATTACGCATCACCTCGCGCGGCAGCGGCCCGGTTGAAGTGGAATGGATTGATACCAGCCCTGAAGCACTGCGAAAAATGAATACCACTCCAGTGGCAACACCAGCCAGCACAGCAGATATTACCGCCGTAGCTTACAAAGAAACTTCTACCGCAGGAATCATCTCACCAGCACCGGCAAACTATATGGAACCTAGAGCCACCAGCTACTACGTGCAGGTAGGTGCATTTAAAAACGAATTGAATGGTGACCTGTTGCAAAAGAAAATTCTGGGGCTGGAACTCGCCGGAGATGCCGCAGTCACTAACGTGTATAATGACGGCATTTACCGCGTGAAGCTCGGCCCTTTCGGTAGTAAAAAAGAAGCCGATGTCTCTGCCAATAAAGTTCGCAAGCAATTAAACCTATCAGCAATCGTTACCAATCAGTAAACATTAATAGACTCAAATGATCAAACACTCCTTATTCGCTCGTAGTATCAGCATTATTTCTGCAACCGCTTTTTTAAGTTTTGGCCAATTAGCACATGCGGAAAGTGCACAGATCGCACCTCCACCTAGCCTGGCAGTAAAAGCTTATTTGCTTAAAGATTTCAACAGCGGGCACGTGATTGCCACGCAGAATGCCAGCATGCGCATTGAACCTGCATCGCTGACTAAAATCATGACGGCTTACCTGAGCTTCAAGGCCATTAAAAATGGTCATCTGCAACTCACGCAAACACTGCCTGTCAGCGAAATTGCCTGGAAAGTTGAAGGCTCTAAAATGTTTATCGAGCCAAACAAGCCTGTGACGGTTGATGAGTTGCTGCATGGCATGATTATTGTGTCAGGCAATGATGCTTCCATTACACTGGCAGAAGGTATTGCGAGCTCGGAACAGCTGTTTGCCAGCATGATGAATAAAGAAGCAAAGCGCCTGGGTATGAAAAACACAAACTATGTGAATGCCACCGGCTTGCCTG
Source organism: Methylotenera sp. (assembly GCA_036567185.1). Lineage (GTDB taxonomy): Bacteria > Pseudomonadota > Gammaproteobacteria > Burkholderiales > Methylophilaceae > Methylotenera. The sequence continues at coordinate 98,741 of DATCVB010000039.1, forward strand.
ACCCACAGCACTACACCACTGCCGAAGACTTATCGATTCTGGCCAGCGCCTTGATCCGTGATTTTCCGGAAGACTACAAACGCTTGTATTCGGTTAAAGAATATAGCTACAACAACATCAAACAACCTAACCGCAACCGCCTGTTATGGCTTGATCCTAATGTCGATGGCATGAAAACCGGCCATACCGAATCTGCCGGCTATTGCCTGATTTCTTCTGCCAAACGTGATAATACACGCCGCATTTCTGTAATATTGGGCGCACCTACCGATGCCGCTCGTGCAACAGAAAGCCAGAAGCTACTCAATTATGGCTTCCAGTTCTTTGACTCCACCCTTGTATACAAGCGCGGGCAGACTATTAATCAACTCAAAGTATGGAAGGGTAGCGAAAATGTAGTTGCCTCGACTGTTGCAAACGATTTATACCTGACACTGCCAAAAGGCGAATATGCCAACGTTAAAGCCGTGATTTCAAGCACTCAGCCATTAATCGCTCCGATTAAAAAAGGCCAGGTCATCGGTACTGTGAAATTCATGCTGAATGGCAAAATGGTCGAACAGCGTTCTATCGTGGCAGCAAAAGCAGTCGACACAGCCGGCATTCTTGGCCGCGCGTGGGATTCGATAAAATTGCTATTACAATAATAAGGTAACGTGTATGCGTGAAATAGAACCCCACACCGCACCGCCACTCATTGAGTTCCCCTGTCACTTTGCCATTAAAGTCGTGGGGGAAACACAGGAGGCATTTTCAGCCACCATCGTTGAAGTCATTCAAACCTTGGTGCCTGCATTCACTGCCGAGCATATAGAAATGCGCGCGAGCTCTGGCGGTAAATATATCAGCCTGACCTGCAATGTGTATGTAACATCTCAAGATCAGCTTGATGGTGTTTACCGCTTATTAAGTACGCATCCTCTGGTGAAATTCGCACTTTAATCACCGTAGCCAGCAATGCAGCAGCCCTTAGTCATTCGGCGTTTAGGCCTCACAGAATTCGAGAGTGCGTGTCAGGCCATGCAAAGCTTCAACGCGAATCGCGCAGCTGATACGCCGGATGAACTATGGCTGACTGAACACGCGCCGGTCTATTCACTGGGACTGAATCGCAGGCAAGTAAGACTGCCGCAGCGTGATGATATCCCGACCATACTCACAGACCGCGGCGGTAAAATTACTTACCATGGTCCAGGACAGATTGTTGTCTATGTGCTGGCAGACTTGCAGCGCAGACACTTGAACATACGCACGCTGGTAAGCCTGCTGGAAAATACTGTCATCGAATTACTGGCAGAGCACGGCGTTGATGCGCTAGCAAAAAAAGATGCCCCCGGCGTTTATGTGCAGCTTAATGACGGGCAGGAAGCTAAAATTGCATCATTAGGTTTACGCGTAAAAAACAACTGCTGCTATCATGGCCTGAGTCTCAATGTAGATATGGATCTGAGCCCGTTTGCGGCAATCGACCCGTGTGGCTATGCCGGCTTAAAAATCACGCAAACCAAAGACCTGGGCATTGCTGCAGACATACAAACGCTAAGTGAACAACTGCTGCAAAAACTCAATGCCAATTTTGAACACCTGCAGAACTTAGTAATAACTGATGGCAATGACTGATGGCAATGACTGATGATATGGAAAAGCATGACTGATACATCAAGCAATAAAACACCTAGGCAGAAAATTGCCGGCGTAAAAGAAATCGACGCGGCAAAGACCTCGCGCATCCCGATTAAAATCATCCCGCAGCCTGCACAACGCAAGCCGGAATGGATACGCATGAAAGCACCGGACTCTGCCCGCTATCAGGAAATCAAACGCGTGCTGCGTGATAATAATCTGCATACCGTGTGTGAAGAGGCAAGCTGCCCGAATATCGGTGAATGTTTCAGCGGCGGCACGGCCACTTTCATGATTCTGGGTGATATCTGTACGCGTCGCTGTCCATTCTGCGATGTAGCACACGGTAAACCATTGCCACCGGATGTGAATGAACCTGAAAATCTGGCACGCACCATCGCACAGATGAAACTCAAATATGTAGTCATCACCAGCGTGGACCGCGATGACCTGCTCGATGGCGGCGCACAGCATTTTGTAGATTGCATTAAAGCCGTACGCGCGCAATCGCCTGACATCAAAATTGAAATTCTGGTGCCGGATTTCCGCGGCCGCCTCGATGTTGCGATGAAAATCCTGAGCGAAGCACCGCCGGATGTCATGAACCATAACCTGGAGACTATCCCAAGGCTCTATAAGCAAGCTAGACCCGGTTCTGATTACCAGAACTCACTGACTTTATTAAAAAAATTCGGCGAGCTGTACCCGCATATTCCGACCAAGTCTGGCCTGATGTTAGGGCTGGGTGAAACCGATGAAGAAATTCTTGAAGTCATGCGCGACCTGCGCGCGCATAATGTCACTATGCTGACCCTAGGCCAATATCTGCAACCCAGCGTGCACCATCTGCCGGTCATGCGCTACGTTGAGCCGCATGCATTTGAAACATTAAAACAAAAAGCTGATGCCATGGGCTTTAATAATACTGCCAGCGGCCCCATGGTAAGAAGTAGCTATCATGCTGACCTGCAGGCGCAGCAGGTAGTTTAATTAACACCGCTACATCTATAATATAACCGGTGTAAACACGATACTTTTTTGAAAAAGGCAAATATGGTTCCTCACCTGACAACAGCACTGAACGGCCCTTTGTTAAGTTTAGAAAAAAGCATGCTCGATGCCATGCCAAAAATCGAACACTGGTTCCGTTCGCAATGGCTGGAATATGCCGCGCCGTTTTATGCTTCGGTCGATTTGCGCAATTCAGGCTTTAAACTGGCGCCGGTAGACACTAACCTGTTTCCGGGCGGCTTCAACAACCTCAATTCGGACTTTCTGCACCTGAGTGTGCAGGCGGCCATGGTAGCAGTAGAGAAAGTATGCCCGGAGGCTCATCGCCTGCTGATCATTCCGGAGAACCATACCCGTAACGGCTACTACTTACGCAATGTAGTCGAGCTCGCCAACATCCTGAAACAGGCGGGCATGCATATCCGCGTCGGCTCGATTTCACCGGAAATTACAGTGCCAACCAGATTTGAAACACCGGGAGGTCAAACGCTGCTGCTGGAACCGGTAGTGCGCGTGGGCAATCGCCTCAAATTACCGCAGTCCAACATTGATGGCGTAACACTGGAAGAATTCGATAGCTGTGCCATTTTGCTGAATAATGACCTGTCCGGCGGCATTCCGGAAATTCTGGAAAATCTTGAGCAGGACTTGATTCCACCGCTGTATGCTGGCTGGAGTACACGGCGTAAATCTCAGCATTTTTCGGCCTATAACCGTGTGGCAAGCGAATTCGCACAGCTGATCGGTATAGATGAATGGCTGCTGAACCCATACTTTGATACCTGTGGCGAGATCGACTTTAATGCACGCACCGGTGAAGAGTGCCTTGCCGCTAAAGTTGAGCAACTGCTGGAAAAGATTAAACTGAAATACGCAGAGTACGGCGTAACACAGGAGCCGTTTGTGATCGTGAAAGCGGATGCCGGCACCTATGGCATGGGCATCATGACGGTAAAATCACCGGAAGATGTGCGCGGCCTCAACCGCAAAGCCCGCAATAAAATGTCTGTAGTGAAAGAAGGCCTGGAGGTTTCCGAAGTCATCATTCAGGAAGGCGTATACACCTTCGAGAGCATCAACGATGCCGTCGCTGAGCCTGTCGTATATATGATGGATCACTTTGTAATCGGCGGCTTCTACCGCGTGCATACCGGCCGCGGCGTAGATGAAAACCTAAACGCACCGGGTTCACATTTTGTGCCACTGGCGTTTGAAAAACCCTGTACCCTGCCTGACTGCGCCGGTGCACCGGATGCGCCGCCTAACCGTTTCTATGCTTATGGTGTGGTTGCACGTCTAGCATTGCTGGCCGCGGCAATTGAACTGCAGGAACAGAACCCACTTAATCAATAACAACGGGCTTACCACACCTTATGAAACTCGTATTTATTTTAGATCCGCTGCCAAGCCTGAAAATCTACAAAGATACGAGCATGGCCATGATGCGTGAGGCCAGCCAGCGAGGTCATCAATTATTTGTGAGCATGCAGCATGATCTTTTTCTGCGTGGCAGTCAGGCAAAAATCAGAACTCAGTCGTTTGAATTTACTAGCGACGGCTATGAATTAGGCATCCCCGATGAAAGCATGCCGGCCAACTTCGATGCCATTATCATGCGTAAAGATCCGCCGTTCGATAATGAATACTTATACAGTACCTATCTGCTCGAAATCGCCGCAGATCAAGGCGCTAAGGTGTTTAATAACCCAACTGCCATTCGCGGCTGGAATGAAAAATTATCAGTGACGCGCTTTCCGCAGTTTGCACCGGAATTCCTCGTCACTGCTAACAATTTTCTTATTCGTGACTTCTTGAACACACATCAGGATATTGTCGTAAAGCCACTGGATGGCATGGGCGGCAGCAGTATTTTCAGGCTGACATTGAGCGACCCAAATATCAGCGTGATTCTGGAAACCATCACCGAACATGGTACACGCACCATCATGGCACAACGTTATCTGCCGGAAATACTGCAAGGTGACAAACGTATCATCGTGATTAATGGCGAGCCATTACCTTATGCCTTGGCTCGCATACCGCTTGCAGGCGAAACGCGCGGCAACCTAGCCGCCGGCGGTACCGGCGTAGCTCAGCCGCTTAGCAGCCGTGATTATGAAATTGCGTCTACTGTAGGCAAAACACTCAAGCAGGAAGGACTGTTTCTGGTGGGTCTGGACGTGATCGGTGATCATTTAACCGAGATCAACGTTACCAGCCCAACCGGCATGGTGGAAATTGCCGCACAAACCGACTGCAATCCGGCATGTGTCATGCTGGATGCACTTGAGCAGCATCTGGCAGCATAACGGCTACGACTCTGACGATGCGTAAATGGCGTATCAGCCTGATAGTAATTGCAATGCTGGCTATGGCACTAACCGCCATGCGCATGCTCATGCAAGAGCCGCTTTACCATACACAGAGTTATGTATTTGGCACGTTGGTCGATATCAGTATTTACGGTGAACCCGAAGATCGCGCAAAACTACTGGCCAATCAGGTGTTGCTGAATTTCCAGAATCTGCATAACCAGCTGCATGCATGGAAACCAGTCAGCAGCAATCAACCCAGCGAGCTTGGTGCGCTGAACACAGCCTTTGCTAATGGCAACAAACCTATCACCATCAGTCCGCAACTCGCTGCCATGCTGACCGATGCAACGGATTTATCGGTCAAATCACAAGGTTTATTCAACCCCGCCATCGGCCATTTAGTCAGTCTCTGGGGCTTTCAGCGTGATGAATTCACTGCGGTAAAAATTGATGATGCAAAAATCAAAGCGCAGGTTAAAGCCAACCCGCGCATGTCCGACATTGTGCTAAAAGACAACACTGCCTACAGCACCAACCCGAATGTGAAACTTGATCTGGGCGGCTATGCCAAAGGCTATGCGCTGGATATGGCTGCTGACTATTTACGCAAACAACAGGTTAAAAATGCACTGGTCAACATAGGCGGCAATATCATTGCCCTCGGCCAACATGGGGACAAGCCCTGGCGCGTAGGCATACAGCACCCGCGCAAACCGGCAGCAATTGCGACGCTGGACTTGGCCGATGGCTGGGCAATCGGCACTTCGGGCGATTATCAACGTTACTTTATGCTTGATGGCAAACGTTATTGCCATATTATTGACCCGCGTAGCGGTTATCCAGTGCAGCATACACAGGCAGTTACAGTACTGATTCCACCTCAGAGCAATGCCGGTGTAATGTCAGATGTCGCATCAAAACCTATTTTTATTGCAGTTGCTGAAGATAAAGCCAAAACTGCCGCCATGCTTGGCATACAATATTTCATGGTCATAGATCAGCAATCCAATATTTTGGTGAGTAGCGCATTGTCACATAAACTAGAATGGTTAGATCCGGAAGTTAAAAAGAACAGCCATGTTAAGCTTGTTACGCTCCCCTAAACCAACTTTCAGGCATCTGCTGATCGGTGACTGGCTCACGGTTATTTTCAGTGCGGTCATTATCGTCTACTTGTTCCAGACTTTATGGTCGCATGAGCATGCCTCTAAAGTACAGATCCGTATAGGCGATAAAGTGCATGCAGCCTACGATCTTAATCAGCAGCGTGACATCAAGGTTCACGGCTCCATCGGCGACGCAGTCATTCACATCAGTCAGGGCAAAGTACGCTTTGCCAAATCACCGTGTCATAATCAATACTGCGTCCATCAGGGCTGGCTAACGCACAGCGGACAGGTGGCAATCTGCTTGCCTAATCAGATCAGTCTGGAACTGATTGGCGAGCAAAAACCTTATGACTCATTAAATTATTAAGTGTTTTAATCAAACATGCAGATTCAAACCACTATTGACGACCACCGCATTGCAAAACTGGCAGCTTTTGCCATTGCCCTGCATATGATAGAGGCAGTAATTCCGTCGCCACTACCGGGAGTTAAGCCCGGCATCGCCAATATTGTCACGTTATATGTGCTGTTGCAGTATGACTTTGCAACCGCAGCCTGGGTCAGCATTTTGCGTGTATTCGCCAGCAGTCTGTTACTGGGGCAGTTTATGTCGCCTACATTTGCACTCAGCTTAAGCGGCGCGCTACTTAGCTTGGGGGCGCTATGGGCCGCACAGCACTTACCTAAACGATATTTCAGCGCCATCACTTTAAGTATTCTGGCGGCTTTCGCACATATTGCCGGACAGCTGATCGTGGTACGTTTATGGTTGATTCCACATGCCAGCGTTAGCTATCTGATACCAATTTTCGCAGCGGCTGCGCTATTTTTTGGGCTGATCAACGGCCTCATCACTGCAAAGCTGCTTTACAATAAGGCACAGCTACCAGAACCCGATAAGTCCGAACCTAGCTCACCTTAGCATGCAGCCACAACACACCCTTTCTGAAGCACTTGGCAGCCTGAAATTGCAATTCATGCAACACCAGCGGCTATTGCTTACAATAGTTGGCTCCACACTTCTGCATATTGCGCTTTTCAGTGAATTTTCTATTAATCTGCCGCAAATCGTTGAAGACCATCAAACGCTGGGTATGCGTCTAGTTCAACAACAAGCCAAGCAGGAAAATATACAAGCGCTCGGTAAAAAAAATGAAATAGTAACTAAGCGCAAAGCCCCTGCAGCTAAATCCACACCCAAACCGACGCATGAAGAAACCATAGGAGCGCCAGAAGTTGTTAACTCCACTGAAAATATACCAATTAATCCATCTACCAATATCGATCAATCTAAAAATGCAGATCTATCTGAAACTGAATTAGCAAATACCGTAACTGACATTAATGAAACTGTAGAAAATAACTTAACGCAATCAGAGCCTGAAAAAACTGTATATAGCCATGTAGAAACAGAGTTTGAGGTCATGCGCGGAGTCAATACATCGGCTGCAGGTGTCACAAAAATTGTTTTTAATATTGATAAAAATGAACACTATTCAATTATCAGCACTACAGAAGCTAAAGGCTTGGTATCTCTATTCTTCGGCAGCCTCACTCAAAAGAGTGAAGGTACCGTCACAGAAAACGGCCTAAAACCATACTTTTACTCGTATCAATATGGTAACGACGCCAAGAAATCGCAAACTGCAGACTTCGCATGGGATGACAATCTAGTTCACATGCATAGCTCGAAAGGTGACACCACTGCGAATCTGGTTGCCGGTACACAGGATTTTTTAAGCTTTATGTATCAGTTTATGTTCATGCCACCACTCGATAGCATGCAAATCACCATAACCAATGGCAAGCGACTGCGTAGCTACAGCTATAGTTTTGAAGGTGAAGAAACGATTGTTACTAAGCTGGGTGAATTAAGAACCATTCACCTGCTAAAAGGCAGCAGTGATGAAGATAAAACTGAAATCTGGCTTGCGATTGACTATCAATACTTACCGGTGAAAATCCGTAAAACGGAAAAAGATGGTACGGTGATTGAGCAAGTGGCGACCAATATTCTAGCTAAGGAACTGAATTAAATTGGCAGTATTGTATTGATGCCTAATGTATTCCGAAGTTTGTTATAGGAGCGTAGTGCCGTCCTCTATTGGTAGTTGTCATTATTCAGAGATTGCATACAGGTGTTAAAGACTGTGTGCTCTCAAAACAAAAAACGGCTCAGAGCCGTTTTTTGCTTTAGATCACCACCAGCTAGCGTCGTTTAATCAACACCTTTGACTTTATGGTATATCCGTTTACGAATCGGATTAACAGCAGGTACTACTTTACCCGGTGAGATCGGTGTACTCGTACCGCCATCATGATCAACTGCACCAATCACAACTGTCACTGGTTTGCCATCAATATAAACATTACCGGTCACCGGAGAAGGTGGCAAACCGCCGCCAACGAAAATAGCAGATCGGTCGCCGCCACAAGTGGTGGCGCTTGAGGCGATGGTGCCGGATGCATTGAACAGATTAACCCAGTAGCCTCTTGCCTCACCAAGCACAGTAGAACAAGTGCCGTCAGCAGGCGGAATTGGTCGGTTCGTACTGAATGCCACTTGCCCGCCAAGAATAATAGCCGAAGTCACGGTTTGCTCACCTTTGCCGTACTGGTTCAGATCCATATACCAGCCTGCCTTTGCAGAGCCTGGCAGAATAGAAGTAGAACTACATCCTGCATCTGCCGTCTTATCTTCCAGATTGTTCAAATCGACAGCATCTCCAGATGTAACTGCCAAGTCGTCCAGATAAACATAAAAACGGTTGGTCACATCATCTTTGTATGGGTAGTGAGATACTAAAGGGTGCTCACGGTCACCTGAACCGATTGCCACATAAACGCGGCCATCCTTAACCAGCGGTAGTAATGCGGGCTGGAACAAAAATTTACGTCCGTCCTTGGCTTCAGCAATCTTGCGTATAGTCCAGGCACTAGGCACTCGAGCAGTATAAGTGGCTACACCGCCAGAAACAGTTCTAGTCACCATGTCAACACGATATATGTTGCCATCGGTATCACCAACATAACCATAATCTGCTTTGTTATCAGCATTCATATCAACCACGGATATCTCTGATGCCACACTATTGCTGGTCGAAAACGATTTAAGCAAAGCGCCACTACCGGCATCCACCACATAGATGTTAGCGCCCTTAGCACCACTGCTGCATGGCGATTTTTCATCTTTATCTTCACAGATGTCATAACCGCCACCAAATAGCGCTACCTTCTCGGTCGTATAACCTTCCACAGGAACAACTACCGGTGCCGACCAGCTCTGTCCCATATTCTCGAACCCACCGCTACAACTGCCGGCGTAACAGCCGTGCTTCCACATAATTGACGGTGCATCCTTATCAGTCACATTTATCGCATAAACCATCTGCCCGCCGCGGCGCATGGTTGGATAAATCCATACCTTGGTATTGCTTTTATCCTGTGCAATACCGATAGAGCCGTCCCAGCCATAACTTTTTGGAATCGGGGTCGGTGTAATGGTCATATCAGTATTAGGGTACTTGATAAGAGGTGCATTGTTGCGCAACCTATCCACAAAATTTGCTTGTGCAAATTCGAACGGCATTAGCGCCCACAGCTCTTTACCCGTCTCTGCATTAATCGCACGGAACATACCGTCATTCGAGCCGTAATAAACTACGCCAGTTCCATCACCATAAGTCACAGGTAATGGCCGCGAGTGCACTACATCGCCATGCAGTGATGCACGGGTCTCAGCACTGGTCACTGTATCGCTATCCTCGTTTTGCGTATCGGCACCACGCGCCCATAAGCGCTGGGTTGCATCCAATTCAACCGAGCTGGATAGTGCAGTTAATCCAGTACCGAATGCAGTATCAGTTGTATAAAGGTTGCGGTTTGGTGCCCAAGTCGGCGTGCCATCAGTCGTCGGCGGATTGTTACCCTTACGAATCACTTCAGCAATCGCGCCCTTTTCAACAATAGGTCCATCCGGCAAATCTGAGTAGACTTTAGTTGCATCTAATCCTGCGCACTTACTGGCCGCACTTGGGCTCACCGGCACATTTGACCAATAATAGCCCTTAGATGGGTCCGCAGCATCTATCAAAGAGTCGGTTGTCCAGTAACTGACCGCACAATCACTGATAAACCCGGTCTGGTTATTCACTGCCACATCACCGTTCTTATCGCCCAGATTCACAGTAACGCCATCCGCTTCAAAAACCAGCTGGTAACGTTTCAGATTGCCATACCAGCGTGGCTTCATACCTGGATCAGGGCGGAACATACCAATGAACACCTGATTTTCATTCTGCGCACGATTGGTAGCGTTCACTGGCAACGAAGCTGAAGCAAAAGTTGAGTTAACCGACTGGATCTCTGCAAAAATCTGCTTCAGTGAATTAAGTACAGCATCCTCGTTGGTAGCAGAAAAATACTTGCCTCCACCCTGATGTGCGGCGCTCATTAAAAGTGCTGTGTGATCATTGTTCTGTTGTGCGTTATAAACATCAATGGTGTACATCGCGGCAGTTTGATTCTCACCACCGGCAACAGGCACACCTTTCTGGTATATGCAGCGCGCCCATTCATCCAGATGCCAAGCACTGCCTTTGCCTGTCGTATCGTAAGTTCCGCTAGGCGTAGCAGAGGTAATGGTAGAATTGCCAAGGATCGTATATTGCGAGGTACCTACCGCACAGGATGATGCCCCGGTACTTGTTGGCGTGCTATAGGAGCAGCCACTACCACTGGCATATTTCGCAAAAGCCGTACATTGCGTCGTATAATCTGTCGAAGCAGCACTATAGGCTGGTGCGCTTGCATAACAGGCACTGGAGTAACCCAAAGAGTTGACTTCAGTTAAAGTTTTAGTTCGAACTATGCTGTAATTATATTTCGCCGAACCACCTGCACAACCTGATGATGATTCGTTAGTACAGGAACAGGAGACGCCCGTGCCGGAACACTCAGCACTATACTGGCTAGCAATTGCGATTGCACATTTAGAAGTGTTCTGCACACAGGATGACAATTTTCCAAGGTCTTTTGTACCTTGTTTATCTGTAGCTAACACCGAGTAAAGCTGAGTGCCAGTAGGGCAGCCACCTGGAGGAACATAGACATCACCACAAGACTTACTAGCATAGGTAGTATCACCCGCAAGCACTCGCGCTGCTTCTACTGCAAGGCTACACGCACTTTGACTGACGTAACATGCAGCTGTAGTTCCCAAATTTGTAGTAGTTGGCGTGCTAACTAAAGTAAAGTTAGGCAAACTGATGTTACTGGCACTACATCCTAAGCTGGTTAGCTCTGTATTATTTGCCGCAGTGTCATCGGATGGGCCACTCGAATTTGGGTTACCGATAAAAATAATATAATTCTTGGCACAGCTATTGGCGCTGGATAGTGGTGTTTTAAAATTGCTGTATTTTGTGTCGTAAGCTCGTTCGTCTACTCTAGGGCTAGGCGGATTTAGACTACTGCTATTACTGCCTACGTTTGCCCCTGAAAAGTAGTTATGCATATCATAAGCCATGTTTCCATATGGGGTGCCAGAGTTACGTTTTTCGTTCGTGCCATTGATATCGCCGAATATTTCATCCATTTCTGCCTTGAGCGCTGCCTTATTGGTAGCATCCATAGGCAATATAGGGAATCGCATGAATCCGCCTATATTGTTGGCATTACCATTGGTCACAAATTCCATCACGCCTACATTAATATCGTTACCGATCGAATCCAGCACATTCTTGATCGAACGTACCTCGGCCTGACCTTGCGTTAGACCTCCTGGCCATTGCTGACTCTGCCGAGCCCAATTTGATGTATTATCCAGCACGATCAGCACATTCGGACGCTCCGCAGTGCCTGCTGAGGCACCGGTAAAAATATCAATGTCTTCCGCCACTGTTCCCAAAGGATTGAGAGCAAAACTCAACGTCATCAGCGCAAATAAGATTCGTTTGTGGATTTTATTCATAGCGAAATTCTCTTTAAGGGCATGTACTTACAGGATTTTTTGCATCGTCAGCCGCAACACGCACACCTACACCGGTAGTCACTGTCGCCTCAGCACCAGTCACATCATCGGTAGCTACGGCATTAATTTCCCACACAGTGTTAGCGCAAAGAGAGTCACCCGTTGCTGCACCTTCTATACCTAGGTTCTGAGCTGCCCCAACGATACAGGCAGCGTCATTAGCGTTACTAACACTCAACTCTGCATTTTTGATAACCTGCGCTTTTTTCACACAAGGCGCCGGACTTAGCGTTACCGTAACATCTTTGGTGCCATCGCCATTGACATCATACGTAGCCTTATTACCAGGCAAAGCTGCACTGGGATTGGTAATGAAAGCAGTTTTAGAGATTACCTCTTCAACCGCCTGATTCGCAGAACTCACGACTTCAGCTTTATGCTGCATGTTACCTGCAATAATAGTGTTCTGGCGTCCCATATTGAAACTGACAATAGCTATCAGCAGCATCATAACCAGCATGATCAGGGCAACTGGCAGTACTATCCCCTGCTGTGAACCAGGTATGGAAAACCGTCTCATTGTCGCCTCCATGAGGGATTCACAAACTGTGCAGTGGTGCTATAAACGTGACGCTTGTATCCATCACCAGGCGCAGCTACTTCCGTATCACCTAGTGTATAAGTACGGCTATCAGTATATCCCGTAGTGCTTGTTGTGTTGCGTGCCAGTAAATGAAGGCGTGCAGACATTGCATTGCGCCAGTCTGTTGTATTGGCAGGTGCCGATGTATACGAATTGGGTACACCGTCATTATCACTATCAACGCCATACTCGACCTGCATATTCTCAATACCATCAACAAGAGGGACGATACTGAACAATCCGGCACCTAACTCCGCCCGTTTCAGCGTAGGAACGCCATCGCCGGACACATTGTTATTAGCTACAAAATAAATATGCACGAGATAACGCTGGATAGCAGCAAAATCTGTAGCAACACAACTGGTTTTATGACGCTTGAAATCGGCTGCGGCAGTACTCAATGCGAAATAATAGGCGGCATAATCAGCATCGCTACTGATGGCATGGGCCAGCTCGCCACCGCTACCATCAGTCGGGGTACAAAGAGATGCCTGAAAATGCGGCGTTCCCTCAACAAATGCAGCGCAACCCGCCGCACCGGCAGCGCAAGTAGCTACCCGCCTCACGACGAGAATATCTGTCCCAGCTTTAACATCAGAAATACATGATGGAATTGTCGCCGCATTATTCACACCTTGCACATGCAGGGGTAATGCCGCCAATAAATTAGCGACTGTTGTCGCGCACGGATCAGGCAACGTAGCTGGCGTTGTAAGTAAAGTAGAATCAAACTCCGCCAAGTAACCTGCCAACTTGAGATTGTCTGCAAGTAATTGCGAGGCATAACGTCCGCTCTCCTGCTGCTGAGTTGATTTCTGCATTTCATTACGGGAACGGGTACTGCTGATAAATATTGCTGACAGCGCTGTGAGCACGAGCAAACTGATGGTAACTGCGATCATTAGTTCAACTAAGGAAAGACCACTCTGCCTGCCACGTGAGGTGAAATTAGGGAGATTCATTATATACACCCCCCAGTACCGGCTGACACTTGAAGTGAAATCGCACGGCGTAGGGTGTCGCCACCGTATATATCAAGATCTTGTGCGCAGGTATTGCTGGGGGCTGCTGTCTTAAACATCCCTTGCCAGGTAACTGTAATTTGGTAAATACCTGGAGCACATGCACCAGAAGTAGTAACCGGTGCCTGTATCTGGGAAATACATCCTCTTGCCCCAATCATCGCTCCGACACTTGTACCACCCAAGGATTCGCCGGCGCCACGAAGCATATTACCCCATTCACATAGATCAAACGCAGCGCCAGCCAAACCACTGCACTCTTCTACATCTCCACCGCCGACAACATCGCCGCCAACATAATTGGCAGCATTCGCACGACTCATCTGAAACCTGCTTACCATATCATTAAGAATAACCATGGCCTGACTTCTTTGGTATGATTCCAGTTCAACTGATCGAGTCTTCATTTGCAGCCCGGCCAGACCAAGCAATCCAAATGCCAGAATCACAATAGTGACCATCACCTCTAGTAAAGTGGTACCCGTTTGAAATTTCCGCCTGATTAATTGCTGGTTTAACATGCTTGATTCTTCACATTCGGCAAGCCACTCAGGCTCAGTGTCACACATCTCTGCGACGATGCAGAGCCGACTGTAGCTTCAATATTAAAAGATACCGAACTGCCTGTTCGGCCTGAGCTATTGTATTTAACACTATCGGGGCCACTTAGACTAATTTCGCCGGATATACTATGATTTTCTAAAATACTATCCGGCGTATTTGATGGATAAATCTGCCAGCCTTTTTTCCACCCTCCAGCATCAGGTGATAAAGTGACATCCATATTACGCTTAACCGCCTCACTCCGTGTCTTAGCCAAAGCCAAATACAAATCCGTAGCAACACTTTTTGACCTTGTATTAGCTGTCATGCTGGCAAATGAAGGAATTGCCACCGCCGCCAATATTCCAACGATGGCTATTGCTACAACCAATTCAAGCAAAGTAAATCCTGCGGATTGACGACAAGACACCCCGACCCCACAATCACTGGTCATCGTATTAAATTTGCACAAAGTAGTAATGTTTACCATTTATCAAAAGGCGTCTTACTACCTGCACTATTGATGGTTAAGGTGGGATCAGTTGCCTGCGCTGACCCTGAAACTGGTGTTGCTGTTGCAGTAAATGAAGGTGGCGCACCATCACCCACAGTTATAGTAATGGTGTAGTAACTTGAGACATCGGTTGGCGTTGTAACGTTTAAGGTAGATAAGTCTGCTGCATAGCTGCGAGCATCAAGTAGATATTGCTGTTGTCGCTGCGCCACATCCATAAGATGTGACTGCGCTGCAGCTCGCCTGCCCTTTTTTACATATTCCAGATAATTTGGAAACGCAATAGAAGCCAAAATGCCGATAATAGCTATAGCCACCATCAGCTCCACTAAAGTAAAGCCACAATGCTTACCCAGTGAGCTCTTAGCAGCACTATATTTGGATTGAAATTTCAATAGACTAACCATTTTATTTTACCCTTTGACCAATATACATCATGCACTTTGCTTTTTTGTGCGTCTACCAGCAACTGACAATCGGTAAGTTTTAACAAACAAGCGGTTATAAAACCATAAATTGCACCGCAATAAAACACCTAAAATAAACGTGGGAATTTTATGGAAAGTGAATATCAACAAAAAATGATAGAATGATCCAGTTGATTTTAACTATAGCTAATTGTTTTATTGAAAATTTACCATAATCATCACCTATGCAAAAACTTACTAAAGAAATTATGCTGTTACTGGCTAGCTGCCTCATTCTCAATGCATGCGGCACAAAAGGTCCGCTGTACATTCCTGAGCAGCAGTATCCGCAGCCAACGCAAACCAGCAAATAATTCAGTCTAACTCTCAATATATTGACAAGCCATTACCGTGAACGCATTTAATTTCAAAGACAACACTCTGCATGCTGAACATGTAGCCCTTAACCAAATCGCAGAAAATTTTGGTACACCTTGTTATGTGTATTCCAAAGCAGCGCTCACTCAGGCCTTTGAGCGCTTTGATGCCGGATTTAAAGGGTCAAATCATCTGGTATGTTTTGCCGTTAAATCCAACCCTAGCCTGGCGATTCTGAATCTGTTTGCAAAACTGGGCGCTGGTTTTGATATTGTATCGGGTGGCGAACTCGCCAGAGTGATTGCCGCTGGCGGCGACCCATCGAAAGTCGTGTTTTCCGGCGTAGGTAAAACTGCCGATGAAATGCGTGCCGCACTGGATGCTGGCATTTTCTGTTTCAACGTAGAATCAGCCAGTGAGCTGGTGCGTCTGAACGACATTGCAGGCTACATGGGAAAAATCGCGCCAGTTTCATTGCGTGTAAACCCGAATGTGGATGCAAAAACACACCCTTACATTTCTACCGGTTTAAAAAATAATAAATTCGGCGTGTCTTACGAAGACGCGCTGGATATCTATCTGCAGGCAGCTGCAATGCCTAACATTGCGATTCACGGCGTAGATTGCCACATTGGTTCGCAGATCACGGAATTATCACCATTTCTGGATGCGTTTGACCGCGTACTGGCATTGGTGGATGCGCTGGAACAGAATAAGATTCATATTCAGCATATTGATCTCGGCGGCGGTATCGGTATTTGCTATAGCGACGAAACACCGCCTGAATTTACCGAATATGCAAAAGCCATGCTCGCAAAATTAGGTAAGCGCGACATTAAACTGGTATTTGAACCCGGCCGCGCACTAGTGGGTAATGCAGGTGTGTTGCTGACTAAAGTTGAGTATCTGAAACACACCGAAACCAAGAATTTTGCGATTGTTGACGCAGCGATGAATGACCTGATGCGCCCGGCACTTTATGATGCATACCATGCAATTGAGGCAGTAAAGCCGCGTGTTGCCAACACACAAAACTATGAGATCGTAGGCCCAGTATGTGAAAGCGGCGACTTTCTGGGGCATGATCGAGATCTGGCGTTAGCTGAAGGTGACTTGCTGGCAATTATGTCTGCCGGAGCTTACGGCATGAGTATGTCCAGCAATTACAACACTCGCCCACGCGCAGCAGAAGTGATGGTTGATGGTGACAAATCCATCGTGATTCGCCAGCGCGAGAAAATTCAGGATTTATTCGCGCTCGAGACTATTATTGAATAGTTACTGACTTAAAGTAACAATAAATACGATGGAAATAAAAGAAGCCCAGCTACAATTCCAATTCAAAAGAATCAAGCAACAACGTGTCACCAATGAAATACATTTGGTAAAAATGAATTTGGAATTAATCAAAAATCACGGTCTTGTTCGCGTATAACAAAATACGGTTCTCAATATGCCAGCGCACCGCTTTTGACAGCACTACGCGCTCCAGGTCGCGGCCTTTCTGAATCAAGTCTTCTACCTGGTCACGATGCGAAATGCGCTCGATGCCCTGTTCGATAATCGGGCCTTCGTCCAGCACTTCCGTGACGTAGTGGCCGGTTGCGCCAATCAGCTTAACGCCGCGCTCAAACGCGCGGTGATATGGACGGGCACCGATAAATGCCGGCAGGAATGAGTGGTGGATGTTAATGATGCGCTGCGGATAACGTGACACAAAATCCGGTGACAGAATCTGCATATAGCGTGCCAGCACTATTAAATCAATATTGTATTCATCAAATAATTTAAACTGGGCGGCTTCTGCTTCAGCCTTATTATCTTTAGTTACCGCAATGTAATGGAAATCGACACCGTAGAACTGCACCAGCTTTTCGGTATCACGATGATTGCTGATCACTAGCGGAATTTCACAGGCAAGCTCTCCACTCTTATGCCGATGCAACAAATCCGCCAGACAATGGTCATACTGCGACACCATGATGGCAACACGCGCTTTGTGCTGGGATAACTTTAATTGCCACTGCATACTGAATTTATCGGCAATCACGGCGAACGCCTGGTTAAAGCTGGCTTCGTCCAGATTAAAACCGGCAAGATCCCACTCTACGCGCATGAGGAATAGATTATTTTCTGCATCCTGATGCTGGTCTGCGTGTAAAATGTTGGCATTGTGCTGATGCAGAAAATCTGCAATTGCCGCCACAATGCCTTTGGCATCCGGGCAGGTAATCAGTAGGGTTGCGGTGTTTTTCATAGTGAGACTTTATTAATCATTAATTAAAACTTGTGAATTAAAATTTTTGCAATTATACCCGATGCGCCTGCTACCTGAAAAATCAGTTAGTTTGAATACACACTATTAAATTTTAAGCAGTTGTTTAATTGACTAAAGATACAGAATAAATGAACAAAGATACAAGCATTGTACTCGCCAACCCACGCGGCTTTTGTGCCGGGGTAGACCGCGCAATTATTATTGTAGAGCAGGCGCTGGAAAAATTCGGCGCACCGATTTATGTGCGCCATGAAGTTGTACACAACAAATTTGTTGTAGACCAGCTACGTGCCAAGGGTGCAATTTTTGTCGAAGAACTGGACGAAATTCCAACCGGCAGCACGGTCATTTTCAGTGCACATGGCGTTTCGAAAGCCGTACGAGCCGAAGCAGATACGCGTGGGTTAACCGCATATGATGCCACTTGTCCGCTGGTAACCAAGGTGCATATTGAAGTCGAAAAAATGCGCAAAACGGGCTTGGAAATCGTGATGATCGGGCACAAGGGACACCCTGAGGTCGAAGGTACGATGGGGCAGATTGAACCCCAGGGGCAAGTAGACGAACAAGAAGATGCCACCGGTATGTATCTGGTTGAAACACCGGAAGATGTAGCCGTCCTGCAAGTGCAGAACCCGGATAAGTTAGCTTACGTCACACAAACCACGCTATCGCTGGATGATGCGGCCCTGGTAGTAGAAGCGCTGCAAAAACGCTTCCCTAATATCAAAGCACCCAGAAGCGATAGCATCTGCTATGCCACGCAAAACCGTCAGGATGCGATCAAGATCATGGCCAAGGATTGTGATCTGGTGATTATCGTCGGCTCACCCAATAGCTCCAACTCAAACCGCCTACGTGAAGTAGCACAAAATCAGGGCATTGAAGCCTATATGATAGATAACGCGAGCTTTCTCAAACCTGAGTGGTTGCTTAATAAGCAAAAAATCGGCGTTTCAGCAGGCGCTTCTGCACCTGAAGTACTAGTACAGGAAGTGATCGCAACACTGCAACAACTCGGCGCTCATCAAGTGCAGGAATTACAGGGCGTGGTAGAAAATGTGGTATTTCAGCTGCCAAAAAATTTAACGAACGCAGTCAAGCAATCCCACTCTAAATAATCAAGTGGTAATCACTTTTGAAACCGTATAAAACTCCGATTTCGGCTCTGGTATTGATTCACACCCCTGATTTGCAGGTGCTGATTATGGAGCGCGCCGATAAACCCGGCTTCTGGCAATCGGTTACCGGCAGTGTGGAAGGCGACGAGACCCCGTTGCAAGCTGCCATTCGCGAGGTATCTGAAGAAACCGGACTGGATGCATTGCAATACGAGCTGCAGGATTGGCAAGTGTCAAATGACTATGAAATTTATCCGCATTGGCGCCATCGCTATGCACCGGGCGTAACAGAAAACCGTGAGCATCTGTTCGGCTTAACATTGCCGGCAACGCTACCAATTAAACTGGCACCAGACGAGCATGTGCGTTATGAATGGGTAGATTGGCGCGAGGCTGCAAAACGCGTTTTTTCCTGGACCAATGTTGATGCCTTGAAAAGATTAGGTGAACGACATCAATTAACGTTATAAAATAAACACCTTTAGCATTTAAGCTCTATTTACACACTGAAAATATATGCAGATTTCACCGATCAAATTTGAGAAGTTCCAAGCTACAGAAGATGCTGACTGTCAGCGCCGTATTATTGCAGCCAAAGAAAAGCTGGGCAAACGTCTGGTGATTCTCGGTCACCATTACCAGCACGAAAGCGTGTACCGTCATGCGGACTTCACCGGCGACTCACTCAAACTGTCACGCTATACCGAAAATCTTGATGCTGAATTCATTGTATTTCTAGGCGTGCATTTCATGGCTGAAGTCGCTGACATCATGAGCCGCCCGGAACAGATCGCGATTCTGCCGGATTTAGCTGCCGGCTGTTCTATGGCGGATATGGCGAACCTGGCTAAAGTTGAGCGCAGCTATCGTGAATTAAACAAAGTGCTCAATTTTGACGAACAAATCACACCGATCACCTACATCAACTCCGCGGCTGATTTAAAAGCATTCTGCGGTGAACATGGTGGCATTGTCTGCACTAGCACCAATGCGACCAAGATTCTGGAGTGGGGCTTTGGGCAGCGTGAAAAAGTACTGTTTTTCCCAGATCAAAATCTGGGGCGCTGGAGTGGCTACAAGATGGGCATCCCTCTAGAGCAGATGCCGGTGTGGGATCCGGACTTGCCTATGGGTGGCCTAACTGAAGAGCAAATCAAAAATGCCAAGATCCTGCTGTGGAAAGGTCATTGTGCTGTGCACCAGATGTTCCGCCTGCAAAACATTACCCAGTTCCGCAGCGAACATCCGGATGGCATTGTGATTTCGCACCCTGAAGCACCGTTTGAGGTATGCCAACACTCAGATTTCGTAGGTTCTACCGAATATATCCTGAAAACCGTGAGTGAAGCCGCACCAAACACTAAATGGCTGGTTGGCACCGAACTGAACCTGGTGACCCGCTTGGCAGAACAGATGAAACCGCAAGGCAAACTGGTCCAGTTCATGAGCCATGTAGTATGTGAATGCTCAACCATGGCACGTATAGACCCGCAACATCTGGCGTGGGTACTGGAAAACTTGGTCGAAGGTAACGTAGTGAACCAGATCAAAGTACCGGCACATGAAGCCAAGCTGGCAAAACTTACCTTAGACCGCATGCTGGCAGCCTCATAATATGACCTGTGCACTTTGCCAGCCCTGCCCGCACCCGATACTGTGGCAGGATCAGTTCTGCCGTGTTGTGCTATTAAATGATGCGGATTACCCGGCTTACTGTCGGGTTGAACTGCTGGCACACATCAAAGAAATGACTGATCTGGTGCCAGCAGAACGTGCACGCATGATGAAAACCGTGTTCGCAGTTGAACTCGCACTAAGAGAAATGTTTAATCCGGATAAAATTAATCTGGCGAGCCTGGGTAATAAAACTCCGCACATTCATTGGCACGTGATTCCGCGCTTTGAAAACGACAAGCACTTTCCTAATTCACATTGGGGTGAGGCGGTGCGAAAGAGTAACCCTGCATCACTTGATACCACAGCTATTGAACTGCTCACACAAAAAATAAACGCGCATATTATATGCGCGCTCAATACAGACTAGTACCAGACTGCTGGCACTAAAACATCACGGCTTAACCGACCACCAGCCGCTCAACAATTTTGCCGTTTTGCAAATGGCTTTCAATGATTTCATCAATGTCTTCATTATCGACAAAGGTATACCAAACCGCCTGCGGATAAATGACTAACAAAGGGCCTTCACCACAGCGGTCAAAACAACCGGCGCGATTTACACGTACTTTACCTTTGCCATTGAGATTGAGTTTTTTCACGCGCGCTTTCATGTGATCGAAAGCAGCCCCGGCACCTTTGTCCATACAGCAGGCGGAACCATCCTCACGCTGATTCAGGCAGAAGAACACGTGATGTTCGAAATAGTTTGTCATAGGATTCTCGCAATAGTCTTTATTAACATAATTCATCAGCTTATTACCTGCGCACGTAGTAAATCTGCGAGCCTATCAAGCTGGATTGCCGCGCTTCGCTCGCAATGACGTCATCGCGAGGCCGCAGGCCGTGGCGATCCAGCACTGCTGGTACCATACTAATAAATCGCACTTAATCAATAATCATTTGAGCGCTGACAATATAATTTTCTCAAAATCTAAATAGTCAAGGCGGCAAGGTGAAGACAGTGCGGATAGTACGGCGAACAGCAGCCAACGCAGGATATTTAGATTTTGAGAAAATTATTCAGTGGCCAGACTATCTTCTTTGGTAAACGTCCAAGTCCTGGTAATACTCAATATATCGACTTCTTTGCGTATATCTTCGGGGAATAGTGCATAAGGCGCTCCTAACTCCACGATATGCTTCGCTGCTGCATCCAGTACTTTATGTCCGGAGCTGCGGTTGATTTCTATTGAATCTACACTGCCATCCGGCTTGATTGACACAGTCATCTGCAATTGACCATACAATTTCAAATCTCTGGCCGCTTCCGGGTAATTCAAATTACCGATCTTTTCTACTTTTTGCCGCCAGGATTCCACGTAGAGCGCATATTTATACTCCTTGGTACGCCCTCCCACAAATTTACGTTTTGGGCGTTTTTGATACTCATCCTGCTGTTTGGAAATAATTGCTTCCAGCTTTTCCATTTCTATTGCAGCTGACGCAATAGCTTCTAAATCAAGCTTCCTGGGTGCTGCCTGATTCCCGGACTGCGCTTCTTTAGCTGCTGCTTTCTGCACCGCCTGCGATTCTACGGCTTTTACAGCATTGATTTGCGTCATGAGTTCCTGCGCATGTTTTTCCAACTCAGCAACACGTTTCTGTTCACGCAACTCATTGGCCGTCTCTAGCGTTGCCTGTGCGGCCTGCTTACTGTTGGCGGTAGGTTTGGGTGTAAATTCAGACTTCTGCGGCTTTAATACCGGCAGCGCCGTTTTCATTTTACGATCTTGCTCGGTATTACCGCCACGATCTAAATTAGCCTGCGCATAAACCTCGGTATTATCGGGTCTGGATTGTGTTTTTGCATTAACCAGCACAACTTCCAGTATCGCCAGGTTATCTTTGAATTTACTGAGTTGCGGCTCGAAATGTATGCTCAGCAACACCACATGAAACAAGACCGAAAACCATAGCGCAATGCTCATACCGCTCATGGATTTAAGCTTGGATATGAGTGAGTTCATATTATTTAACTTGGTCTCAGTACGCACTGTTGTCAAATTTTATACTTTACACAACAGATTTTAATGCGTCGAGCAGCTTTTGATGTATCCCGCCAAAACCGCCATTACTCATTACCAGCACATGGTCACCCGCTTGAGCGGCCTGCACAATGGCAACTACCAGCTGCTCCAGATCATCATATACCTGCGTTTTTGCACTGATCGGCGCCAGCGCTTCTTTAGCATCCCAGCCCAGATTGGCCTGATAGCAGAACACCAGATCAGCATCTTTCAAGCTCGCCGGCAATGCGCTCTTCATAACACCCAATTTCATTGTATTGGAACGTGGTTCCAGCACAGCAAGAATTCTCGCTGTGCCTACTTTGCCACGTAAACCCGCCACTGTGGTTTCAATCGCGGTTGGATGATGCGCAAAATCATCGTAGACGCTGATATTGTTCACTACACCACGCAGTTCCATACGGCGCTTCACGTTGCGGAATTCAGTTAATGCGGCAATACTGATATCAACAGTGACGCCGGCATGGCGTGCAGCTGCGATACTTGCCAGCGCATTCATGCGATTATGCTCACCAAGCAAACCCCATGCGACTCGACCTTGCGGCTTACCTTTATAAACAACATCAAAACTACCATCGCCTTGGGCATTGGCAGCTTGCCAATCGTCATTGGTACCGAACTTCTCTACCGGCGTCCAGCAGCCCTTTCCGATCACGCGTTGCAAACTGTCCTCTTTACCGTTTGCTACCACCAAGCCTTGCTGCGGAACGGTACGCACCAGATGATGGAACTGCTTTTCAATCGCACCTAAATCTTCAAAGATATCGGCGTGGTCAAATTCCAGATTATTCAGCACAGCAGTACGTGGACGATAGTGCACAAACTTGGAGCGCTTATCAAAGAAAGCCGTGTCGTATTCGTCTGCTTCTATTACGAAGAATGGCGATGTGCTTTTTGCATCCTGCACCGGCGTTTGCGGCAACCTTGCCGACACGCCAAAATTCTCCGGTACGCCGCCAATCAGAAAGCCTGGTGCCAAACCTGCATATTCCAGTATCCAAGCTAACATGGAGCTGGTCGTGGTTTTACCATGCGTGCCGGCCACTGCCAGCACCCATTTACCTTGCAGCACGTTCTCCGCCAACCATTGTGGACCTGAGATATAAGGTAGGCCGCGATTGAGGATTTCTTCCATGAGCGGATTGCCGCGTGACACCACATTGCCAATCACGTAAATATCCGGGTTGAGTTTAGTTTGCTCCGGCGCAAAGCCTTCAATCAGCTCGATGCCTTGTGCTTCCAGCTGTGAACTCATCGGCGGATAAACGTTTGCGTCGCAGCCGGTGACCTTGTGCCCGGCCTGCTTTGCCAAAACGGCGATACCGCCCATGAATGTACCGCAGATACCTAAAATATGGATATGCATAATTTTGTAGTTATTATAAAAATAGTATTAGATTAGCTTAAGTAAATTAACTCAAGTTTGGTGCCAGCCAGCGCTCTAAATATTCTTTAGGCAGATTTCTGCGTTTTGCCATATCCAGCAACTGGTCTTCACCAATTTTATCCACACTGAAATATTTAGCCTCTTTATGCGCAAAGTAAAAACCTGACACGGCTGCGGCTGGCTGCATTGCAAATGAGTCCGTCAGCGTCATGCCAATCTCTTCGCATTGCAGCAGCTTGAACATATCCGCTTTTACAGTATGATCCGGGCAAGCCGGATAACCGGGCGCCGGACGTATGCCCTGATATTGCTCCTTGATCAAGGTATCAACATCCAGATGCTCATCAGCGGCGTATCCCCAGAAATCGGTACGAATACGTTCGTGCATATATTCAGCAAAAGCTTCTGCCAGACGGTCTGCCAGTGACTTGAACATAATGGCACTGTAATCATCATGTGCAGCTTCAAACTGCGCCAGGCGTTTTTCCATGCCCATACCGGCGCTCACCGCAAACAGGCCGATGTAATCACCAGCTCCTTTAGGCGCAATAAAATCACTCAAACACTGATTGGGCCGTGCCACGCCATCAATGACCGGTTTCACGGCCTGCTGGCGCATGCCGTACCATGTAAGCGCGACTTCTTTACGCGACTCATCCGTGTAGAGCTCGATATCGTCATCATTCACTGTATTGGCAGGCATCAGCGCGATCACGCCGCTGGCACTCAACCAGCGACCATCAATGATCTTTTTGAGCATGGCCTGTGCTTCTGCAAAAACTTTGGTTGCGGCCTCACCCACTACTTTATCCGTCAGAATAGCAGGATAAGGACCGGCCAGATCCCAGGTCTGGAAGAAAGGCGACCAATCGATATATTGCGCGATCAGGCTCAGATCAATATTCTTGAACACGCGACGCCCGATGAATTTAGGTTTCACCGGTGCGGTATCCCCTGCAAAGCTGAGCTTGGCTTTATTGGCTCTTGCCTCTGCAATCGTGAGTAAAGGCGTACCTTTTTTATTGGCATGCTGCGTGCGTGCTTTTTCGTAATCGGCCTGTACTTCGCTGATATAAGCATCACGGCTCTCAAGGGTGAGTAACGACTGCATCACTGCCACCGAGCGCGAAGCGTCTGGCACATAAATTACCGGGCCATCATACTGCGGTGCGATTTTCACCGCAGTATGCGCACGTGAAGTAGTCGCGCCACCTATCAGCAACGGTGTTTTTAAACCGTGGAAATGCGGGTCACGCTGCATCTCACGCGCAACATAGGCCATTTCTTCCAGCGATGGGGTAATCAATCCAGATAAACCAATAATGTCAGCATTTTCTGCTTTTGCCATCGCCAGAATTTCTGCCGCCGGCACCATCACGCCCATGTTCACCACTTCAAAGTTATTGCACTGTAATACGACAGAAACAATGTTTTTGCCGATGTCATGCACATCACCTTTCACCGTAGCAATCACCACCTTGCCTTTGGGTTTGGCGACAATGCCAGTGCGTTTTTCTTCGAGCGCTTTTTCTTCTTCAATGAACGGAATCAGGTGCGCAACCGCCTGCTTCATAACGCGTGCGGATTTCACCACCTGCGGCAGGAACATCTTACCCTGGCCGAACAAGTCACCGACCACATTCATGCCATCCATGAGCGGGCCTTCAATCACATGAATCGGCCGGCCGCCATTGTTCATGACTTCCTGACGTGCTTCTTCAGTGTCTTCTACAATAAACTCGGTGATGCCATGCACCATGGCATGTGCCAGGCGCTTCTGCACACTGACAGGTTGTTCCGGCGTACCGCGCCATTCCAGCGTCGCTTCCTCTTTTTTACCGCCAGCTTTTAAGGTACCGGCAATCTCGATCATGCGCTCGGTAGCATCTGGCCTGCGGTTCAAAACCACATCTTCCACACGCTCTTTTAGCTCCGGTGCCAGATCATCGTAAACGCCCATCATGCCGGCGTTGACAATACCCATGGTCATGCCTGCCTTGATGGCGTGATAAAGGAATACGGTATGTATCGCTTCGCGCGCGGGGTCATTGCCACGGAAGCTGAAGCTCACATTAGAAACACCACCCGAAATTTTGGCGTGTGGCAGATTTTCCTTGATCCAGCGCGTAGCATTGATAAAGTCCACCGCGTAGTTGTTATGCTCTTCAATACCAGTCGCAATCGCGAAAATATTAGGGTCGAAGATAATATCTTCCGGTGGGAAGCCAATTTCCTGCACCAGCAAATCATAAGCACGTTTACAAATTTCAGTTTTGCGCTCATAAGTATCGGCCTGGCCTTTTTCATCAAACGCCATGACGATTACAGCAGCCCCGTAACGGCGACACAATTTGGCCTGGCGCAGGAATTCGGCTTCGCCTTCTTTCATCGAAATAGAGTTAACAATGGCTTTACCCTGCACGCACTTGAGGCCTGCTTCAATCACCGACCATTTAGATGAGTCGATCATGATCGGCACACGCGCAATATCCGGCTCGGAAGCAATCAGGTTCAGGAAATGCGTCATGGCTTTTACGGCGTCCAGCATGCCTTCATCCATGTTGATGTCAATGACCTGTGCGCCATTCTCTACCTGCTGGCGTGCAACACTGAGCGCCTCTTCGTATTGCTCATTGATAATCATGCGCGCAAACGCTTTGCTGCCGGTTACGTTGGTGCGTTCACCTACGTTCACAAACAGTGAGTTATCATCAATGATGAATGGCTCTAGACCTGATAGCCTGGTGTAAGGCGGCACTTGAGGTACGGTTCTAGGTGGCAAATCTTTAATCGACTCATAAATAGCGTTGATATGTGCCGGTGTTGTGCCGCAGCAGCCGCCAGCAATATTCACAAATCCGCTCATCGCAAATTCTTTCACCAGACTTGAAGTCACATCCGGCGTTTCATCAAAACCGGTGTCACTCATTGGGTTAGGCAAACCAGCATTCGGGTAGATACAGACAAAAGTATCTGCGATTTTTGACAACTCTTCAGCATAAGGACGCATCAGGGTTGCACCTAAAGCGCAATTCAAACCAATGGTGAGTGGCTGGGCATGACGCACAGAATGCCAGAACGCGGTCACGGTTTGGCCCGACAGAATACGTCCGGAAGCATCAGTTACGGTACCTGAAATCATAATCGGCAAGGTGCTGCCATGCTCTTCAAAGAAACTATCTATCGCAAACAGAGCGGCTTTACAGTTGAGCGTATCAAAAATGGTTTCCACCATCAGAATATCGGCACCGCCTGCAACCAGTCCGCGCACCTGCTCCAAGTAGGCACTCACTAACTGGTCAAAACTCACATTGCGCGCTGCAGGGTCATTCACATCCGGTGAAATAGAAGCCGTTTTAGGCGTAGGGCCTAATGCGCCGGCAACGAAGCGTGGTTTATCCAGCGTACTGTATTTGGCACAGGCCGCTTTGGCTAATTTGGCAGCCTCAACGTTCATCTCGTAGACGAGATGCGCCATGTGGTAATCGTCCTGTGCTACACTGGTTGCACCAAAAGTATTGGTTTCAATAATATCGGCACCGGCAGCCAGATATTTCTCATGGATTTCCTGAATGATGTGCGGCTGCGTTAAGGTAAGCAGTTCGTTGTTACCTTTAACAAATATTTCGCGCTCACCCGCTGGCGCCTTGAAATCGGCAAAACGTTCACTGCGGTAATCAGCCTCGCTCAACTTATATTGCTGAATCATGGTGCCCATTGCGCCATCCAATATCAGGATGCGCTTTGCGAGCAATTCTCTAAGCGTGGTTTCAGTGGCGGATATTGTTCTGTTATACATAAATAAAGCTATGGATTTGACTTAAGATGGAATTGTATCACTTGCTTGAGTAGGCATCTCAATATTGCGAGAATACATGGCAGCTATTGTGAGTTAGCTCGCCAGCAAGGCTTGCTATTGCGGCAAGATACAGAGCAGATAAAAATGATAACTACCTGCTGTTGGATGCCGAAAAACCATCAATACCAAAAGTATTATTAAAACAACAGATATTACTAAAACAAGCTTTTTAGCTGATCTGCCGCGCCCCCGGCAGCATCACCAATTGCATTCCCGGCCTGCTGCGCAGCTTTACCCAGTTGATCAAAACTCACAGCTTTTAATAGCTGCTTTTCCATAGCTCCGGCGATTCGCTGCCCCAACTCGCCCGGAGTGATGCCACCTTCGGCTTTGCCAATGTTGCGCTTCGTCAAATGCGGCAATGCCACCGTCACCGTTTCTCCATCCATGAAAGCGGCCGTTGCCTGTGCTGTTGAATTGCGCATTTTAAACTCCACTACAATCAGCTTTTTGCCCGGCGAAGGCTCGCTATCTGAGGGCCCTATATAATCTGCGATATTTTTCTGGATGGCATCAAAGTTAGTCATACGAGTGCCTTTTTCGTAAATTACCTCCGGTGCAATAATGGCGATTTTTCTGACGGTAATTACGTCATCGGCAATGCTGGCTGGATCAAGCGCTAGCGTAAATTCATGAACTTTAAATGCATAGGGTGTTTTGAAACCTTTTGGGTTGCCTACAACAAAATCGCTGATGATACACTCACCATTAACCGCGTCGATTTTGACATTACCGACACTCACTTTGGCCTGCGTCATTTCGCTGCCATATTCAACAATTGCATCACGCACCAGCCCATCCAGGTTATCGCGCAGCCAGAATAAAGCACCTGCAATGATGGCAATGAGGACAAACATGCCTATAACAATTTTCTTCATAAACTGCTTATTCCTTGTTGTGGCTACCCAGCCGAATTGCTTCGACTGTAGCCAAAAAACATAAAAGTAAGCAGTATTATAAAGCAGGAATCAATTTATATATGGGATAAAATCACATATATAAATTGATTTAAAAACAACCTAAAACTCCAGAAACTCCGACAAACCGGCAGGAAATAACTTCTAGATCACCATCAGATACCATGCCTTCTATATTGAATAGCTTCAGCAATATGGGCAGGCTGAATATTGGCGGCTTGACTCAAATCTGCAATGGTGCGCGCTACTTTCAAAATGCGATGATAAGCACGTGCAGACAGATTCAGCTTCGAGATAGCCGCTTTCAATAAAGCGAGTCCGGCATTGTCCGGCTGGCAATACTGCTCGATCTCCGCAGTGCCAAGCATGAAATTCGCTTTGCCTTGTCGCTGCAATTGGATTTCTCGCGCCTGCTCCTCCCTTGCACGAATAGAATCACTGTCTTCTGCTGTATTTGCATTCGTTAGTTCATCTTCTTTCAATGCAGAAACTTCAATATGCAGGTCAATACGATCCAGCAATGGCCCTGAAATTTTAGCTTTATAACGCGTCACCTGATCCGGTGTACAGCGGCACTTATTATTGTAGTGCCCCAAATAACCGCATGGGCAAGGGTTCATCGCGGCAACCAGCTGAAATTGCGCTGGAAAATCGGCCTGGCGCGCGGCACGTGAAATGGTGATCTGACCACTTTCCAAAGGCTCGCGCAAAACCTCCAGCACCTTGCGGTCAAATTCGGGCATTTTGCTTTTTACCGCAATTTATACAAAAAGTTGTCTAAAACTCTTGTGAAACTGAGGTATTCGCAGAATCGCATCGAATTTAATCACTCAGCCTCATCAGATTTACTCAGCTAATTATTTTTTACCTTCAAAGCTGTCGTTTAATTTGATGCGCTTCAGGTTTATGTGTGAATTCAAGGTTATTTCTGGATGTACCTCGATATATATCAAAGCTGAAGTCTCTCATCGATTAATAGACGAAGAAGGAATTTAGTTTAAATGAATTTAACCGTCCACCCAAGACCCGCCAACGTCTCCTGCGCCTATTGGAGTGAGTATTCCACTCAAAAGAGCTACTAATAATTATCTTACTAAGCCAATTATTCAGTGTTCCATAAAATTCTGTCAATGTCGCCTAAGCGGGCACAAAGCTGCCATTTATTTAAATTCAATAATTGTTCAAATTAAATTACAATCAATCCAGTTATTCTGCGTATATATTAATATTTCAATATAGAGCTCCATGGGGCTCTATAATTACTGTTATACCTCTCGTATAGATTTGGAGTATTGCTGTGCATTTGCAGAAAAAAAAGAAACAGCACTTTGTATGGAGAAAATATTTAAGGCCGTGGGCACCTAATGAGAGTATTTTCTGCCTTATGGGTGACAAGATATTCGAATCGGGATTAATGGGTGTTGGGCAAGAGAGACACTTTTATAAGTTAAAGGAGCTATCACAAGAAGAAATACAATTTCTTATAGCTCTTATTGAAAAAGATCAAAGACCTTTGATAAAGCAGCTTAATCAAGGATGGTTAGATTTATTCAATGAAATATTCGTGATTAAAAATAAGATTAAACAAAGGGGAAAATCGGACGCATCTATTGATGAAATATTAGATGTAATGATTTGCAACTTTGAAGAAGATCTTCATTGTATCATTGAATCTGAAGGCGGTATTTTTCTGGATAAACTATACAAAAAAGATGTTTCATTCTATGAAGATGATGATGAGGTAATCTCTTTTATATTTTTCATATGCCAGCAATATTTTAGAACCCAAAAATTAAGCAACAATGTACGAGAGTCTTTGGGCTCATTTAATGGTTTCAATATTGACGCTATGTGGCCTGTTCTTCGCCACATAAGCGCAACGACTGTAGGCTTTAGCCTCTATCAAGATAGAAAAAAATTTCGTCCTATCCTGATAGAGAATACTTCTCAAATCCCTTTTATTACTGGTGATCAACCAATTATTAATACCCATGCAGTTGGATTAGGTCTTGAAGATAGCCCAAAAGAACTTGAATTCTATTATCCTTTAACGCCTTCGCTAGCACTTCTATTAACTGATAATACAAAGTTTCAAGACTATACAATTATTCCTGCTAATAAAGACGACGTTCTTAAATACAATCGGTATATTTACGATCAGTCTGGTAGGCAGATATATGCCGCTCAAAGGGAGCCTTTAGAATTATTAGTAAAGGTATAACAAGTCGTCGCTCAATCTCATAAAATTAATCAGTAACTCTTACGGTTATTAATCATCAGTTGTAAACCACTTACAGCTGACTATCAAATTAAATTGTTTTCGTGCTTTTCTGCATATTTATAAATTGAATTGCCAATATTTTTTTGATGCTAGACACTTTGATTAAAGAATAACAATTTACAGTTTGTAATAATTTTGTCGCTAAATGTAATATCGAAATGGCAAAGGTGGTAAGTCGTTTTGAATTGGACCAGCCGTTAAAATTTCCCCAATCATATCGGCAAATTTAAGAGTTACTGGAACACCATCACTATATATGCATGTGTTGTAATTGAGTTTTGTTAATGAAAACACATCACTCATAACCGTCCTAATGTTAGCTTGCCCATGAACCACCTCGACCGTTAATGGGTTTGGAACTTCTCGACCAGGATATGTTTGCAACCGAGGAATAAAACCTTTAGTCCACACATAACCTTTGGTTGGTGAAATTTCCCACGCCATACCCCGCGGGATATTCATCATCCCACGGCGAAATAACTTTAATGAGAAGTCTTCTTTAATTCTCACACAGACAACATTGCAAGTACTTGGTGCAGCTTCTACAAAGCCTTCCCACTCCTCTTTAGAAAAGTATGTTTTGCCATGAACAAACAATTCTTGAGGATCAACACCATTATGCGATTCGCGATAGGCATGAATGATCATCGCCATCAACTCTTTAGCTTTTTCTTTTGAGAGATGAAACTGTTTATTGTTGGTTGAATACCATGGACCTACTGCCCCTCGGAATACTATCCCGTCACCTGAATCTAGAAACATTTGCGCCCCGCAGCATGCATTACCTGGGTCTGCGCTGGCAGTATCTTTTTTGAAAACCACACCGACATAACAAACACCGGGGCGGGAAGTGCCGAGCTTCCATGGTTGTCCACCTGCTTTAAAAAATGCTGTTGTTGTCAGATTCCACGCAAGAGTGGCTTTATCTTGCAGCAAACGCAGCGGCATACCATTAGCCTTCTCAAAATCTTCAGGCGTAAGAGTCGTTTCGCGAATAACTTGAATGACTACTTTGTGCTGAAGCAACCTAGCTTTAAGCTGATTATGAAAATTCAGATCATAGTTATATATTTCGCTTGCTACATTATCCTCAGCAAATAAAGATGGCTCTCTAAGCAATCTTGTAGCGATCTTCTTATTCATGATGAAGTCTGATTCTTGGCGCTCTGCTTTGCTCACTTTCGAGTTAGGGCGACCCAACCTATAAACGTCCTCAGGAATAACAGCAATCCAGAGATCAATTGAAATTTCACTTTTGTTTCGAAGATACTTTGTTATTTCGTCTGCATAAAATGAAACTGCCTTATGAATCGCTTGATAACGATCCTCCATATGAATAGCACGGTTTAACGCAGTAGCATCAATTTGGAGGCCAACCGTAGGAGTGTTTGGCCACTCAGTTCCAAATACTGCTTGAAAGCCTGGAAAAATTGTGTGATTAGGATCGTTTTCTTTAGCCGGTTTAATAGGCTTAGAAATTTGAGTTACCCAACGTTTATAACGTGTAGCCCCACTAAGAGTGGAAATAAGACCTATACGTAACTTCCCCCCTGACAGGTGATTCTCGTAAGGACCATATAGCATTAAGCCATCTTTGGGATGTTCCATCTTCTGTGCGAAATCAAAAATCAGATTAGGTTCTTCAAGTTGGAAAAGCTGTTTCGAATCAGTCATGCTTCTTCCTCATCATTGAAGGAAACATCATGATTATCAAAAACCAACTCAACACCACTTTCATCCAAATGCACCACCTCATCCGCTGACAACTCTTGTGAATCACTTAAACCACGTGGAGTAGTAAAAGTTAAGGTTGATGCATCTAAGGTTACGAACCTGTTATTACCCACCGGAAGCTGTATAACACTCTTGTTTTTCGAGATGAAAGTTAAAAACGCTTTTAAGAAACTACGCCATTCATCATTCCACCAGTTCTTGCAGAACCCGCGGCGAAGCTTATGCATGCGTTGCAGCGAATCCAGCGGAGCCTTTGTTTCCAAGTCGTTAAATACAATATGAGCAGTAAGCTGAATTCTTCTGGGTTCTACTAAAACAACATGGGCACCTATTGCATAGTGCCAGCTCACTTTATATTTATCACTTTGACCAACTAAATTTTTGCGTCGCATTTTACCGTTAGCATCAGTGAACGTGACTTTATTTTTTTGAAGTAATCCCGATGGCACATACCAAATCAGTCGATTACTTGCTAAAGAGTATGCTTTTAGACCAGCCTGTTCCATCGCTAAATCCCAAGCTTGCCGAATCAAATATTCAACTCTGTATCTAGCATCTTTAGCTGAAATGGGGCTTTCCCCTATGGTTGCACCATGACTCAGAAATCTTTCAGTCTCAAGACCATTGAAAAACTTTAAAGGCACTGTCTCTTTGAAGGAGTTTATCAATTCCCAAGAAGGTGCGAAACCAGATATGTATTCCCCATACTCAAACCACGGAATTACTTGATTTGCTTCTGTAATAGGGATCTTTCTTGTATCACTTAAAATTTTATTTGTCTCAATTGCAGGAGGTAAAGACAGAATTGGTAACCAATTTGACTCTAATGTCTCGGCTCTATCAGTCCAGGTAATTTGATTTTCAATTTCAGATTCGAGCCAGAGTTTGGCTAAGGATGGATCAGAGTTTCCTACCTTCGGCGCTTGAGCTTCTTGTAACGTATCGTGTAGTTGAGCTAGTCCATAATGCCAACCACGGTTGAAATCTATTACATTCTTGCTATGGATAATTATTGGTAGTTTACTAAAATCGAAGCCATCAATTCTGACGGGAATAATAAAGCCCATAATTTGCTTTTCTATAGTGGCTGCTAAACTCCATTCCATTCGAACGCCATCTTTTTCAAATGAATTATTTGAAACAATCGCTATGAATCGAAAAGTCTCATTTCTTATTACATTTTCGATTTTGTTCCAGAAAGAATCGCCACCTTTAAGTCGATCCAAATCGTGCCAAACATGATATCCAGCCAGTGTTAGTTTGGCTGCCAGCCACTTACTGAAATCGTTATCTTCAGGGGTCGCATGGCTAAGAAATATATTTCTTCTGATATCCAATTTTATTTTTTTCTTTTTAATTGAGTATGAATAAATTTAAACATTATTATTGATCGCCCAATTATCAAACGCCGCATCTTCAGACCTCGGTAATGGAGATGCAGTTTGTGCACGAATTATAGTAGGCATTGATATACTTCCCCCAAAAACGACCGCTGTTTGCCTAGCAAGGCCAGCAATACGTTTAACTTCACGTCGATCTGCCCACTCGCTAGCAGCCTGAATCGCTGATAAATCTTTATCAGAGGTCAGTCTAAATGAAATCCAGTTATTGCACTGTGAAAGAACAGTAGGAGAAATCTCGGAAGGACGTTGAGTACTAAGCCATAGCGCTAAACCAAATTTCCGACCTTCCTTAGCTAGCCGTTCATAAGCAAGCGAATTTTCATTTGCCTCCTCCCCAGAACCTATTGGGCGCATGTAATGATGAGCTTCTTCAAGCACCAACAGTGTGGGGATTTTATTTTCCTGCCCCCTACGGAATAATTCGTACGCATATAGCTCTAAAAGTGACCCAAGAACAAACGGGGTAAGATCATGAGATACTCGCCGGAGATTTATCACATGTACTCGCCATGGTTCATTTGGCCCACCGAATATTTTTTCTACTAATTTTGAAGATTCTCCTGACCAGGAGAGTACGGCACCATTCCCAGCCCCTCCATTAACATCTACTACATCAGAGAACATCGGATCTTCCGCAAAACGATGTATTCTAGTAATTAATGGTGAAACATTGGAGTAATTAAAAGCACTCCTTTCAACACCTGCTTGGCCTGCTCGAGTGAAGGGTTGTAGCGAATGGCTTTCTGCAACTAAAGCGCTTAACGCTGCCATAGGCGGCCAGACTTGTACTGATTGAGCTTGTCCATTTCTTATTGCTCTAATACTGGCATCTGCTAAAGCCGCACCGTTAGGCCGACAATCATCAAACAAGGAAGCTTGTTGATCTGTAGATATCCCGGCTCCCTTTTGCTGAGGAAACCATTTCACTTTATTTAAATGCTCTAAAGCAAAAGTTAGTGCAGGACGCTGTGTTTTCTCACTTGGAATAAGTAGTCTGTGCAGACCAAAACGTCCCAAGGCAAAGTATGGGATTTTAAAAGCATTCGCGCCATTTCCTCCAAGCTCAGTAACTTTAACACTTCCTTCAGGCAGATCTGCGAGCTCTAATGCATCTTCATACTCACCGTTAATATCGAATATTACAATTCGTGACTGAGGAAGCCGAACAATTTGTTGAAGAACTGCTGCTGTAAAGCAGCTTTTACCTTGACCTGAACTACCCAAGACTGCGACATGTCGAGATATTAGACTCTCAAGGCCAACTCTTAATTTTCCGCCTCCACGTAAGTCATCGCCAAGTTGAATTGAAGGGCCTTCATTATTCTCACTACCCAATACAGCAGATAGTTCTCCCTGCATTAAAGGAAAAGCCTCAGCACCCAGAGGCGGGGTCGGCAATGAGTCACTAACAAAACTAACTTTTTCATTATCTCTAATAAGACGACCAACTATCACACCTGAAATATTTCTTAATGGCTCACTTTGATGTGTACTAGAACCGACACCGAGACGATGAGCTTCTTTAGGCTCTGCAAAGCTCAATGACAAAACCTTCATAACCAGAACCCTGCTTCCTGCATCCAAAGCAAGCAAGCTGCCGACTTCAGTGACAGGAGAAATGCCCTGAGCATGCCCAGCCAATTGACCTCTATGCATATCCAGAAGATTAAGCGTAACGTCGGGGCCATCAATTTGAACTACGTAACCAACTGGATGACGGCTGCGCATTACAGACCCTCCAGCAAATCGATTGCTGGTCGTTCCTGAGGCATTAACTCTTTTCTAAGTCGACGCATTTCATCGTCGTATAACAGCGGGTCTGGTAAATGGCTGGCCAGTTTGTCGAAATAGGCCTCAGCATTTCCTCCAACCACTGTAACTCTTGGGTTTTGAAGGGCTAAGAGCTTTCTTAGCGCATCTGGAAGACTCGGGTCTAAAACATTTCCATTGAACCCAGGAAAATAGATTACTAACTGTAATGTAGGATTTAATAATGCTGATTTAAGCAATCGATTTATATGTTCGTCGCCAAAGCTGTAGCCCGATATTAAAAGACTTGTCTGCGCTTTGGATAAAAATTCTGCAAATCGACGGAAAAGCTCTCCTAAAACGAATCCCACAGTCTGCATATATTTGGCAGCGCTTGGCATAACCATGAGTCCAAGTTCATCCTGCTCGTTATCTAGAAAACGTTTGATATCTTGTCCAGCTAATTGGGCCGGGATTTCGTAAACTTGATCATTTTCCTCTCTCCAGCTTAGTGACCCATGAAGTTTAGCCAAATATAGGTTATATGCCCCGAACCTCGCTTCGCCACGTGCCTGTATGTTTCTGAAGCCAATATCGAAGCTTTGTGGTGAAAACCTTCTGCTGTGCGTTCCAAGGAATCCATTAGTGACTTGCAAATCAATGGATTCGGCTGCCCATTCAACAGCCAAGTCATAGTTAGTGGTAAAGATCCATGGAGCTGCTTGACCAGGCTGACGAGCAGCAATCAATTTTTGTAAAACAGATCTGTGATCCTTAAGAAGGGTGTGATCTTCTGTATCTGTCAAAGAGCCCCACCATTGTTGTTGAAGTTGCGCAGCACGGACTAATGCTCTGTGAAGGTCTGCTCGAACAGACTCTAGATCTACTACCGCTCCATCTTCCTGACGGCGCCATTCCGCAAGCGCAATCTCTATGAGATCTGCTAACTCTTCTACATTGGGTATGATGCGATCATCACCATCAGACAAGGCTTCTGTAGGGATGAACTTTTGATCCACCAACCATTTAGCTGAATCCTCAGCAGTTTCCAGAAAATCATCCCATAATCCAGCCATTGTTTTACCCCCTGCAGAGACTGATGCTCCTGCCCCTAAGAGTAAACCAATGTTTTCGAGTCTCAATAGAGCCGCCAGATGAGCTTGAAGCTCAACAATGTCGCTAAGTGAAGTTGCCCCTCGTATAACGGTGATCGGCATATCTAAATCCCCTTATTTTATTTTCTGATTATATTAACCGGGTTTTTTTACGTATGTTAAGGTAGATTTTAAAGATGAAACGCTTTAATTTACATGATGATACTAAGCTTATAATAATAACAATAGGAATATAATTTGCATTTTTAGTGTCTGTCGAGGGGATTATTTCTGCCAGATTAGTTTAAATATCAATTAGCTAAAAACTAAACACTCCCTCCCATCCCTTCAACAAACGTATCAATAAAACTCTGAATCTTCTCAGCCACGCGGATCAGGATAGGCTTGCGTTCCAATGCTTTGGGTTTGAATGTTAGAGACTTAATAATTTCCTGGTCACGCGGCATGCGATTGGCGAAGGTATAGTTGTTAATTAGCTTTTCCAGCGCTTCTGGCTGGATATTTTCTTCCTGGCACAACTTGGTGAGGGCTGCATGTTTATTTTGCACCCAGTAGCTTTCAAATTCGCCAATCACGTTATCGTCCAGCTGCAGTTTAGGCAGATTCTCTTCGATGAACTGCTCGATAAGCTGGCGTTTGCTACGTAGCTGTACTTCACCGGCTACCAGGTCAATAATCTCTTTCTGACGTTTCTTGGCTTCTGCAGGGTCTAGCTTATGTAAGGTAATCAGTAAATTGAGGATGTAGGCAACGTTGATCTGGTCGCGGTGGATCAGGCTTAACTCAAAGTCCACGTCATCAAGAATTGAAGCTTTCTCGGTATCGTGGTCTTTTTTAACCTTATCGTGCAGATCCAGGTATTTGCTCTTGTAGTCTTCAAATGTCTGCGCTTCGATATTGAGTTCAGCATCCTTGAAATCGGCAAAGGTGGTGAGTATGTTCTTAATACGCAGCAGCTCTCTGAACTTGGTGGCAAATGCCAGCTGGGCTTCTTCATCTGGCAAGGCATCGACGCTTTGCACCGTCGGCGCAATCGCGAGCAGTTCTTCGGTTGCCTTGTTGAATTTAGCTACGTAATCCTCATACGGATCCAGCAGCACTGTCTCTTTAGCATTCTTGTTCGAGAACAGGGCAATGGCTTCATCGGTCGCGGCTTTCAGGTTTCTGAAGCAGACGATGTTGCCTTGTGACTTCTTGTCATTCAGGATGCGATTGGTGCGTGAAAACGCCTGTACCAATCCATGATATTTCAGGTTCTTGTCCACATACAGCGTATTCAGACGTGGGCTGTCAAAGCCGGTCAGGAACATGTTCACCACCAGCAGAATATCAATTTCACCTGCTCTTACGCGCTTGGCGATGTCCTGATAGTAGTTGTAGAACGACTGGCTGTCGCTTGTGCTGTATTTGGTTCCGAACAGTTTGTTGTAATCATCAATGTACTCATCCAGCTTGTCACGGCTGTGCTGGTTGATCTGCGCACCGGTCGGTACATCCGGGGATTCTTCCGGCAGCAAGCCATCAGTTAAGCCATTGGCATTTGGGTTTTCTTCATTGGCGGCATAGCTGAAGATGGTGGCTATCTTGAGTGGATTGAGTGCGCCAGCCTGTTTTTGTTTGAGCAGCGCGTAATACTTGGTCAGAGTATCAATACTGTTGACGCAGAACATCGCCGTGAAGTCAGGGCGCTTGGTTTTTTGGGCATGGTGCTGCAAGATATAGTCGGTGATCTTTTCCAAGCGCTGGGGACTTTCCAGCAGTTCCTTGGTATCAATATCCTCAACTTCAATATCAAGCTTGTTGGCACTGTCCTTGTATTGATACTTGCCGACATACTCCACCGCAAAGCGCAGTACGTTTTCATCTTTGATGGCGTCCACAATCACATACTTATGCAGGCATTCATCAAACAGGTCTTTAGTGGTTTTGAATAAGCCAGTGGCAGCACTCTGGTTATCAGCAAAGATAGGCGTGCCGGTAAAACCAAACATTTGCGCGTTGCTGAAGAACTGTTTGATGTTCTGGTGGGTTTCACCAAACTGGCTGCGGTGGCATTCATCAAAGATGAAGACGAACTTCTTATCCTTGAGGTGCTGGATGCGCTCCAGGTAATGCTCTTTCATAATCGCATTGTTGAGTTTCTGCAGCGTGGTCACGATCAGCTTGGTACTATCATCTTTCAGTTGCTCTACGAGGTGGTGGGTATTGGTGGTGCTATCGACACTGCCTTTGCTAAAGCCGTTAAATTCCCGTGCGGTTTGGAAGTCGAGGTCTTTCCTGTCCACCACGAACAGCACCTTATGCACTTTGGGCATCTTCTGGATGATCTGGCTGGCTTTGAACGAGGTCAGGGTTTTACCTGAGCCGGTGGTATGCCAGATATAGGCATTGTCATTACTGTTCTTAACCTTATCCACCAAGGCTTCAGTGGCATAGAACTGGTATGGCCTTAATACCTTGATCACACCGCTCTCGGTAATCACCGTGTAGTGGGTGATCATCTTTGCGATATGGCATTGCTTCAAGAACTCGGCAGCAAAGTCTTTTAAATCCGATAAGCGGCTATTGTCCTTGTCCGTCCAGAAAAAGGTCTGCTGGAATGCCTGCTCTTTGTTATTGGAGAAATACTTGGTATTGACACCATTGCTGATGATGAATAGCTGCACATACTGGAATAAACCATGACTGGCATCATAGGATTCATGCTGATAGCGGTTAATCTGGTGAAAGGCCACTTTTAGCTCAGCACCACGGCGCTTGAGTTCAATCTGTACCAGTGGCAGGCCGTTAATCAGAATCGTCACGTCATAGCGATTCTTGCGCTTGCCTTCCATGCTGATCTGATTAGTAACCTGAAACTCATTCATGCACCAATCATCACAATTAAGGAAACTCAGGTAAACCACGCTGTCATCGTCACGGCGCAATGCGAACTTGTCGCGCAGGATCTTGGCACGCTCTACGATAGTGCCGGTATTGAGGTGAAACAGGACACGCTCAAACTCTTTTGCGGCGAGCGTAATGCCTTTGTTGTGAACCTCTAACTGACGCTTGAGATTCGCCAGCATGGCAGCTTCATCGTCAATGCATACACGCTCGTATTCCATGCCCTCCAGCTGCTGGATGAGGCTTTGTTCGAGGACGTATTCGGATTGCGTGGACATAAATTACCTAGCCCAAGGTGCTTTTTTTATAAGAAATGCTGCGTTGTTCATTTCAAACTCTCTCTTTATATTTTCAGAGATCAGGAGTAAAACATCTAGTGTATTTTTGTATAAGCAATACGCCTGATTATGGTCAATTTTTAACTCCGCATATCTCATTTTTATAAAGTCGTGATATGTATATTCAAGAAGACTTTTTTTAATGTTGTCGTAATTAATATCTAAACCCACATTTTTTGCGGCTCTAACTAAGGCTTCAATATCGTGGGTATTTTTAAAAACATCAAATTGACTTAAATATATTTTCAACATCTTCTCAATGGCTAAAAACAACTCCCAGCCTGCAGCGGAGCACTTATCAAGCTCTTGAGTTAATATATTTGTTATTGCAGTTTCTACGTGAGTCCATATAGTATTTCTCATCGCATAGCCTTCATCTGACAACATGCTAGCTAAATTCAGATTTAAAGAAATCTTCCTACTACAATTCACTGAGTGCTTGATAAGTGTTTGAAAGTCAGCCAGTTCATCAGTTGATAGCTTATTGAGTGGCAATTCACCATCATAAAAACTAGTAAAAAATTCCTGATGATGCATTTCATTTGGAAAAATTAACCATGCAGTTTCATTTGGTACTTCTACTTTTGACAATGTGGTAGGAATTTCGAGTAGAACATATTCATTTAAGAATTTTGCTAATCCACTTAACTTTTGTTTGTTTTTTTTGTTTGCTAATGATCCATATTTTTGTTCATACCAATTCTGTGCGTGACCAACAAGAATGCTAAATGCCTCATGTTTTACAAAGTCCTCCTTTGTCCCAATGCTGACTTCTTTAACACATGCATTTAAAAACAAAAATGATGCTTTTAAAGGTCGACCATATACAGGAACACCCTCGCCGTGAAGTACCTTATCTATCCACTCTAAACGATCATAAAATACAGCTTTGAATTTATCTTCCTCCATAGATTATACAAACATCTGCTGTAACAAGCCTTGCTTGTATTGCTTCATAGCATCAAGCTCAGCTTGGGTTTGGGTGATTTTATCGGCAATCGCAGTGAGG
Source organism: Methylotenera sp. (assembly GCA_036567185.1). GTDB lineage: Bacteria > Pseudomonadota > Gammaproteobacteria > Burkholderiales > Methylophilaceae > Methylotenera. Next base: position 140,058 of record DATCVB010000039.1, read on the forward strand.
AAATTGGCGATTTTAATTTGTTCTTTTAGGCATGGTATTTGAACTGAGATAGTTGCCAAATCATTAGCGTTAATAGCCGGATAGCTTGTGCCTGTACAGCGATTAATTACTTCAGCAACAAAACTCTCTAGGTGCAAATAATGGTAAATGAAACGAGCATTTTCGTACGGACGAATTTGAGCATACCCAGTAGAGGCTACATATTCACCCGATTTATCAAAAAATAAATTGTTGCCTTGATATGGGCGAACCATTTGAAATAATACATCTTCTTTTTCTAGTCTTCTTTGTGCGCGACTTGGCGCATCATCTTTTCTAATTAAGGTTTCTTTTAAAAGATTACCTTTTTCTACACTTTCTAAGTCTATGTAAACAAATTCGTTTGGCAAAGAATTGGTTTTGGGATTGATAATTGCAACTTCACCAAGTTGCTTTTCCTTCCACTCCGGAAACTCCCGCCCATCATCATCTTTAAAACGTAGTTCTTGCCTAAAAATCTTCTGCATCACACCTTTTTTGTATTGGGCTAGCAGGTTGGATTTTTGTGTGAGCTGTGTGATTTTCTCATCAACAGCGGTGAGGAAGTTAGCGATTTTGGTTTGTTCTTGAACTGAAGGGACAGTCACAATAAGTTCATCGAAGTTTTTTTGACCTAATGTCTTATTTCTGCCAGCCCCACCTGGTGATGCTAACTCTAAATAAGTTTTTCCTCGTTTTGTTAAAAATAAGTACTTCAGGAATCTTGTAGAGCAAGTGTTATTCTTTGGTAAAAACATTGGAAAGCGGTGAGAAGCTATAAACCCCTCTTCATCTTTAGAAGTTAAAGCTACTGCTTGCTCCCATGCAAAAACAATGTTTAAAGCCAAAGCCTCTGGCTGTACCCAAAAGACTCGTTTATTTCCCAACTCACGCCCAATTATCGGTTCCTTATGAAAAATACCTTTACCATGCGAGCGTATACCAATTTCTCTGTAATATTTCGCAGTTTCAACTTTGACGGGTAAGCTTGCTTTTTCTATGATTGAGTCAAGCCTAACAGGCTTCCACTCTGAACTCTTAACGTCTCGAAATCTTAATTGAGGTTCAGCCATAAATTAGCCCTCCACCGCAAACGGAGGCTCAATACCCAACTCTTTGCAGAATGCTCCAATCGTTACATCGGCAGCATGACTAGCTTTATCTAGCTCAATCAACTGTGCTGAAATTACACTTAGATCAATTGCTTCTTCTGCTTCAAACGTATCAAGGTATCTAAGAATATTCAGGTTGTAATCATTTGCCTTAATGTCGGCATGGCTTGCTACATGGCTATATTTGTCTTCATTCGTTCTGGCGATGTAGGCATCAACAATCTTTTGAATATGCTCTGGGCGTAAGATGTTTTGTGTTTTAACCCTATCAAAGTGTTGGCTGGCATCAATGAATAGAATGTTGTCAGGGTGCTTACGGCATTTCTTGAATACCAATACACAGGTAGGGATAGTCGTGCCATAGAAAATATTGGCAGGTAAACCAATCACGGCATCTAGGCAGTTCATCTGTTCAATCAGGTATTGGCGTATATGGCCTTCTGCCGCACCACGGAATAGCACACCATGTGGCAATACCACCGCCATGCAGCCGTCTTCTGCCAAGTGATAGACCATGTGCTGTACAAACGCCATATCGGCCTTGCTGCTCGGTGCTAGTTTGCCATAGACGCTAAAACGATCGTCGCTCATATGCAACTGGCTGGCGCTCCACTGTGTGGAGAATGGGGGGTTGGCCACAATCGCATCAAAGCGTAAGTCTCGATGCTGCGGATGTTCCAGAGTGTCTTCCTGACGTATATCGAAATCTGCATAATGTACGTCATGCAGAATCATGTTCATACGTGCCAAGTTGTACGTGGTGCGGTTGAGTTCCTGGCCGTAAATCTTATCCACCTGATTGGCTTCACGCTTTACCCGTAACAAGAGTGATCCGCTGCCGCAGGTTGGGTCATATACACTTTTAAGGTTCTTATTGGTACTGGTGACTAGTTTGGCCAACAAGGTTGAAACCGGCTGCGGTGTATAGAACTCACCAGCCTTTTTACCGGCACCTGAGGCAAACTCGCCAATCAGGTATTCATAGGCATCACCCAATACATCTGCATTTGAATCTGCTAGATTAAAGTCAATTTTGTCCAGATGTACCAGCACTTTCGCCACAAGGTCATTTTTGGCTTTTTCAGTAGCGCCCAACTTGGATGAAGTGAGATCCAGATCTTCAAACAGGTTGCTGAAATCATCGGCGCTGTCTGTACCCAGAGTGCTTTGCTCTATGTTTTTTAAGATACGTGTCAGATCACCCAGTATAAAGTTATGACTGTCACCGGCATTGTCCGTATCCAGCTGATTGCTGCCTTTCATGGCAACGGCATGGAATAACTCAGAGGGCTTTAAAAAGTACCCCAGTTCACTGATGGCAGCATCATGCACGGCATCTATCAGTGCTGCACCCTCATGTGTATTTTCATTGAGTACTGCAAACATTAATCCATCCGCTTCCAGCACGGAGTCACCGAAGCGGTGGATTTTCTCAGAGAGGTATTTGTAAAAGATGAATCCTAGAATGTAATCCCTGAACTCATCGGCATTCATCTTGCCACGCAGGGTGTTGGCGATATTCCATAGCTGCTGCTGGAGCTGACGACGTTGTTCTTCTGACATAGCTTATTCTTCTAGTGATTATGAAGCTATTATAAGGTAAAGCGGATTTCTGCAAATAATATCAATGCGGCACGAGACAATTTAAATCATGGCACGTATACGCCTTGAAAAGAGCTGGGGATTTTTACAATTAATTTTTTGGACCTTGCCCCAGATTTTTTACATTCTGCGCTAAATTAAAGTCTGTGTTGTAGACTTAACTGTAAACAACTTTGATGTCTTCAATCTGTTCATGGCTATCAATGTCACTGGATGAGTAAAGTATTTCACCACTTTTCAGTTCATAAATTTCAATATTACTTTCGTGATCATCATAAGTTATCTTTCCAACGCTTACTTTGGCGAGTGGGCCCATGTGCCAAGACTCCGTTCCGTTAAGGTAGGGAGGAGAAACTATGTAAATTGATCTAATAGTAATATCCGGATTGTTGATTAAATCTTTTATTTGAGATGACATTGATAATAGGTAGGTTGATGTAACCGTATCAACACCATCCGACACTTTGCAATCGGCGTAAAACCAACTTGAGTTCACCATTAACTCAGCGTAGCTATAAAAACTTTCCTCTAGATCTTTCCAGAAAATCGGTAATTTCGCGCTTTCGTGGGTTTGAAACATATTTTATCCTGAAGTATTAACAAAATGAACACTATAGATTGTAGTCCTATAGTGTTAGTTTTGGCTAGATAGAGGTCTAATTTTAAGGACCTTCTATGGATATCAAAGAGGCTTTTGCAGCAGCGTTAAAACAAGCTAGGGCAGCTAGCGGGCTAACACAAGAAGACTTTTCTAATGTTTCTAGCCGCACTTATGTGAGTACTCTTGAACGAGGACTTAAGAATCCAACGCTAGATAAAATTGAAGATTTAGCCAGCGTTATGGGAATACACCCCCTAACGTTAATCACTCTTGCGTATTTGATTGAACGAAATGATGCAGATCCAAAGGAGCTATTCAGAGTGGTGACTAAAGAATTGAGTCAACTTGCAGCAACGTAGGCTAGATTAATGCGTATTCTTACCTAAAGTAGCCACTCATAACAATAGCAAAAAAGCCACCTATAACAGTCTCAAAAAGGCCACTGCCGATATTGAATCAAGCAGTGGCTTTTGTTTTTATATGGATTACTCAGCAATTAAAGTTTCAAAGCGCGTAACTTACGCATAGAATCTCCTTTTAGATTAATCCGTAATGCCCCGCTGACTAAGCGATCAAGAATAGCATCAGCTATGGTCGGGTTTCCACCACTCAAGTAATCATGCAATAACTCAACATGAATTTGACTGGTAATGGCTGTTGCCTTACCCCCAGAACGACTATCGATGACTTCCAGTAAGTCGCCACGACTTTGCGCATTGAGCGTAGCAGCCCCAAAATCATCTAATATCAGCAAATCCACCTTTGCCAAGGCCATTAGCCTTTTACGGAAACTTCCGTCAGCATGACCTAATTGTAATTCCTCAAGCATCAACGGCACACGCTGAAATAACACCGACAATCCATGACGACAGGCTTGATTGCCGAGCGCACACGCAATCCAGGTTTTGCCACAACCAGTTGGTCCGGTCAAAATCAGATTAAACCCACGACTGATCCAATCAGAGCTATTAAGTGAAGCCATTTGAGCCTTATCCAGACCACGATTATGGCTATAGTCAATGTCTTCGACACAGGCATTCGCCTTTAACTTGGCGGTTTTTAGAAGCCGTTTAAGCCGCTGATTCTCTCGGAAAGTCTGCTCCTGATCAACCAGCATGCCAAAACGTTCTTCAAATGACAATCCTTGTGCCAAAGCACTAGAAAGTTGATCTTCAAAACCTTTGATCATGCCGTTTAATTTCATTACGGAGAGTTTGTCTATAGTTTGTTGCGTTAACATTAATTAATCCTTTTGTGATGAGTGAATGGTTCTAATAATAATTAGTGGTAATAATCCGCGCCGCGAATATTGTCATGATCAAAGGCGGCCTCTTCTGCCGTGGCTAACTTGTTAGCATTCTGATCCAGATTGTTTTTAAGAATGGAGCGCACATTCATGGTTGCAGTGGCACCAATCTCTAATGCACGCTTACAAGCGGCCTCCAATCGTTCATGCCCATACTCACGAGACAATGATTTGATCGAGTTTGCCCAACGATAACTAAAGTCTCGATGCGGTGCTTTTGAGAATACGACTTGTAAAAATGCGTGGGTGCTAACGCCGACAGATAGTGCCCAGCGAAGCTCATGCTCACTATCCCATTGTGCAAAATGCCGATGTGCGCTTTCCATATGCAGGGTATCTGTCGATTTCTTTCCAGCTTCATAACTACGCGCCCAACTGGTTACTCGCTTACCACCATGCAGTATTTCAATGGTGCTTGCGGTTAAAATAGCTTCCAGTTGTTTACGAACCAATGCATGCGGCACACTATAAAAGTGCTGATCAATTTCAACGTGATAATCAAAGCCTGCGCGTACTTTTAGGAACTCTCTAAATTGGTAAGGCTGGCTCACTAATGGTTTAAGCGCTGGCATATCCAGACTGTCGAATGCACTCTGACGCGAACCTGGCAGCTTTTTAAAGGAACGGTTGTTGACATCTAATAACAGAGATTTTATTGTTGCATTCAGCTCAGCCAGACTGGTAAATTTATGTTTACGGATCCGGAACAATATCCAGCGCTCAACGATCAATACACCACCCTCGGCTTTGGATTTGTCCTTGGGTTTGTATGCACGTGCCGGGAAAATCGCGGTACCGTAATGTGCTGCCATATCCAGATAAGTAGGATGAATGACTGGCTCGGTACGGCTCGCTTTGGTGACTGCGGATTTCAAATTATCGCAAACCACCATCACGGGCACGCCGCCGAAATGCTCAAACATACGCACATGCGAAGCAATCCAGTTCTCTCGACGCTGGTTCCAGACCGCTTCTGCATATATGTAATTTGATGCGCCTAACACACCGACAAATATCTGTGCGTGCTGTATTTCGCCAGTGCGCATATTGTGTATCGGTACGGTAGGGCCAGCGTAATCAACAAAGACCTTCTCCCCTGCAATGTGTACTTGGCGTAGCGAACGCTTCAGTGTTTTTTCAAAC